>CAZISF010000017.1:0-40746 GCA_964541915.1 uncultured Caulobacter sp.
GCCGGCGCCATCGAGATGGGCATGGGCTCCAACAGCTTCATCCCGCTGAACATGGCGGCCGAAAAGGCGCCGGTGAGGGCCGTCGCAGCCTTCTTCCAGAAGGACCCGCAGGTGCTGATCGCGCACCCCGGCACGGGGGTGGCGAAGATCGCCGACATGGCCGGACGGCCGATCCTGCTGGCCGATGCGTCGAAGACGGCCTTCTGGGTCTGGCTGAAGGCCAAATACGGCTTCACCGACGCCCAGGTCCGCAGCTACAACTACAGCCTGGCGCCGTTCCTCGCAGATCAGCGGGCGATCGTGCAGGGCTACCTGTCCAGCGAGCCTTATCAGGTGGAAAAGGAGGGCCATTTCAAGCCCGCCGTCTTCCTGCTCGCCGACGAAGGTTATCCCGGCTACGCCACCATGGTGCTGGCCCCGAACAGGATCATCGAAACTGATCCGGACATGGTGCGCGCCTTCGTCGAGGCCAGCGCCGTGGGCTGGAAGGCCTATCTGCACGGCGACCCCGCCGCGGCTGACGCGCTCATCCTCAAGGACAACCCGGAAATGACCCCGGCCCTGCTGGCCAACGCCCGCGAGCAGATGCGCCTGCACGGCATCGTCGAATCCGGCGACGCGGCCGGCGGCAACGTCGGCGCGATGAGCGAGGCGCGATGGGCCGAGTTCTTCAGGGTCACCTCGCAACAAGGCGTCTATCCGAAGGACATGGACTACCGTCAGGCCTTCACGCTCGACTTCGTGACACCGAAGGCGTGACCGCCGCCCTTTCCAGTGTCGAGGTCGACTATCGCGGCCGGCGGGCGCTGGGACCGGTCGACCTGTCGCTGGCCGACGGCGAGATCGTCGCCCTGGTCGGGCCGAGCGGGTGTGGCAAGTCGACCGCCATGCGCCTGCTGGCCGGACTGGAGCAACCCACGCGGGGGACGGTCGACCGCACGGCCGGACGGGGCGAGACCTCACTGGTCTTCCAGGCCCCCACGCTGGCCCCGTGGATGAGCGCCGCGGCCAATGTCGCCCTGCCGCTCGAGCTGGCCGGCGTCGAGCGCCGGATCGCGCGTGACCGGGCCTGCGAAGCCCTCGAGCGGGTCGGTCTCGGCGCCGCGACCGACAGCCGGCCGGCGCAGCTATCGGGCGGCATGGCCATGCGGGTGTCGCTGGCCCGGGCGCTGGTGACCCGCCCTCGCCTGCTGCTGCTGGACGAGCCGTTCGCGGCGCTCGACGAGATCACCCGCCGCACCCTCGCCGACGATGTCCTCTCTCTCTGGTCGGACCTGAGGCCGGCGATCCTGTTCGTCACCCATAACGTCGAGGAGGCCGTCTATATGGCCTCACGGGTCATCGTGATGACGCCGGGGCCGGGCCGCATCGCCGGCGAGGCCGCCGTCGAGGGGCCCATGCCGCGGCCGCCGGGTTTCCGCACGACGGAGGCCTTCCGGAAGACCGCCGAGGCCGTGTCCGGTCTGCTGGCCGACGGCATGGAGCGCGCGGCGTGAAGGCCCTGACCGCCATTCTGGCCCCCGTCGTCTTCATCGGCCTGATCCTCGGCGCCTGGGAATTCGCCTGCCGGGCGCTGGCGGTGCCGAGCTATTTTCTGCCCACCCCGTCCGCGATCGGCGTGGCCCTGCGGGACAACCTGCCGCTGCTGGCCCTCTCGGGCTGGAACACCCTGGCCACGGCGCTCTGGGCCCTGCTCGCCGCCAGCCTCGTGGCCAGCCTGCTGGCCCTGACCGCCGGGCTGAGCAATCTGGTCGAACAGGCAATTCACCCCGTGGTCGTGACGCTCAGCGTGACTCCGATCATCGCCATAGCGCCCATCGTGGCAGTCTGGGCTGGTCTGGAGCATCCGGAGCGCGCGGTAGTCGGTCTGGCGGCCGTCGTGGCCTTCTTCCCGATCTTTTCCGGCGTCCTGACCGGCCTGAAATCGACCGATCCCGACCTTGAGCGCTTGTTCGACCTCTATGGCGCGACCCGTTGGCAGAAGCTGACCCGTCTGCGCCTTCCCAGCGCCGCGCCCCTCATTCTCCAGGGCCACAAGGTGGCCGCCAGTCTGGCTGTTGTCGGGGCCGTGGTGGCCGAGTTCGGCGCGGGATCAGGCGGGTCGCAGGGCCTGGCATGGCGCATTCTGGAAGCCACCAACCGGTTGCAGACGGCCAAGGCCTTCGCGGCGCTGTTCGTTCTGGCGGTCATGGGCGCCGGTCTCTACGCCATCCTGCAGGCGGCGGAACGCCGGGCGCTGATCTGGTGGCGCGGCCGTTAGGCGAGGATTAAGCGGCGCGCACTACACAGAACGCATCCAGTCGATCGGAAGCGTGCATGCGTCTCGTCCTTGTCATCGCCGTCCTGGCGGCCAGCGCCGCAAGCGCCCACGCCGGTGATCGCTACGGGTCAACCGTGGCCGCGCGCGGCGATGGCGCCGGCGCCGCCCCCTACGCAGGCCCGATGCTGACCTGGTCCGGCAAGGCGCCGCCGCCCGTTCCGCAAACACCGCCGTCTATCGTCGCGGGACCTCCGACCATACTGCCCGGCGGGCTCTACCGTCCCACCGCCGCGTCGCCGGCGCCGATGACCCGCGTTCCCGCCGTTCAGACGCCGATGGTCCAGGCGCCGATGCCCCGTCCGGGAGCCACCTACGCCGGCGTCGCTCCGGGGGCCGCGCCGCAAAGCCTCTACAGCCGCCCGGTCACGGGTGCGCCCGCGCCCGCGCCGGTCGCGGCCCTCGCGCCGCCGCCGGGCCCTGTTCCCGCTCTTGGCGGACTCTATGCGACGAACGCGCCGCGCTTCTATTCCGTGCACCGCGCCTACGGCGAGACGCCTGATCCAATACCCATGCCGCCGCCGGGGGATCGCGCCGCCTTCAGGCCCGAGGCCAGCCTCGCCGGGGCCGTCGCGCTCAGCGGCGTCGGCGACGGCGTCCTGAAGGACGATGCGGGCGACGATGACAGCATGGCCGGCGTCGGCGCCTCCGAGGAGGCAGACGAGGCCGCCCGCTCCGCCAAGCGCGAGGCTGAACGTACCGCCGCGCGCCGCGCCGCGGCCAGCCCGGGAGCCGGCAAGTGAGCGTCGATGTCGCGGCCGGAAGCCGCCTGCATGATCTGATCGCCCTGGCGCACGAGACCGACAGCGGTCGTCGTCGCGAGCTGTTGCGGGGCGTCACCGACCTGTTCTTCTCGGGCGAGCGTCACGGCGCGAACGAGATGGCCCTGTTCGATGAAGTGCTCGGCCAGCTGGCCGGCGAGATGGAAACGGCGGTCCGGGCCGAACTGGCGCAGCGGATGGCGGGCGGCGCCGGCGCGCCGGCCGGGCTGATGCGATCCCTGGCTCGCGACGACATCGAGGTCGCCCGCCCGGTTCTGCAGCATTCCTGGGCGCTCAGCGACGACGATCTGCTCCAGGTCGCCCGGACCCACGGCCAGGATCACCTGCGCGCGATCTCTCGGCGTCATTCGGTGTCGGCCTCCGTCTCCGAGGCCATCGTCGAGCGTGGCGACGACCACACGCTGGGCGTCCTGCTTCGCAACGAAGGCGCCACCCTGTCGCGCCAGGCCCACGAGCAGGCCGTCGACCGGGCGACCGCCAATCCCGATCTTCACGAGGCGGTGGTCAATCGCCAGTCGTTGCCGATCGACCTGCTGAACGAGATGTATTTCGTCGTCGAGGCCCAGCTTCGCGACCGGATCCTGGCGCGCAACGCCGAGATCGATCCGGCCCAGCTCGACGCGGCGTTGAGCGCCGGCCGCAAGCGGGTCGCTCTGGGCGACGGCGCCCTGCCGGCGGACTATGCCGAGGCCGAAGCCAGTGTCCGTGCGATGAAGGCCAAGGGCGACATCAGTCCGCGCACCTTGGCCGCCATGCTGCGCAACCGGGAGACCACGCGATTCCTGGTCGCGCTCGGCGTGCTGGCCGACATCGACTACCACACCGCCCGGCTGATCCTTGAGCGCAAGGAGCTCGACGCCCTGGCGATCGTCTGCAAGGCCGCGGACTTCGACCGAAGCCTGTTCCTGACCTTCACGGTGCTGATCCTGGATCGCGATGGCGACGCCATGGCCCGCGCCAAGGCCCATGGCGACCTCTACACAGCCCTGCCGAAGGACGCCGCGCTGCGGACGATCCGCTTCTGGCGGATGCGCCGGTCGACCGGAGACGTCGCGGCGGCCTAGTCGCGCGCTCCCGAAGGGTTCCAGATCACGGGGAACCGGGCATCGCCCTCTACGGAAACCCCGTTTTCGTACGTCGGCGCCCATCGAAAATACGGAACCAGCGTCAGCGTCGCGGCCCCGAACCCCATTCCGGACGGCGTTTCTTCAGCCACCTTGCAGCCCGTCAGCGCGCCCTCGGCCGTGAGGCGGCAAGCCAGAACGACGCGGCCGCGAACCCCGTCGCGAAGGGCTCCTCGGGGATAGGCGTCTGCCATATCCCGGGCAGAAGGGTGGGCGAGCAGTCGGGGAATGCCGTCGATGAAGGACGGAGGTGCGGGGCTACCTTCAGCCAGAAGCGCCAGTGCGAGCAGAGCGGCTATCACCTTCAGTGGTCCTTTCCCGAAGCCGGGCGGCCAGCCTAATTTGGCGGCGCATTCCAGACCAACGGGATGCGAACGGTCCCCCCTTCGACCGATTTTCCATCCGCCGTTGTCGGAGCCATCTGGAAGAGCGGGGCCAGCCGCACCGTCGCCTCGCCAAAACCCATGCCGAGAGGCGTTTCCTCCACCACCGCACAAGCCGTAAGCCGGCCATTGACGAGTATCCGACAGACGATGGTCGCCTTGCCGGACAAACCCTTCTGTATCGCGGCCCTGGGAAAAAGCGAGGCGACGTCGTTGCCGGACGGACGGCGGATCCAGTGCGGAGACTGGATCACGTTCGCCGGGTCCGTCGGCGCGGTCAGCGTCCAGGACAACGGGATGCGCACCTTGCGTCCGGCGGTGGCCAGCCCTGCGCGGTCCGTGGGGCCCAGTCTGAAACGCGAAGCGACAGCAAGCGCCGCCTTGCCGTAGAGCTCGCCGGGCGTTTCTTCCAGCACCTGACAGAATTGCAGCAGGCCACGGCTGGAGACCTTGCATTCGATGACGGCGCGGCCCGACACGCGGGCGTCTTCCGGCCGATAGCGGGCCATGTCGTCGCCGTTGGGCAGCTTTAGCCAGACCGGTTGGGTTACGAAGCCGCCTCCATCGGACGGAGGCGTCGAAGGCGCGGCTGCCGCAAGAAGCAACGCGAACACCAAGGCGAACATCGAAGAGCCCCCTACAACCGTAGAGAGTTTAGGCCGCGCCGCCTCGCGTGCGCAACCGCTCCAGGGCCTGGTGCGCCAGGTCCGTCAGGGACCGCATGCCTTCCTCGGCGAAGACGTCCATGGCCGTGGCCAGGGCGACCGACGCCGCGGTCAGGCCGCCGTCGTCGCGGCCGGTGATGTCTGCGCGGGTCTCGTAGAGCCGGGCCAGATTGAGCTGCGCCACGGCCCAGGCAACCGGCTCGGCGCCGGCCTTGAGACGGCAGAGCTCGGTCTTCAGGGCGGCCACGGCGCAATCGAGCACTGCGAGATCCCCGGTCAGTTCGGCCTGACGGCCAAGCGCCATCGCACGGCCGCTCGCCGCCTGGGCGCGCAGGGCCAGCACCGGCTGGTCCCTCAGCACCAGTTCGGCGCGGTCGAAGCAGGTCACCGCCTGTTCGAAGGCGCGGGGATTGTCGCTGGCTTCACCGAGCACGATCAGCGCCTGGCCCAGGCCCGTCTGAATGCGGGCCCAGTCGAGCGGGCTGTGATCCTTGGCCACCTGCTCCAGCGCCGAGGCCAGGGCGTCGACGCCGTCGGCCGCGACGCCGACGTCGCCGGTCAGTTCCGCCAGCAGGCTCAGCGCCGCGCCTTCAGCGGCGCGGGTTCGGCTCCAGGTCAGGGGTTCAACGGCGACATCGAGGGTCGCCGATGCGGCGCGGGCCTCGCGCACGCCATGATCGATCAGGTCCCGGTCGTGACGCGACGCGCCGGCCAGCGCCAGCAGATCGGCTCGCGCCACGCGCTGCTCGACCGCCATCAGCCGGGCGGCGGGACTGGCCCGGCCCGCGGCGGTCAGCGCCGCCAGCGGCGCCTCGAAGGCGGCGGCGGGGGCATCGGAACGCTCGCCGCCGGTCAGGGCCGCGCGGCCATGCAGGCCGGCCAGGGTCGCCCCCGCCAGCGCCGCGCCGACTCCCGACGCCGACGCGGCCTCGCCCAGCACCCGTTCGGCCGCCGCGACCAGCCCCTCATCACCGAAGAGATCCGCGCCCAGCAAGGCGCAGAGACCCTGTTCGGCCTTGGCCCGGGCGACGCCCGAGGCCTTGTGTTGTTCCGTGAACAGTTTCGCGGCGGCTTCAGCGCTCGAGGCGGCCTTGCGCAAGGCCGTGGCGTCGCCGGACCGGCGGGCCACCTCGCGCCAGGCGACGGCGGCCTCGACCAGCCGTGTCCCGCGATCCTTCACGCCGATCCTGCCGGCCGCGACGTCAGCGCCGCGCGCCTCATTGATCAGCAGACGGAGATCGAGCAACTCCAGCAGACTGGAATCGCCGCCGGTCAGGCCGTCCCGATAGACGCTGGCGACCGGCTCGCCCCCCAGGAAGCGGCGCAACTCACGACCGAACTCGAACATGCGGCGCCTGCTCCCCGGCGAAACCCGTCCCGACCCGGCACATCCGGTGGGCGGTCTTCAGGGAAGGAGCAAAGCGCGGTCCCAAGTCCTTAACAAGACGTAAATTTCTTCAGTATGGTTAACGCGGGACGTTAGGGGACATGTACCGGAGGTACGTATCCCCCAATCGAGATTCAGCGGCGGTTGGATTAGGGGACACGTACCTGCGGTACATGTCCCCGTTAGCCCGCCTACCCTCGCTCCCGCGTTCGCAGGAACTGCAGGTCCGGGTAACGTTCGCCCACGTAGCTGATTTCCCAGGCCGACTTGCCGAGGAAGATCGGGGCATTGTCGATGTCCTCGGCCATGGCCGTGCGGTGGGTCGAGGCGAAGGTCTCGATGTTGGCCGCCGTGCCGTGCAGCCAGCGGGCCTCCGCGTAGGGCGACGGTTCGAAGATCACGTCCAGCTGGTATTCGTTCGACAGGCGGTCGGCCATGACCTCGAACTGCAGCTGGCCTACGGCGCCGACGATGAAGTCAGACCCGAGGATCGGACGGAACAGCTGGGTCACGCCCTCTTCGGCCAGGCCCTCCAGCGCCTTCTTCAGATGCTTGGCCTTCAGCGGATCCTTGACCCGTACCCGCTGCAGGATTTCCGGCGCGAAGTTGGGCAGGCCGGCGAAGCGCAACGTGCCGCTCTCGGACAGGCTTTCGCCAACCCTCAGAACGCCGTGGTTGGGAATGCCGATGACGTCGCCGGCGTAGGCCTCCTCGGCCAGCTCGCGGTCGGAGGCGAAGAACATGATCGGCGCATTGACGCTCATCTGCTTGCCGGGGGCCTCGCCGCGCACGCCCGTCGAATAGGTCTTCAGTTTCATGCCGCGGGTGAACTTGCCGCTGGTCAGCTTGAAGAACGCGATCCGGTCGCGGTGGTTGGGGTCCATGTTCGCCTGGACCTTGAACACGAAGCCGGTCACCTCGGGATCGCCCGGGACCACCTGGGTGTCGACGCCGGCCTTCTGGGCGGCGCGCGGGCGGGGCGGCGGCGCATAGGCGGCGAGCGTCGCCAGCAGTTCATCGACCCCGAAGTGGCGCAGGGCCGATCCGAAGATCACCGGAGTCATGTGGCCTTCGAGGAAGGCCTGGTGGTCGAAGGGCTTGGACGCCTCCTGGACCAGCATCGAGCCCTCTTCCAGCTCATCGCGCTCGTCCGGCAGCAGCAGCCCGTCAATGGCGTTGGACTTGAACGGCACGGGCGCGGGGTGGCCCTCGTCGCGGTTCTTGCTGAACGGGATCAGGGTCTGGGTCCGCAGATCCATCATACCCTTGAACCGCCCGCCCGAACCGGCCGGCCAGTAGAGCGGCGCGGGGTCCAGGGCCAGCTTGGAGGCGATCTCGTCCAGCAGGGCGAACGGGTCCTGGGCCTCGCGGTCCATCTTGTTGATGAAGGTGACGATCGGAATGTCGCGCAGGCGGCAGACCTCGAACAGCTTCAGCGTCTGCGGCTCGATGCCCTTGGCCGCGTCGAGCACCATGACGGCCGCGTCGGCGGCGGTCAGGGTACGGTAGGTGTCTTCCGAGAAGTCCTCGTGGCCCGGCGTGTCCAGCAGGTTGAACATCAGGCCGTCGTGGTCGAACGTCATCACCGAGGCGCTGACGGAGATGCCGCGCTCGCGCTCGATCTTCATCCAGTCGGACCGGGTGCGTCGGTTCTCGCCGCGGGCGCGCACGGCCCCGGCCGCCCGGATGGCCCCGCCGGCCAGCAGCAGGTTCTCGGTCAGGGTCGTCTTGCCGGCGTCAGGGTGACTGATGATGGCGAAGGTGCGCCGGCGCGCGGCTTCAAGGGCGGTGGCGTTGGACATGGCGGCGGGAGGTAGCGGGGTCGCCGCCGTTTGTCACCCCGCGCCGGCCGCAAGGGCGTCCTGAACACGCTTCATAAGTTCCCTTGCCTTGGTCACAACTTCCCCTCCGTGCGGGTCATTGACCAGGGGCTTGAGCAGCGCCTCCGCTTCCTTCCAGTGCCTGCGGGCCATCAGCACCTGAACCAACTGGAACCGGAGGCTGTCCACCTGCGGAGCCTGCTTGTAGGCGGTGATCAGCAGGGTCTGGGTCTCGACGGTCGGAAATCCGGGCTCGCCGTAGCGCGACTGGGCATAGGCGTAGAGGAACCGGTAGTCGGTCGGCGCGATCTGCGCCGCGCGCTGCAGGAGGGCGCGGGCGTCGTCCATCAGGGCTTCCGACTTCGCCTCGTCCTTCTCCGTTCGAGCCTGACCAAGCAGATGGTCGCCCAGCACGAACATCACCTCGGCATCGTCCGGATGGGTCTTGATCCAGGCTTCCAGCAAGGCGCGCCCGGCCGCGGCGTCGCCCAGCTCCAGTTCCGTCTGCCCCAGAGCCAGCGTGGCCAGCTGGTCGCCCGGAAAACGAGCCGCTTTGGCCCGGATGAGGTCGGGATAGCCGGGATCGGCGTCCTTGAAATAGTGGCCGACCAGCTCGAGCCGGTCGAGCAACAGGGCGTCGGCCGACGGCGACAGCTCCGTGATCGTGATCGGGGGGGCGGTAAAGGCCGTTCGCTTGTACTGGATGTAGCGCAGTCCGGTATTCATGTACTTGCGCAGGGCCTGGTCCAGCGCGTCGCTCGACAGACCCGTTGCGGCAACCATGGCCTCCACCGGATCGGCGCCGCGCGCGACCGCCGACGCATAAGCTTGGAACTGTTTGAACCTGTCCGGATCACTCATCAGATAGTGGGTCAGAAGCCAGGATTCCGCGTAGAAGTCGCTCCAGCCTTCCCCCTTTGGACCCCGCTTGTTGGCCAGGACGTCGGCGATCTTCATCCACTTCCCGGACCGCAGTTCGTCAGATCGCCAGGTGTTGACTCGCCTGACCTCGACGAAGGCCCCCTTGATCCGCGTCATGCTGTAGTATTCGGCGTAACCCTCGACCATCCAGGCCGGATAGGCGCTGGGGAAATTCTGCAACATGAAATGGTGCGTGTATTCGTGCCGGATCGTGACCGAGTTGTCGTCATCGACATCGGCCTCCAGGACGGCCACGGCGAACGTGTCGTTTTCCCCCGTATGATAGTAACCCGCCACCGCGCCGCCGGCCCCGTTCCAGGTTCGCCTCAGGTCTTCACGACCGCGCACGAGATAGATCGGTAGTTTGCGCAGCGGCAGACCGGCTTCGGGCAGCCCGTGCCGAAAACGCAGCATGGTGTCGAACGTCTCCATCTGGATGACGTATTCCCGCAGAACGGCCTCGCCGCGATCACTGTAGACGATGAAGCGCGGACTTTCGGCCCTCAGCCACTTGGCCTCGGCCGCTGTCGGCATGAGGAACAGCAGGCCCAGCGCGGCGAGCAGGCCCGCACTCCAACGGTTCAGTCCCGGCATCGCCCCATGTCCCCCGACACACGCACTACAACTTCCGGGCGCAACGTTAGGCGGAATATATCGGGGTCGTAAAGCAGGGCTCGCCCGAAAGGCGACTGGCCCGGACCGGCGGCTTGCGATCCCTGCCCGGGCTGTCAGTTGTCGTCAGGCTCTTCGTCCGCCGGCGCGGCCGCCGATTCCGCCTGCTGACCTGCCTGGGCCCGCCTGATGAGCTGTTGGGCAATTCCCGCGACCGAGCCGCCGTGAGGGTTGTTGGCAAGGGGTGACAGGAGCGCGATCGCCTGTGGAAACCGGCCGCGCTTCATGA
The DNA here is from genome assembly GCA_964541915.1 of uncultured Caulobacter sp. Lineage (GTDB taxonomy): Bacteria > Pseudomonadota > Alphaproteobacteria > Caulobacterales > Caulobacteraceae > Caulobacter. The sequence continues at coordinate 10,301 of CAZISF010000017.1, forward strand.
GGGCCCGGGCGGCAGCCAGCCGGACAGGGGCTACCTGCGGCGCCAACTCCTGGGCCCGGAGCAGCACGGTCAGGGTGTTGTCCGTCGGGTAGTCGGCCGTCAGGGACCGTGACTGGGCGTAGTCGAACAGGACCTGATACCGGTTCGGGTCGACAGCAAAGGCCTTGCCGAGCCACGGACCGGCCTCGGAATAGAGCGCCGCGCGATGAGCCCTGTCCGCGTTGCCGGCGAACAGTCGGCTCAATGCCATCAGCCAGAGGGCGTCGACGTCACGGGCGTCCGTCGCGATGCGGCGGGTCAGGATCGCTTCCCCCGCCGCGCGGTCGCCGAAGGTGATTTCCGCTCTGGCGAGCGTGAGATCGGCGAGACGATCCCCCGGATACCGCGCCGCGCGCTCACGGATCTGACCGAGGAACGCCGGGCGCTCGGCGGCCGGGACACCGCTCTTCAGACGCTGGCCCTCCAGCAGAAGGTCGTCGGCTGAAGGCGGCAGGACGGTAACCAGCACATCCGTCGGCGGTCGCGCGGCCCGCTTGTAGCGGATGCCGGGCGTGGCCCGCAGGTACTTCTGCAACACCTTTTCGGCCGATGGCAGATCCATGCCCAGCGCGGTCTCGAGCGACTTCACGGGGTCCTCGCCGCGGCCGATGGCCAGCAGATAGTCACCCAGCCTCGCCTTCCGCGCCGGGTCGCTGAGCATGTAGTGGGTCAGCAGCCAGGATTCCGCATAGTACATCCCGCCGGCAAGGTTGGGGCCCTTGGCGGGCCGGATCGGCGGGGTGACACTGCCCACCGTGCTCAGCGGCAGCCAGGGGTAGTTCGCCAGGTTCGCGGCGCGGCCTTTGGGCGCGACGCCGACCTCGATGAGCTCGTCCTCGATCCGGGTCGCGCCGAAATATTCCGCGTACCCTTCGACCAGCCAGGCCGGATAGGCGGCGGCGAAGTGCTGCATCATGAAATGGTGCGTGTATTCGTGGAACAGGAAGCGCTCGCCATCACCCGATCCGCGCTGACCGCGGATCGCCACGGCGTAGATGTCTCCCAGATTGGCGCGATAGACCCCGGCGATGCTCTCCGACGCCCCGGGCATAACCCGCGCCAGGTCACGACTGCCGGCCACCAGGTAGATGTCCAGCTTGCGGGGCGGCGGCGCCGTCGGGTCGAGCCCGTGGGCCATTCTGAGCAGGCCGTCGAAATCCTCCAGCTCGGCCGCGAAGTGGCGAAGGTTCGACTCTGGCCCATCGCTGTAGAGGACGAAGTGGGCGGTCTCTCCCCGCAGCCATTTCGCCTGGGCGACTGTCGGCGCGAGCAACAGCCCGACAACGGCCGAGATAGCGAGGGCCCAGCGGTTCAAGATCCCCATTGCCTGTTTCCCTCGACCAACGCCCTTCAACTCAGGCGCGTAGCCTAGGCGATCCGGCGACGGTCCGTAAAGGCTGGCGTCGGGGCCTGTCAGGCCGCGAGACGGCGCCAGACCTGCCGGTCGGCTTCGACCGTCGTCAGGGATCCGTGCTTCTGACGCTCGTGCAGGAGGCCCATGATCTCGATGCCGATCTGGCAATAGCGCGACTGGACCTGATCCGGCGGGCAGCCCCTGGCGGGGGCGACGAACAGCGCCGCATTGATCTCGGGCGTCTTCGCCACGATCAGGGCCGCCAGGCGTTGGGCGCGCTCAATATCGTGGTGCGGCAGAAGCGGGTCTTCCGAGAACAGTTCCGCGCCCAGCTGGTCGATGTACTTGCGGCCGAGGCGTTCGAAGCGGCGCGCGATAACGGGCGGCGCGAGCTCAAGCGCGTCGAGATTCAGCACGACGTCGTTCATCAGGAAAAGCATGTGAAAGCGCAGCCGGGGTACAGGGTGAAGACACCCCTGCTATGGACCGGGCAGGCTTTCAGTCCGGTGTAGAAAGGCGGTTAACGGGGCCGTTAACGCTGTTCGACAGGTTCAACGAGGAAGTGACGGCCCTGCCCATCATCAATCTCGACAATCCAGATATCAGGGTCAACGCGCACGGTCCGTTGGGCATAGGCGTCCAGCTCGGCCTCGTCCTGCGACGCCAGCGGCTGCATCCAGATCCGCTCGCCGTCGCCGCGTGTGGCTTCGCTGTAGAGTCGGGCGATACCCGCTCGCCGGTCCACCACCTTGACCAGCACGGCGCCGGCGCGTGGGTCGCCCTTGCGGATGACCATCGGGAACGCCCCGCCCTGCTCGGCGCGGCGAATGAGGGCGCCGACCCAGATGTCCGTGGAAAGAAGCAAAGACCCACCCGCTAACCGAACGGCAACACGCACCCTCCAAGATGTCGCGGCCTTGTGGAAGCATACGGGAAAAGACGAACCCATGACGAGCCCGAGCTCAACGGCCGCCCGCCGATGGCGGGGACTGATGCTGGCTGCGGTGGTTTGCGCCGCGCCGGCGGCGGCGCTCGCCCGCGGCGCGCTCGACCTGTTCTACGAGCGCTCGGTCATGGTGGCGGCGGACGACCGCTGCCACCTGTTCGACTCCGGCGTGGTCGCCGCGCTGGACGCCGCCCGACTCCAGGCGCGAGGCGCGGCGATGCGTGCAGGCGCGACCGAAGAGTCACTGCTGGGTGTCGCGGACCGGGCCCGTGCAAAGGCCGCGGCGGCGGACTGCCAGTCGCCCGACGTCGTCACCGCGGCGTCCCGCGTCAAGTCCGCCTTCCAGAGCTATTCCCGCATCGCACGTCTGTCCTATCCGGGAGATACGGCAAGCTGGGACGCCAATCGCAACGTCTCCGTCGACGGACCTGTCTGGCGCCTGTCGCAACCCAGCCGGTTCGGCTGGGACAGCATGGTGTTCGGCCTTGCCGGCAAGACCGGTCAGGGTGTGCTCCTGGCGTCCGCGAACTTCGCCGACGGCGCCTCTCCCTATGCCGTCCGCCTGGTGATGCGCGATGTGACACGGACCTCGGGGCCGTATCTCGATCGGCGGCTGGCCGGACCGGATGGTCGCATTCCGCTCGCAGGGCGCCTGCCGCCATCCGCCACGCGGGCCTTTTCCGCCGAAGCCCGCAGCCCGGCCTCGCGGCGGCTGGCTCCGGGCGGCGCCAAGTCCGCCATCCTGGTCCGCTTTCCCACCCAGGCGGTCGAGTCGCTCGCCGCCCTGGACACCCGCGAGGCTGTGGCGGTCGACTTCGTCTTCGCCGGACGCGATCGTGACGCGGTGCGCCGCGCCTATGTCGAGGTCGGGGATTTCGCCGCCGGACGAGCGTTCCTGAAAGTCGATGCGCGCTGACTAACGCAGCGGATTGAAGGCGATCACGTTGTCGCCGACCGGCTGCCGGGGAGCGCCGCGTTCGGGCTTTTCCAGCACAGGCAGACGAACCGTCACCGAGGTCCCCTCGCCGACGGTGCTTTCGATGACCATGTCGCCGCCGTGCAGCTCGGCGAACGATCGCACGAGCGACAGCCCCAGGCCTGTTCCCATCTGCCGCCGGGTGACATCGCCGACCTGTTCGTAGGGGCGTCCGATCCGTTCGAGATCATCCGCCGAAATGCCGACGCCGGTGTCAGCCACGATCAGTTCGAAATCGCCGTCGTAGCCGTGGGCCGTCACCGTCACCGTGCCGCCGCGGGGCGTGAACTTCAGCGCGTTCGAGACGAGGTTCAGCACGATCTGCTTGATCGCCCGCCGGTCCGCATCGACATCCACGGAGGCCTGCGGCAGCACGCCCCGCAGATTGACGCCCGCGCCGTCAGCCTGGACCCGCAACAGGCGCAGGGCGGCGGACACCGCTTCCCGGGCGTCGAACGACTCCCGCGACAGCTGGAAACGCTCGGCCTCGATCTTGGACATGTCGAGCACGTCGTTGATCAGGTCCAGGAGGTGGCCTCCGGACTCGTGGATCAGCTCTCCGTACTCGCTGTACTTGTCGGGCAGAGGGCCGAACATCTTCGCCCGCATGATGTCCGAGAAGCCCATGATGGCGTTCAGCGGCGTGCGCAGTTCATGGGACATGTTGGCGAGGAAGCGTGACTTGCCGGCCGCCAGGCTCTCGGCGTCCTGACGGGCCTGTTCAAGGGACGCCTGACGGTCGCGTTCCGCCGTCGCGTCCCGCATCACGGCCAGGATCAGATTCTCCTCCACCCGGCGCAGGGTGACAGCCGTCCAGCGGTCCATCGCGCCGCCCGGGGTGAAGCCGACCTCGGCCCAGCCCTCTGCCGCGGCCTTGCGCAGGCCGTCGAGAATGGCCGTCCGATCCGCCTCGCCCATGCCCGCGCCGCCGAGGCCCAGGGTCCGCAGCTTCTCGCGCGCCACGCCAGGCGGCGTACGGCCGAACATCGCCCGCACCCGGCCGTGCGGGAACAGGGACATCACCAGATGCGGCTGCTCCTCGAGCACGGCGCGCAGGCGTTCAACCTCGTCATCGAGACGGATTTCCCGGCGATTGACCTGACGCTCGATCATGATCAGGCCGGCGCCGAGCCCCAGACCTGTTGTGGTCAGCGCGAGCAGACCCATCCAGAAGGCGACCATGCCGGTCGGCGGCGCGGGTGCGAACCCGGCCAGAACCGCGATCGCCGACACCGCGCCGGCGACCAGCGCCAGCGAGGCGCTTTCGGCCAGCCGACGTCCGCCGCCCTGGGCCGCGGCCGCCGCGACCGGGGCCAGACACCAGGCCGCCAATGGCCCCCCCACGCCGCCCGCCAGGATACAGGCCAGCCCGCCGGCCGCCGCCCAGATGGCGAGCATGAAGCCCGGGTTCCGACCTGACTGATGACTGCGCGTCGCCAGCGCGATCCCCGCCGGCAGCCCGCCCATGAACAGGGCTGGCGCAACGGGCCACAGCGTGCCGGGATAGAAGATGGCCAAAGCGACAAGGGTCACGCCCACGGCAGACAGCCAGGCGATGGACCAGGCGCGGTTCCAACGCTCCAGGTCCGTCTGCGTCGCCGGAGCGACGTCGCCCTTCGGGGCTTCGTCGGACTCGCTATCGCCCACTGGCTTTCGTCCCCCCGCTCCATTCAGGAGCCTGACAGGGACAGTAGCCGTCCCGAGGCCTCGGCTCCATACCGCTCTCCCTGTGGGCGATGCGTTTCCGGGGAATGCTCGCCTTTTGACCTGTGGAGGAACAAAGAACGCATAGGTATTCGGGCTCAAACTGGGGATTCCGGCGGAAGCGCCGCGCGGCCGTGGCGACCTTGCCCGGGGCACGTCGGGGCCTTAAGTCCGGCGGCATGACCTCCCCTGCCGACGCCCTGAACGATCTCGCCGCCGAATTTGACCTGCTCGGCGACTGGGAGGAGCGCTATCGCTACGTCATCGAACTCGGCCGGGACCTCGCGCCGCTGAGCGATACCGAACGGTCCGAGGTCAACAAGGTCCGCGGTTGCGCCAGCCAGGTCTGGCTGGTCACCGAGCCCCTGCCGGACGGCCGGGTCCGGTTCCGGGGCGATTCCGACGCCCATATCGTTCGCGGTCTGATCGCGATCCTGCTGCGCTTGTTCGATGATCGAACTCCGGCCGAGATACTGGCCTTCGACGCCACGGCGGCGTTCGCGGCCCTCGGCCTCAGCGGAGCCCTGTCGACCCAGCGGGCCAACGGGCTGGCGTCCATGGTCGCCCGCATCCGGCGCGACGCCGAGGCGCTGGGTCAGCCCAGGCCGTAGTGCGCGGCCAGCCGGCCGAGGGCCAACTTGAGCACCGTCTTTCCTGATCGGCGCGGCAGGCCGAGCGACCGTTCCGCCGCCTCAAGCGCCGTGCCGGCGAAACAGACGCGCTCGAGGATCTCTCTCAACCCCGGCCCGACGTCGGTCAGCGCCCGGGCGATCCGCGCCTTGGCCGCGCGGGCGCGCTCGGCGGGCTCGACGCCCGGACCGCGTCCTCCCCTGGCCTTTGGGCCGGCGTCCCACGCCATGGTCAGACGGCCGACCGTGCCGGCCTGTACGAAGTCATCGCGCAGTTTCTCGGCGGCCGCGATCTCAACAGGCGTCAGCCAGGCCTCGCCGCGAGAGTCCCGTCGCCGGGCCAGCCAGGCGATCGGGGATTCGCCCAGATTGACCGTCCTCATGGCCCGCCGACCGTCAGGGTCGGTGATCCGGCGGCTTCCTTCGACAATGCTCGGGCGGCCTGCCAGCGTTGGCCGCATCTCCGGCGCTCGCGAAAGCCGCCAGCCGCCCTCGACGCGCGTCTTGAGGCCCGGCTCGACGGTCAGCGCGATGAACGTTGTCTCATCCAACTCCAGCATCGCTCGCCGGCGCCTGTCGGCCGACAGTCGAACCGTGTAGACGCCGTCTCCAATCGCATCGAGCCAGGCGCCCGGTCTGGCCAGCATGCGCACTGCCCGTTCCACCGATCCGTCGCTCATGCCGCTGCCTCCCAGGGCGCCGGCGCATGGCGCACGCAGAGTTCGAGTTCCGCGATGCGGGCATCCATGCCCGGATCGTCCCGCATATCCTCGACCGTGCGGACCGCCGTGCTGGCGGTGGTCCGGTCGCGGCCGAAGGCCAATGCCGCCCGCCCCAGCGACCAGGACAACGCGACGTGCGCCAGGTAGATCGCGACCTGCCGCGCGCGCGTCGCGGCATGGTTTCTGCGCGTGGGACCAGCGATCTCGCGCGCCGGCATGTCCGTGGCCAGGGCCACGAGACTTGTGATGAAGGCGGCATGCAGCCTGTCCCGCCGGAAGTCGGGCGGAAGGCCGTAGAGATCGGACGGGTCGTTTGCGGTCATTGCATCCTCAACACTGCGCCGCACCGGCCGCCCCAAACGGGACCGGGATCGGTGCAGGCAGGATGAGGATAATATTCCTACTTCGATTTTCGCAATAGGAAATTTATCCTGTCACTTTTCCGCGCTCCTCGGGAACCCCAAGGGCTTCGCAGGACGGAATGCAAAGTCGCGAGGGAATTGGCCGGTCAGGCCGCGCGGATGCCGCTGCCACTGTCGCCGTGGACGCCCACGACGGCGTCGTAGCCCAGGATCATGTCAACGTCCCGGCCGTTGGTCGCCAAAGGCAGCCTGAGCCAAAGCAGGGACATGTGGCCCGCGCCGCGCCAGGACAGGCTGTGACACCCCACGCCCGGCCGCCGCTCGTCGACCACCTTGTCGAGTTCCACGCGCCAGTAGTCGGCGGCCTTGGCGCCGTAGACGTCGCCGAGGGAGCGGCCGGTGATCTCGCGACCGTAGACGCTGTAAAGGCCCGTGCCGGCAAGCCGCAGGCGGTAGTCGCGGCGAACGCCGGGGACGATGTCGATCAGGCTGACCGTGGGCAGGAGGCGCTTGAAGTCTTCGGGACGGATGTCCGCCCGGCCGGGAAGCCGGCCGGCCTGGCGCAACGAGGCCCAGTAAGCGAACAGCTCTTCATGGGCGCGGGCGGCTGTCGCCGAAGCGCCCAGTTGCGCGGCCATCTACAGAATCCTTAACAACCCCTTGGAATCACCCGTGATTCACTATCGCTTAACCAGCGAATCGGGGGCAAGCGAAATTCGCCTTCGCGCGCCAACTTTCAGTTCGGGAGTCAAGGCCCGGGCAAAAAGCTGAGTCTTCACAACGACAAAGGGCGGCGGGCCGAGCCCGCCGCCCTCGACGTTTCCGTTCCGAAAATGCGCCTTAGCGCTTCTTCTTGGCGGCCTGACGACCGCCCTGTCCCAGGCCCATCTGCTTGGCGAGGTCCGAACGCGCCTTGGCGTAGTTCGGCGCGACCATCGGGTAGTCCTTCGGAAGGCCCCACTTCGCGCGGTATTCTTCCGGGCTGATGTTGTACTTCGTGCGCAGGTGGCGCTTCAGCGACTTGAACTTGCGGCCGTCTTCCAGACACACGAGGTGGTCCGGCGTGATCGAGCGGCGAACCGGCACGGCCGGTTCCTTCGGCGCGACTTCGACGGTCACAGAGCCGCTGGCGACTTCCGTGAGCGCCTTGTGAACGTTCTGGATAAGGCTGGGAATATCATTCGCAGCCACGGAATTGTTGCCGACATAAGCGGACACGATGTCCGTCGTCATCTCGATGATCGCGGATTTGTCTTCCATCTGACCTTGTTCCATCATGGTGGAAATTGAGCGCGAACGGAATCGGCGCGCACAGACTATGACGCCGGTGCATATAGCCCCTCATTGAGAGGCACAAGCACTTCGCGCCTAGAAATCGGCGTGACTTACTCCACAACGGACCAATTAAAGCAACGGCGGCTTCAATCAATCGAAGGCGCTTCACTCTTGCGTTTCTGAGTTCGGCAAGGAAGTCAGCCTCTGCGCAGATCGCCGGACAGCGCCAGCATCGCGGCGCGCTGAGGCTGTGAGAACTCATCCAGCGCCTGGTCATCCCCATCCCGGATGGCTTTGATGAGAGCCGGCGTCAGCGCCGACGAGAGTGACCAGTTCCAGTATCGCAGCACGGTTTGAGCCCGGTCTACCGCGATCGTGTCGAACAGCGTCAGCACCCGTTCAAGACCCGGGTTGATATTACCTGCGGCGTCCGTCTCCGGCCGTCGCAGCGCCCGCCAGAGCAGACGCACATTGGTTTTCGGCAGACCCGTCGCCTTGCAGAGAATCGCCAGCGGCTCACCGCCCGGATCGGTGAAGATCTTCGCGCCGGTCATCGGCTTGAGGCCGGACAGATAGGATATCTCCTCGGCGACCTCGCGGGTGAAGCTCTCCGACGCGACCTGAACCGCCTCGTCGAGGCTCTCGAACGGGCTGCGGGCAATGGCCGCCCGGTTGCGCTGCCGACGCTCGATGAACTGCAGGGCCTTGCGGGTCAGCGGATCCTGCCAGTTTTCGTCCGCGGCCATGGAGAAGACGTCGCTGACCGCTTCCTGCAGGACTTCGCGGGATACGGCGAACCGCTGGAGGATAACGCGGCGCGCCTCGGCGTCCGACCACCAGAACATCACATAGGCGTGGCTTGGCCGAAGCTCGCTACGCCGCAGAAGCAATGGAATGTGGCGGGGATGATCGCGGGTGCCGGCCACAATGGTCTCGACGGCCTCGTGGCTCAGCCTGGCCAGCTCGTTGCGCAGCAGGGCCTCGATGACCGCCGGCTCGTCATGCTGGACCAGTTCGTCGCCGACCAGCTCGTTGAGGCCCCGGCGAGCCGCGATCAGGCGGCGATGCTCGGTGGTGGCGGTGCGCACACAGTCGATCAGATCGCCGTCGCCGACGGTCGCACTGTTCTCGAGCAGCGCGCGGGCGACCTCCAGGTCATCGCGCATCAAGAGCCGGGCGAGACCGGTCGGGATATCCGACACGTTGGCGATCCGCCGGGCGATGCGGATGCGTTCGTCCAGCCCTGCCTCGCGCAACAGTTCGACGATCAGATCGGCGGTCATCGACCGTTCGAAGGTGTTGACCCGGCTACCGGGCAGGCAAACCACGTCGGCCAGCCGCTTGAGCAACGTCGTCCGCGACCGTACGGCCGGCCTTGCCGCGAACGCCTCGTCGGCGCCGGCAGGATCGATTATGGGTCGGACGGCGGGATCGCTCATGGGTCTCGGGGCACGGAAGGGGCGCGGCGCGGGAACGCACCGCCGCCCTCCAATGACAACAGACCCTTGTTAACCGGTCGTGACTGTCGACTACTTGAAGTCGCGCTTTTCCCAGTATGGCCAGATGTCCGGCAGGTCGGCGGAAACCTTGTCGGGATAGGCGGGCGCGCGCTTTTCAAGGAAGGACATCACGCCCTCCTTGGCGTCGCCCTGGGCGCCGCGGGCCATGATCGCGCGGCTGTCGGACATGTGGGCGTCCATCGGATGCGGCGCGCCGGCGTTACGGTAGAGCAGCTGGCGGGTCAGGGCGATCGAGACCGGCGCGGTGTTGTCGGCGATCTCGCGAGCGAGCGCGTAGGCCGCCGGCAGAAGATCTTCCGGCGCGTGCAGCGAGCGAACCAGCCCGCCGTCCCTGGCCTCCTGGGCCGGGAACACGCGGCCGGTGTAGCACCACTCCAGCGCCTGCTGCAGGCCGACGATGCGCGGCAGGAACCAGGACGAGGCGGCTTCCGGCGTGATGCCGCGGCGGGCGAACACGAAGCCGAACTTGGCCTCGGTCGAGGCCATGCGGATATCCATCGCCAGCTGCATGGTCACGCCGATGCCGACGGCCGCGCCGTTGACCGCGGCGATGACCGGCTTGAGGCTGTCATAGATGCGCATGGTCAGCAGACCGCCGCCGTCGCGATAGACGCCGTTGACCTTGTTGGCCTCGCGCGGATCGCTGTCCTGCTTGGCGTAGTCAAAGGTCTTGGCGCCGCCGCCGAGGTCCGCGCCGGCGCAGAAGGCCCGGCCCGCGCCCGTGACCACGACCACCTTCACCGCATCGTCGGCGTCGGTGATGTCGAAGGCCTGGATCATCTCGGCCATCATCTGAGTCGTGAAGGCGTTCATCCGGTCCGGCCGGTTCAGAGTGATCGTCGCGACCCCGTCCTTGACGTCGTAGAGGATGGTTTCAAAGGTCGGATTGGCCATGACGGGCTCCTGTAAAGGTCGTTGCGGCGGATGAAGACCGCCGGACGCGGGGGAAGGCAAGAGGCCTGATCAGGCCGCCTTGCGCTCCGGCGTGAAGCTCACGCCCAGCTTGCGAATGGCGTGGACGAAGTTGTTGGGGGCGATGTCGATGTCGCCGGTCCAGCGCATGTCGGGGAACCTGGCCAGGATCTGGCGATAGGCCTCCTCCAGCTGGATCTGCGCCACCCGCTTGCCGATGCAGGTGTGCGGGCCGTAGCCGAAGGCGATGTGCTTGTCGGCGTTGGCGCGATCGACGATCAGCCGGTCGGAATCGGCGAACACCGCCGGGTCCCGGTTGGCGGCGCCGTAGTACATGATCACCTTTTCGCCCTCGGCGATCATCTGGCCGTTGATCTCCGCGTCGCGGGTCGCCGTGCGGCGCATGTAGATCACCGGGCTGACCATGCGGATGAATTCGTTGACCGCGCCGGGCAGAAGGTCCGGATTGGCGATGAGCCTGGCCTGCTGGTCGGGGAACTCGGTCAGCAGCTTCATCGAGCCGGACAGGGTGTTACGGGTGGTGTCGTTACCGGCGAACACGATCAGCAGCCAGGACCCGTCGAGGAACTCGTCGCTCAACTGTTCACCCTCGACCTGCGCCCGGGCGATGGCTGTCAGCAGGTCGGCCTGGGGCTCGAGCCGGCGCTTGTGCAGCATGTGCCGGCCGTACTCGAACATCTCTTCGACGTTGCTGTTGAAGTCGGCGATGAACTGCATCAGCTCCAGCGTCGGGGCGACGCCAGCCGTCGCCTGCTGCGTGGCCAGGTTCTGGGCCATCTCCAGATAGTGCATCCACTTCAGGAAGCGCGGCCGGTCTTCCGGCGGCACGCCGAGGATTTCGCACAGCGTGAACAGCGGCAGGACAGCGGAGAAGTTTTCCACCAGGTCGCACTCGCCCTTGTCGGCCATCGCGTCGAGCAGGCGCGTCACCTCCGCGCGCACCTTCTCGGTCACGCCGCGCAGATAGGACGGCGTGAAATAGGGCATGTGCTCACGGCGGAGCTGCAGGTGGTTGGGCGCGTCCATGTTGATCATGGCGTCCATCGAGGCGCGGTAGAGCAGCGCGTGGCGCTGTTCCGGCCGCCCCTGGGCCATCAGGATGCCGCCGCGCTGGCTGGAGAAGGTCTCCGGATCACCGTTGACGGCCATGACGTCGGCATGGCGGGTGACGGCCCAGAAGCCGGGGCCTTCGTGGCGCGACTCGGCGTGCCACATGACCGGCGCCTGCTCGCGCATCCGGGCGAAGTCGGCCCATGGCTGACCGCCGGCGAAGCTGAGGATATCGGTCAGATCGACGCCCGGAAGCGTCGGGTAGGTGACGGGAAAATTCGGTCCCGCGCGGCCGTCGACCGCCGTCTCGCTGATCAGTTGCATGACCGCATACTCCCCAAAATATGGCTGGCGGTGGGACCATAGGCGAGCGCTCCGCCGGGGCAATCGTCACGTTGCGTCACCTTCCGCCACGGCGCCCTTTCCAGAACGCCTTCCCCGCCCGTAAAGTGATCAGCGATCAGGCGCGCAGAAGACGTTCCGGTCATCACGGCATCAGGGAGCGGACGCGTGAGCGACACCATCGAGGCGGACTACATCATCGTCGGCGCCGGCAGCGCCGGCTGCGTTCTGGCCAATCGGCTGAGCGCCGATGGCAAGACCAGGGTCCTGCTGCTCGAAGCCGGCGGCGATGATCGCCCGACGAAGAACCCGTCTCAATTCATGTCCAACCTGATGATCCATGTGCCGGTCGGCTATTCGCAGACCCTGAAGGACCCCAAGGTCAACTGGCTGTACAATACCGAGCCCGACCCCGGCACCGGCGGCCGCACGCACGTCTGGCCGCGCGGCAAGGTGCTGGGCGGCTCCTCCTCGATCAACGGCCTGCTCTACATCCGCGGCCAGGACGCCGACTATGACAACTGGCGGCAGCTGGGCTGCGAAGGCTGGGCCTGGGACGACGTCCTGCCCTACTTCCTGCGCTCCCAGCACCAGGAGCGGGACGCCGGCGCGTTGCACGGCAAGGGCGGCCCCCTGAACGTCTCCGACGTGACCACCAAGCACCCGGTGTCCGATGCGGTGGTCGACGCCTGCGAAGAGGCCGGCATCCCGCGCCGCGCCGACCTGAACGGCGGCGACCAGGAGGGTGTGAGCTACTACCAGCTGACCGTGAAGAACGGGCAGCGCTGCTCGGCCGCCGTCGCCTATCTGCATCCGGTCATGGGCCGTCCGAACCTGCGGGTCGAAACCAACGCCCTGGCCTCGAAAGTTCTGTTCGAAGGCAAGCGCGCCACGGGCGTGGCGTTCACCCAGAACGGCGTGAAACGGACGGCTACGGCGAAGGCGGAAGTCATCCTTGCCGGCGGCGCGGTGAACTCGCCGCAGCTGCTTCAGCTGTCCGGCGTCGGCCCGGCGGCTCTGCTGAAGGAACATGGCATCGCGGTCGTCAACGACCTGCCCGGCGTCGGCGAGAACCTGCAGGATCACTACGTCATGACCCAGACCTACCGGCTCAAGGCCGGGACCGTGTCGGTCAACGAGCTGACCAAGGGCGCGCGCTTCGTCGGCGAGGCGATGAAGTTCCTGTTCCAGCGCAAGGGCCTGCTGACCCTGTCAGCGGCGCACATCGCGGTGTTCTGCAAGTCGCGGCCGGACCTCGCCCACCCCGACATCCAGTTCCACATCCTTCCGGCGACGATGGATACCGACAAGCTGATGAACGAGCAGAAGATGGAGCTGGAGGGGCAGCCCGGCCTGACCATCGCCCCCTGCCAGCTTCGTCCGGAAAGCCGTGGCCATATCCGCATCAAGTCCGCCGATCCTTCGGCCTACCCCGCCATCGTCGCCAACTACCTGAGCGATCCGCTGGACCAGGAAGTCGCTGTCGCGGCGCTGAAGTGGGGTCGCAAGATCGGGTCCCAGCCCGCATTGGCGCCCTGGATCGATCACGAGATGATGCCGGGACCCGACTTCCAGTCCGACGAGATGCTGCTCGAGTACGCTCGCGCCGCCGGCACCACGATCTATCACCCGGTGGGGACCTGCCAGATGGGCAGCGGCCCGCGGGCCGTGGTCGACGCCCAGCTGCGGGTTCACGGCGTGGAGGGCCTGCGGGTCGTCGACGCCTCGATCATGCCCCGGCTGGTCAGCGGCAACACCAATGCCCCGACCATCATGATCGCCGAGAAGGCCTCGGACATGATCCTCGGCAAGTCCGCACCTTCCGCCCTCGCCGCCTGACCCTTTCGTCCCCACTCAAGTCGAGCAGTCTGACCGCCATGCACCCGATCCACCACGCCCGCACGATGCCCGACAAGGTCGCCTACATCATGGCCGCCACCGGCGAGTCCGTGACCTACGGCGAGCTCGACCAGCGCGCCAACCAGGGGGCCCAGCTGTTCCGGTCGCTGGGGCTGAAGCGGGGCGACGCTGTCGCGGTCTTCATGGACAACAGCCCCCGTTACTACGAAATCCTCTACGCCACCGAGCGGGCCGGCCTCTACATCACCTGCATCTCGTCCAAGCTGACGGCCGGCGAGATCGAGTACATCGTCGGCGACTGCGGCGCGAAGGTGCTGATCGCCGGCAAGAGCCTGGCGGGGGTCGCCACGGAAGCGGCCGCTGCCCTCCCCGGGGTGAAACTGTACATGTGCGACGGCGTGGTCCCGCCGTTCGAGAGCTTCAAAGACGCCCGAGCCGCCTTCCCGACCACGATGATCGATGATCCTTCGCCGGGCATGACCATGCTCTATTCGTCAGGCACCACCGGACGCCCAAAGGGCGTGCGCCGCCCCCTTCCCGAGGGCGGCGTCGGCGAGACTCCCGGTCCGCTGATGATGCTGCTTGTGGGGCTCTACGGTTCGACCCCTGACAGCGTCTACCTGTCGCCGGCGCCGCTCTATCACGCCGCGCCGCTGGGCTGGTCCGCCGGCATGCTGCAGCTGGGCGGCACGGTCGTGGTGATGGAGAAGTTCGATCCGGAAACGGCGCTCAAGTATATCGAGCAGTACAAGATCACCGTCGCCCAGTGGGTTCCGACCCACTTCGTGCGCATGCTGAAGCTGCCGGACGAGGTTCGCGCCAAATACGACGTGTCCTCGCTGCAGGCCGTATTCCATGCGGCCGCGCCCTGCCCGGTGCCGGTCAAGGAACAGATGATCAGCTGGTGGGGGCCGATCATCCATGAGTACTACGCCGGCACCGAGGGCAACGGCCTTACGGCGATCAACTCCGAGGAATGGCTCGCCCACAAGGGCTCGGTCGGCAAGGGCCTGACGGCCGAGGTCAAGATCTGCGACGAGGACGGCAACCCGCTACCCCCACGCCAGGAAGGCGGGGTCTATTTCGCCGGCGGCGGGGCCTACGAGTACCACAACGACCCGAAGAAGACCGCCGAGGCCAAGAACCAGCACGGCTGGACCACCCTGGGCGACGTGGGCTGGCTGGACGAGGAAGGCTTCCTCTACCTGACCGACCGCAAGAGCTTCATGATCATCTCCGGCGGGGTGAACATCTATCCGCAGGAAATCGAGAACCTGCTGGTGACCCACCCCAAGGTCGCTGACGTGGCCGTGGTCGGCGCGCCGGACGACGAGATGGGCGAGAAGGTCGTGGCGGTGATCCAGCCCGCGAACTGGGCCGAGGCCGGCGACGCGCTGGCCGCGGAGCTGAACGAGTTCGTCCGCGCCAATCTCAGCGGCGTGAAGCGGCCCCGGCAGATCGACTTCATGGAACAGCTGCCGCGCCACGACACGGGCAAGATCTACAAGCGCCTGATCCGCGACGCCTACTGGGCAGACCGCGCCGCCAAGATCGGCTGATCGCGACAACGGGCGGCCCGATCGGGGCGAGGGTCTGAAGGCATGAAAAAGGTCGTTCGCATCGGCGGCGCCGGGGGATTCCTCGGCGACTCGTCCGTGGCCGCCCCGCAGCTGCTGCGCGGGGGAAACCTCGACTACATGATCCTCGACTATCTGGCCGAGGCGACCATGTCGTCGCTGGGCCAGCTGCGCGCGGCGCGGCCCGACCAGGGCTACGCCCGCGACTTCACCGACTGGGTCTGGAAGGACAATCTGCGCGAGCTGAAGGCGCAGGGGGTGAAGATCATCACCAACGCCGGCGGGCTCAATCCGCGCGCCTGCCGCGCCCGGATGGAAGAACTGGCGGCCGCCGCCGGACTGTCGTTCCGCATCGCCGTAATCGAGGGCGACGACCTGGCCGGGCAGCTGCCGGACCTGTCGACGCGCGGTCTGAAGGAGATGTTCACCGACGCGGCCTTCCCCGATCCAGCAAACGTGTTCAGCGCAAACGCCTATTTCGGGGCGGGGCCGATCGCCGCCGCCCTGGCCGCCGGGGCCGACATGGTCATCACCGGCCGGGTGGTCGACAGCGCCCTGACGCTGGGCCCGCTGATGCACGCGTTCGGCTGGACCGAGGCCGACCACGACCGGCTGTCGGCCGGCTCGCTGGCCGGGCATGTCATCGAGTGCGGGGCGCAGGCGACAGGCGGCCTGTTCACCGACTGGGAGGACGTCCCCGACTGGGCGCACATCGGCTATCCGGTCATCGAGTGCCACGCCAACGGCGACTTCATCGTCACCAAGCCGCCAGGCACCGGCGGTCTGGTCTCCCCCGCCGCCGTGGCCGAACAGATCCTCTACGAGGTCGGCGATCCCCAGGGGTACGCCCTGCCGGACGTGGTCTGTGACTTCACCCAGGTACGGGTCGAGGTGGCCGGCGAGCAGCGCGTGCTGGTCACTGGCGCGAAGGGCTATCCGGCCAGCGGCCAGTACAAGGTCTGCGTCACCTGGGGCGACGGCCACCGCTTCATCGGCGCCATGCCGGTGGTCGGCCGCGACGCCGCCCGCAAGGCGCAGCGCCAGGCGGACGCGGTGCTCGAGCGCGTCGGCGAGATGCTGCGCGACCGCAACCTGCCGCCGCTGCGAGACCAGCGCGTCGAGATTCTCGGCGCGGAAGCCAGCTACGGCGCCAACGCCACGCCGCAGGCCCAGGGCGTGCGCGAGGTCGTCGCCCGCATCGGCGCGGAACATGATGACGCGGCCGCCCTCGGGCTGATGATGCGGGAGTTCGCCTCCCCCACGACCTCGATGAGTGTCGGCACCACCGGCTGGTTCGGCGGCGCGCCGACCATCACGCCCGTGGCCCGGGTGTTCTCGATCCTGCTGCCGCGCGAGGGCTTCCCGGCGACCGTGTCGATCGGCGACCAGACCCTGACCGTCACGCCGACGGCCGGCGGCGGTTACGATCCGGCGAAGGTCATCGCCCCGCCCCGTCCCGCCGATCCCAAGCCGGAGGCCGACATGGTCACCGTGCCGCTGGTCGACCTGGCCTGGGCCCGCTCCGGCGACAAGGGCGATGCGTTCAACATCGGCGTCATCGCCCGCGATCCGGCCTGGCTGCCCTGGATCCGCGCGGGCCTCTCCGAAGCCCGGATGCGGACCTGGTTCGCCCACGAGTTCGAGGGCGCCGTGAACCCGAAGGTCATTCGCTACGAGCTGCCGGGGATGAATGCCCTGAACCTGCACTTCATCCAGGCGCTGGGCGGCGGACAGTTCTCCAGCCTGCGGCTCGACCCGCTGGCCAAGGGCAAGGCGCAGCAGCTTCTCGACATCGGCATTGATGTGCCCAGAGCCCTCGCGCCCCGGCTCTGAGGGCGTTCTGCAACGGCCGCTTGCCTGCCCCAGCGTCGCCGGCGCTCAAATACGCCAACAGCCCGGCCAGGGAAGGCCGGCAATCCTGGGAGAACGACCATGAAACTCGACAGCAGCGTATCCGCCGTGGTCACCGGCGGCGCGTCCGGTCTCGGCGCGGCGACGGTAAAGGCGTTGCGCGACCTCGGCGTGAAGGTCGCCATCTTCGACCTCAACCCCGAGACCGGCCGGAAGAAGGCCGAGGAGCTCGGCGCGCTGTTCTGCGAGGTCAATGTGATGGACGAGGCCTCGGTCGACGCCGGCTTCGCCAAGGCCCGCGCGGCTCATGGCCAGGAGCGCTATCTGGTCAACTGCGCCGGCGGGGGCCGGGGCGGCAAGACGATCGCCCGCGACCGCCAGACCGGCGAGATCAAGCCGTTCGTCGTGTCTGACTTCGAATGGGTGCTTGGCCTGAACACGGTCGGCACCTTCCGCTGCATCGTCAAGAGCGCGGCCGGCATGGCGACGCTCGAGCCCGACGAGGACGGAGCACGCGGCGCCATCGTCAACACCGGCTCGGTCGCGGCCGAGGACGGTCAGGTCGGCCAAGTCGCCTATGCGGCGTCGAAGGCGGCCATCAAGGGCATGACACTGGTCATCGCCCGCGACCTGGCCAACGAGGGCATCCGCATCAACACCATCCTGCCCGGCATCATGGCCACGCCGCCGATGCTGGGGGTCAAGACGCGCGCACCGGCGATCTTCGACAGCCTGTCGGCCTCCGTGCCGTTCCCGCGCCGGCTGGGCCATCCGGCCGAGTACGCCGACCTGGCCGTGACCATGCTGCGCAATGGCTACTTCAACGGCGAGACCGTCCGGCTGGACGGCGCCATCCGCATGCCGCCGCGCTAGGCGCTTTCATTAAATCCAAGGATGTCTGAAATGTCGAAACCCCTTCGCGCGCATACCGCCGTCGGAGAAGACTATCTGGCCAAGGGGACCATCGAGGTCCGGCATGCCTTCCCGTTCCCGCCGTCGGCGGTCTGGGCGGCGCTGCTGGATGGTGACGCCTGGACCCGGTGGCTGCCGATCACCAAGGTGACCTGGACCAGTCCGGCGCCGTTCGCCGTCGGGACGACCCGCACCGTCGAGGTCGGACCGCAGGTCATCGAGGAGACCTTCTTCGGCTGGGAAGACGGAAAGCGAATGGCGTTCCGCTTCGAGCGGTCGTCGCTGCCGTTGTCGGCGGCCGTTGAGGACTACCGCGTCGAGCCAACCGCAGGCGGCTGCGAGCTGGTCTGGCGAGGCAAGGCCAGCGCCCCGTTCCCGCTCGGCTGGCTGATCTCCCGCCAGTTGGCCGGCGGCCTGCGCGCCGGGATGCCGAAACTCGAGGCGCTGATCGCGTCCGACCCGAAGCGGTTCGGCCTCTAGCCACGCGCCTCGCGGGCAAGCCTTGCCGTCGGGTCGTGGTTGAAACCGCCGCCCGCAAAGGGCATTGAGTCTCCAACAACTGTTTGAAGGGAACTGCGCCATGAAGGAAGTCGACTACAAGGATCTGGCGAGTCTGGTCGGTCAGGAGATCGGCGTCTCGGACTGGGTCCAGATCACCCAGGAACGCGTCAACCAGTTCGCCGAGGCGACCGGCGACCATCAGTGGATCCACGTCGACGTCGAGCGGGCGACCCGCGAGATGGGCGGCCCGATCGCCCACGGCTACCTGACCCTGTCGCTGATCCCGTTCCTCGGCGCCGGCCTGCTGAAGGTCAACGGCGTCACGCGCGGCATCAACTACGGCAGCGACAAGGTGCGCTTCACCAACATGGTGCGCGTCGGCAAGAAGGTGCGCATGCGCCAGAAGCTGCTGGCCGTGGAAGCCAAGGCCGGCGGCCTGCAGATGAAGAACGAATGCACCATCGAGATCGAGGGCGAGGATCGCCCCGCCTGCGTCGCCGAGACCATCTCGGTCATCTACGGCGGCTGAGTTCAATGCTCCCCTTCGGGGGAGCTGCCGGCCCCCGGGACCGGCCTTTGGCCGGCCCGAGGATAAACTCCGCCGGCTGAGGGGGTCACCCGCGATCTGAGCGGACCCCCTCCGTCTCGCCTTCGGCGATCCACCTCCCCCGATGGGGGAGGATCACAGCAACGGCCGCGGAGCGATCCGCGGCCGTTTTCTGTTGGGCGTGAAGGCGCCTATTCCTTGAAGGAACGGTCTTCCTTCATGCGGGTCTCGAAAGCGCTGATTTCCTGGTCCGCCTTGTCCTTGGCGTAGCCGTAGCGCTCCTGGATCTTGCCCGCGAGCTGGTCGCGCTTCCCGGCGACAACCGTGAGGTCGTCATCGGTGAGCTTGCCCCACTGCTCCTTGACCTTGCCGGTCATCTCTTTCCACGAACCTTCGATACGGTCCCACATGGCGGTGCTCCTTGCATGACGAAGGCGTCCACGGACGCCGTGCAGGAAGAACCGTTTCGGAACGCCTAGGTTCCACGTTGAACGGCGTTTCCGGGGTTTGACCGGGGCCGTCGTCCCGCCCAAGCTGCGGTGTCTGGAGCGCCGAATCCCGCGCCCGCGACACCTTCAGGCGGCCGAGGTCGCCCCCATCCCACAGATGCCCCGGAGCGTTATGTCCGCCACCGCCAAACCCGTCCCGCCCGCCGCCCGCAAGGTCCCGGTGCGCATCGAACAGCTCGGCCGGGTGCGGGTGGACGACTATGCCTGGATGAAGGACGACAACTGGCAAAAGGTCCTGCGCGATCCGTCGCTGATCAAGGCCGACGTCAGGGAACACCTGACCGCCGAGAACGCCTACACCAAGGCCATGCTGGCCTCGACCGAGGCGCTGCAAGCCCGGATGTTCGAGGAGATGAAGGGCCGCATCAGGGAGGACGACGCCTCCGTGCCGGATCCCGACGGGCCTTGGGAATACTACAGCCGCTACGAGACGGGGGCGCAGCATCCGATCCATGCCCGGCGGCCGGTCGGCAAGACCGACGGTGAGGTGATCCTGCTCGACGAGGAGGCCGAGTCGAAGGGCAAGGCCTTCTACCAGGTCGGCGCGGCCAGCCACACGGCCGACCATCGCTGCTATGGCTGGGCCGTCGATGAGCAGGGCTCGGAGGTCTACCGCATCCATGTCCGCGACATCGCAACGGGCGCGGCCATCGGCGAGCCGGTCGAGAGCGTGTCCGACTTCGTGTTTTCGCCGGACTCGAAGTGGATCTTCTGGACCCTGCGCGACGACAATGGGCGGCCCGCCAAGGTCTTCCGTCGCCCGGTCGGCGGCGCGGCGAAGGACGACGTGCTGGTCTACGATGAACCGGACGAAGGCTTCTTCATCGGGGCGGGCGTCACCCAGTCGCGACAGTGGATCGTCATCGGCTGCGGCAACCAGGAAACCAGCGAGGCCTGGCTGATCCCGGCCATTGACCCGACCGCGGCGCCGAAGGTGGTCGAACCGCGCCAGGTCGGCGTGCGCTACGACGTCGATCACTGGAACGACCATTTCGTGATCCGCACCAATGCCGACGGGGCCGTCGACTTCAAGCTGGTCACCGCGCCCGAGGACAAGCCGGGCAAGGCGAACTGGGAAGACTGGGTCGCGCCCGCGCCGGGCGTCCTGATCCTGGGGACCCTGCCCTTCCGCGACCATTTCGTACGGCTGGAGAAGGTCGACGCCGTCAACCGCATCGTCATCACCGCCCGGGGCGGCGAGGAGCATGTGGTCGACTTCGACGAAGCGGCCTACGCGCTCGGACTCGAGGGCGGCTATCAGTACGACACCGCCACGCTGCGCTTCACCTACACCTCGATGACCACGCCCCGGCAGTGGATCGACTATGACATGGCGACCCGCAAACGGACCCTGCGCAAGACCCAGGAGATCCCGTCCGGCCATAACCCGGCCGACTACGAGACCCGCCGGCTGAACGCCCGCGCGCCCGACGGGGCGGAGGTTCCGGTCTTCGTCCTGATGAAGAAGGGGACGCCGCTGGATGGGTCCGCGCCGCTGATGCTCTACGGCTATGGCAGCTACGGCATTTCACAGGAGCCGGGCTTCTCGATCCGCAATCTCAGCCTTGTCGACCGGGGCTGGATCTGGGCCGTCGCCTGCGTCCGTGGCGGGGCCGAAAAGGGCTGGAGCTGGTTCCTGGATGGCAAGAAGTTCAGCAAGCGGAACAGCTTCACCGACTTCATCGCCTGCGCCGAGCACCTGCATACGGCCGGCTATGGCGCGCCGGAGCGAACCGTCGCCTACGGCGGCTCGGCGGGCGGGCTGCTGGTCGGGGCCGTGGCCAACCTGCGGCCGGACCTGTGGGCCGGCATCATCGCCGCGGTGCCGTTCGTCGACGTGATCAACACCATGAGCGACACCAGCCTTCCCCTGACGCCGCCGGAATGGCCCGAGTGGGGCAACCCGATCGAGGATCCGCAGGCCTACGACTACATGTTCAGTTACAGCCCGTACGATCAGGTGTCAGCGAAGCCCTATCCGGCCGTGCTGGCGACCGGCGGGCTGTCCGATCCGCGCGTGACCTACTGGGAGCCGGAGAAGTGGACGGCCAGGCTGCGTGACTTTTCGACAAGCGGGAACCCGATCCTGCTCAAGATCAACATGGACGCCGGTCACGGCGGCGCCTCGGGCCGGTTCGACTTCCTCAAGGAGATCGCGCTGGACTACGCTTTCGCGGTCTGGGCGGTGGATCGGGGATGGACGACAGCTTGATCATTCGGGCGGCGACGGCGGGCGACGCGGAGGCCCTTGCGGCCATCTATGGCGACGCCTGTCTGCACGGCACGGGCACCTTCGAGGAGGAGCCGCCCGGCGCGGCGGCCATGGCCGAGCGGCTGGCGGCGATCCGGGCCAAGGGTCTGCCCTACTACGTCGCCGAACTGGACGGGCGGGTCGCGGGCTATGCCTACGCCTCGCCGTTCCGGCCGCGCACCGGCTATCGCTACACCGCCGAGGACAGCGTCTACATCGCGCCATGGGCCAAGGGGCGGGGCCTGGGCAAGGCGCTGCTGACGCCGGTGATCGCCGACTGCGAGCGGCTGGGCCTGCGCCAACTGATGGCGGTGATCGGCGGGTCGGAGAACGCGCCGTCGATCGCCCTGCACCGCTCGCTGGGCTTCGAGCTGAAGGGTGTGATGACCGGCGTCGGCTTCAAGTTCGGCCGGTGGATGGACATCGTGATGATGATGAAACCGCTGAACGGCGGCGTTGAGACCTTGCCGGAAGGGCCGGGGCTGCCGCTGGGCGGGGGGTAGGGTGCGTGGTTCGAGACGCGGACCCGAGGGTCCGCTCCTCACCATGACGAACACAAGCGCAAGCCAACTCTGCCCGTCATCCTGAGGAGCGATCCCTCAGGATCGCGTCTCGAAGGACGCATTGCCATCACCCCGCCCCCTCCCTACCTTCCCGGTCATGCAGGCCCTGCGCACCCTGGTGATGATCCTGATCGCGACGCTGTTCGTCGTGGGCGGGACCGCGCGGGCGATGCCTATGCCGGCCGGGCAGCCGCCCTGCCACGACGCGCCCGCTGACCACGGCAAGTCTGTCCCCGCCCAGGCGGCGATGACCTGCTGCGTCGGTTGCCTGCCGGCGCCGACCGAAGCCGCGCCCCTGCCGCGCGCCCTGCCCGCGGAACGCCCCGTCTACGCCGCCGTCGAGCCCCGGCTTGAGGGTCGCCCCACAGCGCCAGAGCCTGAACCACCTCGCCTTTTCGTCTGAAGCCTCGAACCGTTATTCTCGACCTCAGACAGAAGGAGGGTCCGATGACCCCCAAGACCCGCACGCGCCTGTTCGGCGCGACCGCCCTCGCTGCGAGCTTGACGCTCGCCCCCGCTGCGTTCGCGCAGGACCACAGCACACATGACATGCCGGGCATGGCGGCGTCCGGGCCGGACAAGTCCGCCGCGACCCCTGCCGTGGCAGAGGCCGACATGGAGTCCATGGCCGGCATGGGTGGCATGATCAGCCCCCTCGGCCCCTATCCGGCAAACCGCGACGCCGGCGGCACGGCCTGGCAACCGGACGCCACGCCGCATGGCGGCATCCACCTTATGGCCGGCGACTGGATGGTGATGGTCCATGGCGAGTTCAACGCCGTCTACAGCGACCAGTCCGGCCTGCGCGGCGACAGCCGGTCGTTCGCCGCCGGCATGCTGATGGCTATGGCCCAGCGCGATCTCGGCCCGGGCAAGCTGCAGATCAAGGCCATGCTCAGCCCTGACCCGCTGATGGGTCCCGAGGGCTACCCCCTGCTGCTGGCCACCGGCGAGACGGCCGACGGCGTGACCCACCTGGTCGACCGTCAGCATCCGCACGACCTCTTCATGGAGCTGTCAGCCAGCTACAGCCTGCCCGTCGGCGACAAGGGCAGCCTGTTCGTCTACGGCGGCCTGCCCGGCGAGCCGGCGTTCGGCCCGCCGGCCTTCATGCACCGCACGGCGGCCATGGACAGTCCCGAAGCGCCGATCAGCCACCACTGGTTCGACTCGACGCACGTCACGTTCGGCGTGGTCACCGGCGGCTTCACCTGGGATCGCTGGAAGGTCGAGGCCTCGACCTTCCGGGGCCGCGAGCCCGACCAGAACCGCTGGGACATCGAGACCGGCGACCTTGACTCCCGGTCGGCGCGGATCAGCTTCAACCCGACAGAAAACTGGTCGCTGCAGGCCAGCTGGGCCGACATCAAAAGCCCGGAGGCGCTCGAGCCGCTGGTCGACGAGAAGCGAGTGTCCCTGAGCGCCCTCTACGGCCGGGCGTTCGGCAGTGCCGGCTTCGCCTCCGCCACGGCCGGCTGGGCGCGCAAGGACAAGGACGGCGAGACGCTCGACGCCTGGCTGTTCGAGAGCGCGATCCAGCTCAACGACGCCTGGACAGTCTTCGCCCGCGCCGAGCAGGTCGACCAGGCCGAGCTGGCGCCGGGGAACATCTACACTGTGCGCAAGGTGTCGATCGGCGCGATCCACGACTGGCGGCTGAGCGACGACATCAAGCTCGGCGTCGGGGCGCTGATCAACGGCTTCGACATCCCCTCGCCCCTGTCGGCCAGCTATGGAGATACCGGCGGCGGGATGGCGTTCGTGCGGCTGAAGATCGGGTAGCTATCCCCGCAGGGCCTTCGCGAGGGCGGCGGCGTCATAGGGCTTGTCAAGCGCGGTGACGTCGTCGAGGCCCTCGACCGCATCACGCTCGGTATAGCCACTGGCGAGGATGATGCGCAGGTCGGGTCGCTGGACACGCGCCTGTTTCGCCAGGTCGTCGCCGCGCTGGTCCGGAAGGCCGATGTCCGTGAACAGGATGTCGATCCGCGCGTCGCTGTCCAGGATCGCCAGGGCCTCCTTCGCGTTGGCCGCTTCCAGCACCGCGAAGCCGAGATCAGCGATCAGGTCGACCGCCGCAGCCCGGACCAGGCCCTCATCCTCCACCACCAGCACCGCCTGTCGCCCGTCGACCAGACTGGCAGCGACCTTGCGGGCGAGATCGGCCCGGCCATACGGCCTGGACAGGAGAGTCACCCCTTCATCCAGGCGACCGTGGTGGACGATGGCGTTCTCGGTGTAGCCGGAGGTGTAGAGCACCGCCATGCCGGGCCGCAGGGCCTTCGCCTCACGAACGAAGGCCGGAGTCTTCACCCTGCCGGGCATGACGACATCGGTGAACAACAGATCCACCGCCTGGTCTCCGCGCAGGATTTCCAGCGCCGCGTCCGGCCCATCCGACTGGATGCAGTGGTAGCCGAGATCAGCCAGCATGGCGCACGCGGCCTCACGCACCGCCGCATCGTCCTCGACCACCAGAACCGTCTCGCCGTGGCCGCCTGTCAGGATTTCACGGCGTTCGGCCGGCGCCTCCGCCGCCCGGGTGCGAGGCAGGTAGATCTTCACCGTCGTTCCCTGGCCGGGCTCGCTGTAGATCTGGATGTGGCCTTTCGACTGCTTCACGAACCCGTGGACCATGGACAGGCCGAGCCCGGTGCCCTTGCCCTCGACCTTGGTAGTGAAGAAGGGCTCGAACACCCGCGCGATAGTTTCGCGGCTCATGCCCTGCCCTGTGTCGGACACCGCCAGCATCACGTACTGCCCGGGTGTGATGTCGCCGTCCCGGGCCGCGTAGCGGTCATCCAGCGCGGCGTTGGCCAACTCGATCATCAGGCGGCCGCCGCCCGGCATCGCATCGCGGGCGTTGATGGCCAGGTTGAGCAGAGCGCTTTCGACCTGGGCAGGGTCGGCGACTGTGTTCCACAGGCCGCCGGCGATGATCGTTTCAACCTCGATCGCCTCGCCGAGCGTCCGGCGCAGCATCTCGGTCATCGTCTGGACAAGTCGGGCCGGGTTGACCACCTCCGGCTCAAGCGGCTGGCGGCGCGCGAAGGCCAGAAGCTGTCGCGTAAGGTCCGCCGCCCGGTCGGCGGCGTGGGTGGCGTTGGCCAGCCGGGCCAGCGCCTTCTTGTCCGTAAGGTGCCGCTCGATCATCTCAAGGTTGGCGCGGATCACCTGCAGCAGGTTGTTGAAGTCGTGGGCGACGCCGCCGGTCAGCTGGCCGATGGCCTCCATCCGCTGTGCCCGGCGCAGCTGCTCCTCGGCGCGCTCGCGTTGAGTAATGTCACGCGACGACCCGACGATCCGCGTGACGCGGCCGGCGTCTTCATGCACCGCCGCGAGCGTGGACTCCCAGGTGATGACGCCGACCCCGGGAACCTCGGTCGAGTCGCGGATCGCCGTCGCCGCTCCGGTTTCGATGACCCTGGAGTAAAGCTCGACAAGGCGCGGCCCCATGACAGGGAAGGCCTCCATGACGTCCCGACCGCGCCATGGCGTCATGTCGCCGCCGAGCAGTTTGGCCAGCGCCGGGTTGAAGTCGCCGATCAGGAACCGGCCGTCCGGCGTCACGTCGAAGGTGTAAAGATAGTCGGGGATGTTCTCGAACACCGCGCGGACCAGATTGTCGGCGTCGCGCTTGCCGGACTCGGCGGCGTCCCGCTCGTTGAGTGCGATGCGCAGGCGCCAGTTGGACCGGGCCATCGCCGCGACCGTGAACCCCAGTCCGGCCAGCGCCAGACCGCCAACGCCCAGCGAAAGCCAGAGACTCTTGTGCTCCTCGGCCTCCGCCAGGGCCTCACGGCCGGCCAGCAGGTTGTCCTCCTCGGCCACGATCTCGCGGACGATGACGCGGATGCGATCCATCTGGATCTTGCCGAGCCCCGTGGCGATGTTGGCCTGGGCGGCCGCCAGATTGCCTGAACGGCTGAGCTGGAGATTGCGCTCAAGAACATCGAGACGGGCGTCCATCGCGTCGGACAGCCGGTGCACCCGCGCGGTCTGGGCGGGATTGTCTGCGGTCAGCATCCGCAACCGCGCGAGTTGCCCGGGCATCCTGGATTTCGCTGCGGTCCAGGGCTCGAGATAGTCCTCCCGCCCGGTCAGAAGATATCCGCGTTGGCCCGTTTCCGCATCCTGCAGGCTGGAGAACAGTCCGCGGACCGTTTCCAGGACCTGGTGCGTATGGGCGACCTGATCCTGGCTACGCCGTAACGACACCGACTGCGCGAAGCCGGTGTAGGCCGTCAGCACCGCCAGGAGGACGATCAACAGGATCGGCAGAAGCAGTACGCGCTTCATACTCACGGCGGACATCCGATCTTGGCCGCCGGGGCGGGTGCGTAGGGCGGTACACAATCTAGATCAGCGGGTCGGTGAAGACCACAGGTTGTGAGGCGTCAGCGACCGAGGGTCCGTCGCGCGACACCGCGGACTGCGCCGGACCATGCGCCACTGGCCAGACCAATGGCCAGCGACAGCCCGAGCAGCGCAGGGGACGGCGGGGCGACCCTGAACACCGACGCCAGCACCGGCGCGTACAGGATCAGCGCCAGGGCCCCGCATGCGATCGCGGCGATTCCCCAGTAGATCTTGCGGTGCGGCGCGAAAAGGCGACCGCCCGAGGTCGAGGCGTCCGTGAGGGCCAGCACCAGGTTTCCGATCACAAGGGTCAGGAAAGCGAGGCCGCGGGCCTCGGGCTCGGAAACCTGTCCCAGCGACCAGACATAGAGTCCCAGAACGCCCGCCAGGACGCCAAGGCCCTGGATCAGGGCCAGTCCGATCTGGGCTGGGCCGAACAGGGGTTCGTCGCGCCGTCGCGGGGGACGCTGCATGGCCGTTGCACTGCCGGGTTCGGCTTCGAAGACCATCGCGCAGACCGGGTCGATCACCAGTTCAAGAAAGACGACGTGCATCGGAAACAGGAGTTGCGGCAGGCCGAGCACAATCGGAATGAGGGCAAGCCCGGCGATCGGCACATGGATCGCCGTCACATAGATCAGGGCCTTGCGCAGGTTGACGAAGATGCGCCGTCCGAGTTTCACGCCGCCGACGATGGAGGCGAAGCTGTCGTCCATCAGCACCAGGTCGGCCGACTCGCGCGCCACATCCGTGCCTTTCCGGCCCATGGCGATGCCGATGTGGGCCGCCTCGAGCGCCGGGGCGTCATTCACACCGTCGCCCGTCATGGCGACGACCTCGCCGGCGGTCTTGAGCGCCTCTACAATCAACAGCTTCTGTTCCGGCGCGATGCGGGCAAACACCCGCACGCCTGACAGGCGCGCCGCCAGATCCCGCGGCGACAACGCGGCGATCTCCGCGCCCAGAAGCACGCCGCCGCTGACGTCGAGACCGGCGGCGGCGGCGATGGCCAGGGCCGTCGCGGGATGGTCACCGGTGATCATGATGACGGGGATCCCGGCGGCTCGGGCTTCAGCCAGGGCCGCCGGCACATCCGGGCGCACGGGATCCAGGAAGCCTACCAACCCCTCGAAACGGAACGGCGCCGAGCCTGGGTCTTCCGGGAAGGCCCCTTCGACGGCGCAGGCGGCGACGCCCAGCACGCGCAGGCCCTGGCCCGCGAAACTCGTGACAACGGCCGTCAGACGATCGACATCCACAGGAGAAAGCCCGCAGAGAGCAAATATCGCTTCGGGTGCGCCCTTGGCGGCCGCCGTGCGGGCTTCGCCTCCGTCACGCCAGACCTGGATCACCGCCATCCGGTCCGACCGCAGGGGCCAGACCCGTTCGGGTTCAGCACCGCTTCCCGTGGGCGCCGACAGGTCCCTGATCGCCCGGTCCATCGGATCGACCGGCCGAACCGCCGACGCCTGGCCAGCGGTAGCGAGCAGCGCAGCGCCGGAGCCATCGCCCACCCCGGCGGCGGCGACGGTCCGGTCTTCCGTTTCGGTCCACAGTCGCGCGACCCGCATCCGGTTCTCGGTCAGGGTGCCGGTCTTGTCGACGCAGAGCACCGTCGCGCCGCCGAGCGCTTCGATAACCGCCCCGCGCCGGACGAGCACCTTGTGGGTCGCCAGCCGCCAGGCGCCGAGGGCGAGGAACACCGCCAGCACCATGGGGAACTCTTCCGGGATCAGGGCGATGGCGACCGTGACGCCCGCGAGTGTCCCCGCCACCCAGTCGCCGCGCAGCAGACCATAGGCGACCGCCACGACGGCACAGAAGCCGATCGCCATCACGCCCAGCCAGGTCACCAGCCAGCCGGCGGTCTTTTGAAGCGGCGTCGGCTCCTGAACGATGCCGGCAAGGGAGACGCCGATCCGGCCGAGCGCCGTTCTCGGGCCGGTGCGGCTGATCCGCGCCACGCCCTGGCCGCTGACAACCAGGGTTCCGGAATAGAGGTTGGGGCCGGCCTCGTCGCCCGGCGGCCGGTCAGGGTCGGGCTTCTGGTCGGCGCCGAGCGGGCGTTTGGACACCGGGGCTGACTCGCCAGTCAGGGCCGATTCATCGACGCCGAGCACGTCACCGGCCACCAGCAGAGCGTCGGCGGGAAGCCGCTCACCCTCCCCGACCAGCACAATGTCGTCCGGCACGAGCTCGCGCGCCTCGATCAGCCGTTCCGCGCCGGCGCGGATGACTCTCGCGTGGGGTTGCGAGAGGTCGCGCAGCGCCGCAAGAGCGCGCTCGCTTCGAGCCTCCTGGATCACCACCAGTCCGATGGTCGCCAGGGCGCCGCCCATCAGGAACAGGCCCTCGGCGAGATCGCCCAGCATCAGATAGAGTCCCGCCGCCCCGACGAGCAGCAGGAACATCGGCTCCCGCATCGTCTCGAGGATGATCCGGACCACGCCACGCGCCGCCGGCGGCGGGAGCGCGTTGGGCCCGACCTCGGCCAGCCGCCTCGCCGCCTCCAGGTCATCGAGACCTTGCAAGGCGCGCCCATTCGTCTGTTGGGCGGATCCTCGCCCGTTCGCTTCAGCCACCTTGTTCAGTGAGACAGCAAGACGGGGCAGACCGTGGCGCGAAGCGCGTGGTCCGTCGCGCCGCCGAGGAGGAACTCCTGGGCCCGCGAATGACCAAAGGCGCCCATGACGAGCAGCCGGGCGCCCTCGCGCTCGAGGTAGGCTTCCATCGCCGCGCCGATCGTCTCGACCCCGATGTCGATCTCGTCACGGACCGCCGGAACGCCGTGCATCAGGAGGTGACGGACCACATCCACGCCGAGCTCGAACGTCGCATCCGCCTTCTCGTTGACCACGGTCAGGACCCGAACCTGTCCGGCGCGCTTCAGCAGGGGCAGAGCATCGGCGAGGGCGCGGGCCGCGCCGCGGCTGCCGTCCCAGGCGACGACCGCCACCTCGGGCCACACGGCCAGATCCCCGAGCGCGCCGGGCTGAAAGATCAGCACCGGTCGACCGCAGCCAAAGACCACCGCCTGGGCGACATCCAGCTGGCGGTCAATGCCGGCGAGACGGGGCAGGAGGCAGAGGTCGCGCGATCTCGCGCGCCGGGTGACGTCTTCAGCCCGCTCAAGATAGTTGGTCCGCCCCAGGATGGCGTCCTGGAAGACCCCGGCCGCCGTCGCCGACGCGGTGAAGTGATCGAGGCCGGCCTTGCAGGCGGCGCGGCACCGCTCCTCTTCCTGACGTCCGAGCGCGCTCAGACCAATCAGGTAGTCCGCCAGGCGGTTGCTGTGCAGCGGGATGTCAATCTCGATCGCCAGCCCGGTGAGCCTGCCGCCAAGACTGGCCGCGAGAGCGACCGACTCGTCGATCAGTGCGTCCGGCATCGGGGCGGGATAACTGTCGATGTGTAGAAGCAGGTCGAGGCAGGCCATCGGGGCAACTCCGTTTAAGGGTCGCGCGATGGTGGCGCCCGTCGACCGGGCGGGCCTTGCTCTATGTCATGACCGGATCGCACGGGCCGCACAGCGGCGCGGACCCCGAATGCCTGACACGGGGGCTTGTTCCGCCTGCCCGGACCTGGCCGGCCAGCGCCGGGGCAGAATTCCGGATGTCAGGCGATGGGAAGAAGTGGCTGGGGAACTAGGACAAGCCGCTACAGC
>CAZISF010000018.1:0-2364 GCA_964541915.1 uncultured Caulobacter sp.
CAGATGCAGCTCGCGCAAGCGCGGCCCGACCTGCCGCACGGGCTGCAGGCTGGCAATGGCGGCCCGGTCGAGCGCGCCGCCGACGGCCGCGCCCAGCGCCGCGCCCAGGGGGCCGCCAATCGCGCCGCCGATGCCGCCGAGGATCACCTGGGCCATGTCAGTCGCTCATCTCTGGAAAGGAAAACGCATGGGCCAGCCGCCGCATCCACCACGGCCCGAGCCAGCTTTCGACGACGGCCCGGCCCCAATAGGCATGCACAATCCGTCGCTCGGCCTCGCCCGCCGAACCGGCCGATACGATGGCGCAGTGCTTCACACAGGCGTCAGGGCTCATGCGGAACAACAGCACATCGCCAGGCCGCCAGGCCGTGACGGGGATCTCGACCAGATGCCGTCTGGCGGCCTCCAGCAAGGTTTCGCGCCCGCCCGTCTCCGCCCAGTCGGCGGCATAGGGCGGCGGCGCTTCTGGCTCTTCGCCGTACAATGATCGCCAGACACCCCGCACGAGACCGAGGCAGTCACACCCGGCGCCCTTCCGCGACGCCTGGTGCCGGTAGGGCGTGCCGATCCAGGACCGCGCCTCGACGACGACGGCCCGCCTATCCACGACGCGACGCCCCGTTGTGCCGCTCCCCCTTGGCCGGATAGGCCGTCAGGAAATCCTCGCCCGGAATGGTCGGAAATCCCCGGAAGCTCATGAGATTATTGAATCTTTCCCGACAGGTGGACGCGCGCTTGTCGCACCCCGCTGCAAACGCGGGATGGTCGGCGTCGATGCCGCAACGGACATCACCGAGATTGGCGTCGCACAGCCGGCCATAGGTACGACCCGCGACCCGGTCCAGCGCGGCCAGCGGTCCCTCGATTTCAGCGACGAACGCCCCGCCCTCCCGCTTCAGCCGGGTGATCGTCCCCGACCACAGTCCGGCGAACAGTGACGGCTCCGACCAGTCGACCCGTCTGCAGTCGACGATGCAGCCGTCGTACAGTCCGTCGACGATGTCGGCTTCTGCGAGGTCATCGCTGTCCAGCGCGCCGCTGGCCGCCGCCCCGCCGGGCGAGAATCCCAGCCGGCTGTCGGCCGCGCCGGCGGTCCAGCCGCTGTCGGCGCGGCAGACGACACCGTCGTGAACCAGCTCCCGATCATGGTCGGTGAAGCCCAGCCGCGCGCCATCACGGCGGGTCAGCAGCCAGACATGCGCCAGAGTCGCCGCGCCGGACTCGATCCGGGCGGCCAGCGCCGAAGGAATGGGTTTCATGGGTCAGATCCGCAGTTCGATCACCGGCACGGCCACGATCCGCCCGGCGTCAAAACTTTCCAGCGTCACGTCGATCCGGTCGGCGTCGAACCGCACGGGCGTGTCGAATTCGAACCCGGCGGTCAGGACGGCGCCGGCGGCGGGCGCCGTCGCGAAGGTCACCTGCCCCGTCGTGACATCGACAGTGAAGTCGGTCGTCTCGTCCCCGTCCAGGGCCACGCGCACCGTCCCGGTGACAGGCTTTGCGATCGGCCTCGCAAGATCGGCGTAGGTCTTGGTCAGGGCGAAGACCAGCGCCTCGCCGTCGCCGACGCCCAGCGGTTGGTCGGTCGGCCTCACGGACCCGGACGGCGCGCAGGACTTGAAGTCGGCGAAGTCGCGGAAGCGGAACCCGTGCAGTCGCCCCCGCCGCCCCTCGAAGAAGGCGACCAGGGTCGCGGCATCATCCAGCGACCGCACCCCGGCCCCGATCAGATAGCGCCGTCGGCCATGCGCCCAGGGCGTCGAGCGGCGCTCGAACCCGGACGCCAGGGTGACGACCTCGGTGCGTCTTTCGACGCCGCCGGTGGAGCCGAACGCCAGGCGCGCGGGCAGGCGAACCTCATCAAAGGCCATGACAAATTCCTCATGGTTACGCCCCTGTTCGTTCGCAGAACACGGGTCTACCGTCCGCGCGGGACCTGGGAGCGACTCACATGGACTGGAAAACGCTGTTCTTTTCGCCGGACGGCCGCATCGGTCGGCAATCCTTCTGGATCGGCTGGCTCGTGCTGCTCGGCGTCAACGTCGTGCTCGGCTGGGTGCCGCTGGTGGGCTGGGCCCTGAGCCTGGTGACGATCTACTGCAACGTCTGCATCACGGCCAAACGCCTGCACGACATGGGCAAGAGCGGCTTCCTGCAGGTCATTCCACTCATCGGCTGTCCGGCTCTGGTCATCGGCGCGATTGTCTCGGTCGCGGGCCCGGCGAGATTGGCCGGCATCGCCGACGCCAACGACACCCAGGTCATGGCGGCCGTCATGGCAGGCCTTGGCGGGATGTTCCTGTTCTTCCTCGCCGCCTTCGTGATCGGCTTCGGCTTCCTGATCTGGATCGGGGTGTCGAA
>CAZISF010000018.1:2464-24085 GCA_964541915.1 uncultured Caulobacter sp.
TGATCACCAGCGAGATGCCGGCGCAGACAATGCCGCCGATCGCCAGGCCACGCCCCTCAAGCCGGCGCAGGGACAGTATTCCCAGCACCAGACCGATTAGGGCCATGGCCGTGCCGAGGATACCCACGATCGGGATCCATACGATCAGGACGGACACGATCCCGAGCACCAGCGAGGCGATGGCCATGCCGTTGGCCGGCGGGGGCGCGCCACGGTTGAAATCGGTCATGTCATTCCCCGCTGATCCGCCGGCCACGCTAGAGGCGCGGCCGGCCATGTCAACGCGACGAACGCTCACAGACGGCGCGCGCCAAGACTGGCCGCCCTGGCCAGGGCCTGGGCGATCTGGGCGTCGGACCGCGCCAGCCCTTCGGTCGCGCCGCCCTGAACGGTGACGTTGATGGTCATCCCGCCCCCGGTCACCGGATCAACGGACCCCGCGCCGGCCGGGCGGAACACTTCGGGACCCCGCTCACCGACGAGGTAGGCCCCGCCGGCCGTCACCGGGCCACCGCTGGCCCGCGCGCCGGCGAAGCCGCCCTTCAGAACCGCCGACACGACGCCCGACAGCCCGCCGCCGCCCTGCCCGACCGCCGCGTTGACGGCGGTCAGCACAGCCTGGGCAAGCTCGGCAAGGCTGACCTTGCCGTCCGCCGCCGCCCGCGCCAGCGACCGGCTCAGGCTTTCGCCCGCCCGGGCGAAAGCCACGTCGATGCTGTCAGCCGCCCGTTGCGCGGGCTCGCGCAACGCCTCCAGCGCGGCTGTCGCTTCGGCGGCCTTGTGCGGCAAGGCGTCGAGCCCGCCGGGATCGAAGTCGCTCATGGTCCCATCTCCACACCGTCATGGCCCGTCAGTCCGGATGCGCGATCGCAAGCGCCTCCAGCCCCGCGCGGGTCAGGACCTCGACACCGCCCTCACCCGTCAGCGCCCACCATTCCTTCAGCGACAGCCGCCAGAAGGCCTCGGGCGCGATGTTCAGGGTCACAGCCAGCCGCAGCATCGCCGGCCAGGGCGTGGTCACGACCCGGCTGCGGTGAAGGCCGCTGCGATCGCCCGCGCGGCCTCGTCCAGCGAAACCTGCGCCAGATCCCCCGGCTCATCACCGCCGCCGCGCAGCAGCGCCGCCAGGACCACCGTCAGATCCTTCGCGGACAGTCCGCGCAACCGCCTGGCCAGGTCTTCCCAGCCATCAGCCGCGAACGCCGTCTCCAGCTCCGCCAGCGCCCCGAGCGTCAGGCACAGCCGGCGCGGTCGCCCGGCCAGCACCATCTCGACCTCGCCGCGCGCGCCGTTGGCCGCCATCTCACAGCGCCTCGAACGCGATCTCCCCGGCCGAGGCCAGGGTGATCGCCCAGGTCGCCTCGCCGTCGTGTTCGCCGGCGTATTCCAGCGCCGCGACCAGGAAGGGCCCTTCCAGCACCCCGAAGTCCGGTACGATCAACCGCCAGGTCCGCGCCGACTGGGCGAAGAAAACCTCGCGGATCAACGCGTCGGAGTCGGCGTCGCGAAACACCCCGGCGCCGGACACGCTGGCCTGTTTGACGCCGGCCCCGGCCAGCAGCTCGCGCCACCGCCCGGCGCTGTCGCCGTCCGTGGCGTCGATGCTTCGGGCGTTCAGCGAAATCGTCCGGGCCCGCAGGCCTGCAACGGTCACGAAGCCGGGGGGCTCGCCCCCGTCGCCGATCTTGAGCAGAATGTCTTTTCCACGTTGAGCGGCCATGCTGGGCTCCGACAGGTCAGGGGGACAGAAATGGAAGTGGCGGACGAACGGGCGGCGCTGGCGAAGGCGGATTTCCAGACCTTCATGCGCGAGGC
Organism: uncultured Caulobacter sp.; assembly: GCA_964541915.1. Classification (GTDB taxonomy): domain Bacteria; phylum Pseudomonadota; class Alphaproteobacteria; order Caulobacterales; family Caulobacteraceae; genus Caulobacter. The sequence goes on from CAZISF010000018.1 coordinate 4,280, forward strand.
GGTGCGGGACCTGACCGACCTCAACGAGGCGCTGAACGCGAAATACGGAATCATGGCTTGGGAGCGGTTCGACTACGACATCGCGACCCGGGAACTGATCTTCAGCCACAAGGGCCGGCCGCGCGTGAGGGCGGAATTCCAGCTCATCGCCGCGACCGACGTGGATTTCCTCTGGGCCTGGGCCGGCTCCTGGTGGCCCCGGGAGGCGATCGAGGACGTCCTGAAGGTCAAGGCCTGGGGCGAGACGCACGGCATAGAGCCGCTGATGGCGCCGCGCCTGAAAACGACGGACATGACCAACCTGGGCTGGGGCATGGCCGCCATCGCCGCCCAGCTGACCGGGGCGAAAGGCGTCTACCGCCCGGTTGACGGCCCCCGCTCGTTGTTCATGCTCTATCGCGACATTGAGTTCATAACCTAGGCCGCCTCGGTCACGGCGCGCAGTCTCAGCACCCCGTGGAAGCTCCGGCTGTCGGCGGTTCTGAACACGTCGCCATAGGTCACGCACAGATTGACCAGCCGCCAGCCCTCGAGCGTCAGGGCCGCGTTGTGCAGCCGCGCGCGCAGGGCAGCGACGATCGCCTTTGCTTCCTCGGCTCCATCGAACCGAGACAGCACCGTCAGGGTCAGGGCATGCTCCAGCCCTTCGCCCTCCAGCCCGCCCCAGGGCCGTGTTTCGGCCCGCCCGAACAGCACCAGCGGCCAGACCGGTTCGGCCGGCGCCTGGTCGTGCACACGCGGCGGATCGCCGAGCAGGGCCGCCAGATCGGCATCGGCCCGCAGATGCTCAAGCAACGCCTTCTGCAGCGCCAGATCCGGGCTCATGGCCAGCTCCTTTCGAGACTCAGCACCATCCGCCCCCGCGCCGTCCGCGACGGCGTCACGGCCACCACGCGCCAGGGCTCGCCGCCGGCCTTCAGCCGCTGACCGCGCGCCGCGGCGGCCTGCGACCGCGCCTCGGCCTCGGCTCGCTCGATCAGCGCCGGCCGCGTTCCGCCGTCGCCCGTCTCGCGATGCCCGAGCGGCTTCAGGTCGACCCACAACGCCGCGACCTGGCTCCAGGTCCGGTTGCGGCCGCCGAACACCGTCTCGGCCTCCGACACGCCTTCGAGCACCGCCAGGGTGCGCAGGCTCGCGATACTCACAGCCGCACCGAGCGATAGGGCGCGAGCCACGGCTCGATCAGCCCGATCGGCGCCTCACCGGCCTCGCGATGTTCGAAGCCGTGCGCGACCAGCATCAGCAGGCACAGCCGCAGCGGCGCCGGCGACGCCTCTGTCAGGGTCAAACCGGCAGCCGCCTCGACCCGCGCCACGGCGGCGTCGATCAACAGCTGCACGAGACCATCCTCCGCGTCGTCGCCGACACGCAGAAACAGCCTCGCCTCGGCGAGGGTGATGGGGGGCATGGGATTTTCCATGAAAAGGGATCCTCCCCAGCTTCGCTGGAGAGGATCGTGAGTCAGCTCGCCGCGAACTTCATCAGCTTGATCGCGTCGAAGTTCTGAACCCCGCCGCCGACCCGCTTGGTCGTGTAGAACAGCACATAGGGCTTGGCCGAATAGGGATCCCGCAGCACCCGCACCCCGGCCCGGTCGACGATCAGATAGCCCTTGGCGAAGTCGCCGAACGCCAGGGCGAAGCTGTTCGCGGCCACGTCCGGCATGGTCTCGATCTCGGTCACCGGATAGCCCAGCAGCGTCGCGGGCGCGCCCGGCGCCGTGGCCGGCGACCAGATGTAGTTGCCGTCGGCGTCCTTGAACTTGCGGATCTTAGCCGCCGTGCGCCGGTTCAGCACGAACCGCCCCTGCGCCCGGTACTGGGCCTTGGGCGCGTAGATCAGGTCGATGATCCGGTCGACCGGGTCGGTCGCGTCGAAGTCCCCGGCCGCGCCGGACGCCACATAGCCGATGTCGCCCCAGGCGTGGCTTGCGTCGGCGACGTTGCTGTAGCTGAGGAAGCCCTTCGGCTTGTTGGTCCCGTTGCCGTTGACGAAGGCCTCGGTCTCCTGCCCGGCGAAGGCGTCCTCGCACTCGGCCGCCAGCCATTCGTCGAGATTGACGAAGGCGTCGTCGAGCAGGGCCTGGGTCGCGGCCGGGCTGGCGTAGAGGTCGGCCGCGGGGAACTCCAGCAGCGCCAGCACGGGCGGATCGGTCTCCGGCCGCGCGTCGGTCTCGGCCACCCAGCCGCTCTCGATGCCGGCGGTGCTCACGGGCTTGCGAAACACACCCGCCCCGATGGTCCGCACCGTGGCGATGTCGCGCATCGGCGAGGACATCTGCAGCCGCCGCTCGATCAGCCGCTCGGTCTCGGGCGGCGCGACATAGCCGCCGGCCGTCGGAACACCCTCCGACAGCCCCTTGGCCTCGAGCATCAGCAGCGAGGAGGAGCCGGTCTTCAGATAGCCGTCCCAGGCCGCCTTGCGCTCGTCGGGCACGATGACCCGCCCCTCGCCGCCGGCCAGCGCCGGTCGCCGCCCCTCGGCCAGGGCCCGGTCCATCCGCCCCTGCGCCGCCTGCAGCGAGGCGTCGATGCGCGCGACCTTCTCCTCCAGCAGGGCGTCGGCGCGCTTGCTCTCCAGCGCCCCCAGCCGCTCGTCATTGGCGGCCTTGAACGCCTCGAAGGCGGCCATGATCTCATGCATGGCGGCCCGCGCGGCGGGCTCCGCCGCCGCGTGTTTGGTCTCTTTCATGGTGTCTCCAGTTTGAATCCCTTCTCCCATCGGGAGAAGGAGGGGCCCGTCCTGCGAAGCCTTGGCGAAGCAGGATGGGAGGTTGAGGGGTTACGGTGTCGAAGGGGTGCTAACCGGCGAGGGCGTAATCCCTCACCCTCCCGTCGCTGGCGCGCCGGGCCCCTCCCTCTCCCGCCGGGAGAGGGACGACGGCGCTGATCCTCGCCCCGGGCAGCATCGGAAACGTCACCACCGACACCTCCCAAAGCTCGACCTCGGTCAGCACGCGCAGGCGGCCCGTCCCGTCCGGCCGAGCCTTCGCGGCCCGAAATCCGATCGACAGCCCGTCCATCGCCCCGGCCCGCACAAGGGCCGCGCACAGCCGACCCTGCGGCGTCGCGTCGATGATCCGGCCACGGACGAACAGCCCTCGCCCGTCCTCGACGATCTCGTCCCAGACCCCGACGGGGTGATCCCCGTCATGCTGGCACAACATCCGCACGCCCCTGGCCCCGGTCCGCGCCAGCGAGGCGCCGAACGCGCCGGCCGCGGCGACGTCGTCATTGAGATCCCGCGTCCAGAACAGCGAGGCGTAGCCGCTGATTTCTGTGTCTCCAGCCATCACAGCTCTCCCGTCTCCAGCCGGCGTTCCAGCCGCTCCAGCGTGATCCGCGTGGCGGCCACCTGTTCTTCCAGCCGCGCCAGCCGCTCGGCGGTCTCGCCCTGGCTGTCGACGCGCCGCTGCAGGTCATCGATCCGCGCCGCCGCCCGCCCGGCCCAGATCAGCCCCCCGCCGGCCTGAATGGCGATGGTGATGATGACGGCCAGGGTGACCTGTCGGTCCGGGCGCGCGCGCGGGGTGGTCATGCAAGTCTCCTTTCCTGCGCGCGAAGCCGGGGAGGATTGCTACCCGTCCAGCCCCGCCAGCCTTCTCCGCTCGTCCGGCGTCAGGAACGTCGCCGCCTCCAGCCGCGCCCACAGCGCATCGCGCTCGGCGGACAGCGCCGGCACGGCGTCCAGATCGCAGGCGATCCGCGCCCCTGGGTGCTTCGCCCCCAGCCAGCCGGTCAGCGCCCGCGCGGCCCGCTCGGCCAGCGGCACGACCGTGTGTCGCCAGAAGGCGCCGTTGGCCTCGCGGAAGTTGGCGTAGGTGTTGTCGCCGGGGATCCCCAGCAGCTGCGGCGGCACGCCGAACGCCAGCGCGATCTCCCGCGCCGCCGCATGCTTGCCGGCGATGAAATCCATATCGGCCGGAGACAGCGACATCGGCCGCCAGTCCAGTCCGCCCTCCAGCAGCAGCGGACGCCCGGCCGCCGCCGGCCCGGTTCGCGCCTCCAGTTCGGCTTTCAGCGTCTCGAACTGCGCCTCGCTCAGCCGGTCGCCGGCCTCGGGGTTGGCATAGACCAGCGCCCCGCTCGGCCGGGCCGAATTGTCGAGCAGCGCCTTGTTCCAGGCCCCGGACGCATTGTGCACATCGATGGCGAAGGCCGCCGCCTCCAGCGGACTGGCGCCGTAGTAGTCGTCGGCCGGGTTGAACAGCTTGAGATGCAGCACCGGCAGCCAGCCGTCGGCGTCGCGCCCGATCCGTACGGAGCGCCCGGCCACGCCGTACTCCCAGGCCTGTGGCCAGCCCTGCCGCCCCGGCACCACCTTCATCCGGTCGGGCCTCAGGGCGTAGAGCTCGCCAGGGCCCTCCCCCGCGGCCTCCAGATAGCCGTTGCCGCTGACCTGCAGCGTGCCGAAGAAGGCCTCCAGCAGGTCCGGCCCACCCTGTTCGGGATTTGGATGATCCAGCAACCGCCGCAGCGGATGGTCATCCGCGCGCTTCCCCCCGGCGAACACCGCCAGCGGCACGGACGCCGCCGCCTCGGCGATCATCCGCACACAGCGATAGGCTACCGGGTTCTTCGCGAACCCCTCTCGCGCAAGGCTCTCATAGTCCCGCGGCGTCCACACCGGCCGCCCGGCGGTGGTCACCGCGATGAGGGCGGCGGCGCGCGAGTCCTTGATTTCAGGCGCGGCGGGTCGCCGCCGAAGACGGGGGAAGAGGGGCATAGCAATCCTTTCTTCCTCTCCCGGAGGGAGAGGGGGACCACCCGGAGGGTGGTGGAGAGGGAAGCGCCGTGGTTGGCGGACTGGCCATGATCTCAATCGCGGCAGACCTGCCCTGATGTCTTGAAGGCCAGTTTTGCTCCGGCGGACGGCCTGCTCAAGGACCGCTTCGCGGCCGCGCAGCGGTGGCCCGAAGGGCCTTCCTTGACCAGGTCGACCGCCCGGAGCGCATCATTCCATCAAGGCCAAGGGGCCCATCTACATCCGCACAGAAACGGGGGACTCGAAGGGGTCACAACACCCGCACCCGCGGCCGCTTCACCACCCTGCCAAGCATCAGATCCGTCAGCGCCCAGACCAGCGCATCCGCCCGGTCCGGACTGGCCCCGCCTTCGTCGCAGCCCAGCGCCATCAGCTCCTCCTCCAGCGCCGGGAAGGCGTCGCAGTGGACCACCAGGCCCCGCTCATAGAGCGCCGCCACGGGTTCGGCCCGCACCCGTTTGCTGAAGCGGGCGTGGACGAGCCTGACCGGGCACGGCGCCTCGGCCTGGGCCAGCAGGCCGCGGACCATCTCGCCGCCCTGGTTGGACTCGGCGACGATCGCCGCCGCACCGAAATCTCTCGCCGTCTCGACCGCCCGTCGGGCCCAGCCCATCGGCGACAGGCCCTTCATCGTCCGGTCGGCCAGCACGAAAGCCTGCTCGCCCAGCCGTCCGGCCACGACGATGCCGCAGGCGTCGCCGGTCGCCGTCGCCGGCGGATCGACGGCCACGACCACGCGGTCGAAGTCCGGCGGCCGCGCGCCCCGGCATCGCGCCAGGTCCTCGGCCCGCCAGAGGGCGCCCTCGCCGTCGACGATCTGGCCCTCCAGTTCCTGCGCCGCCAGCCGCGTTCCGCCGTAAATCGCGTTCAACCCCTCGATAAAGGCCGGCGCCAGGTTGTGCGCGTTGGTCGCCGTCGGCAGCACCGTGTCGACCGTAGAGGCGTCGGCCCGCAGCATCCGCAGCGCACGGATCGGCCGGGGCGTGGTGGTCACCACCAGCCGGGGATCATCTCCCAGCCGCAGCCCGAACCGCAGCATGGCCAGCACCTCGCCCGGCCGCCGCCAGGCGCAGAACTCGTCGGCCCAGGCGCCGTGAAACTGCGGCCCGCGCAGGCTGTCGGGGTCCTCGGCGGAAAAGATGTGTGCTTCCGCGCCAGTGTTCCACACCACCCGCCGGCGGGATTTCTCATGGCGAAATCGCATCGCTCTCGGGCTCTGGGCGCGAAGGCCCGAGGGCCCCTCGATCATCACCTCCTGCACGTCGTGCAGGCTGGATCCGACCAGCGCGAACCGTCCGCCCCGGCAGGCCTGTTCAACCAGCCAGCCGGCGCCCACCCAGGTCTTCCCCGAACCCCGGCCGCCGAGCAGCAGCCAGGTGCGCCAGGGACTCTCCGGAGGACGCTGGATCTTGTTGGCCTTGAGGCGCCAGTTTTCCATCACGATGTCGAGCCGGTCCGATGGCACCCTCAGCCGGGTCTCCTCCGGACGCAGCTCGGCCAGCGTAGCGATCGAGTCTTCGTTGAAGTTCCACGTACTTGCGTTCGATGGTGTCCGCGTCGTCGGGTTGGTCATCCATATCGGCCTCTTCCGTTTCGTGCGGGCCACCGGGATTATCTTCCGCGGCCTGCAGCTTGTGGATCGACAGGGCGGTGCGGGCGATCACGCCCCGCAGCCGCACGCGCCGTTCCAGGGCGATGTCGGTGTCGGGTCTGGGGAGATCGGCGAGGGTCCTGATATCCTCAAGCAATCCCGCGGCCAGCGTCTCCGCCAGCCCCGCGAGCAACCCCGCCGCTCCATCTGGTTTTCCGCTCATGCCACAAAGGTACGGGACCAGCGGGCAAGGCTGGGAATTCAGGCTGAAAAGATCGCAAGCCCATGATGTTCCCGGATATTTTCCCGAGAACTCCGAGCGCTACGCGCGCCGAACACCCGTATTTCCCTAGTAGGGGATCGGCTCGCCGCTTGGCAGTTGCGGTCTGGCAGGCTCCGCCGGAACGGCGGGCGCCTCCGGTTCGGGCGGCGGCTCCAGCGAATCCGCGACCCGGCCGAACTCTGAGGCCAGATCGCCGTAGAACGGATTGCGCGGATCGGCCTCTTCCTCGGGGATCGGGTCGGGCATCAGCCAGTCGAAGTCGCGCACGGGCAGGCCCTCATGCGCGATGATCATGAACCGCCGCCAGATTCCGGCCGGCAGCGTGCCGCCGGCGACATGGTTCATCGGCTTGTCGTTATCGTTGCCGATCCAGACCCCGGCGGTCATGTCGGGCGTGAAGCCGACGAACCAGGCGTCGCGCCAGTTCTGGCTGGTGCCGGTCTTGCCGGCGGCCGGCCGGCCGAACGCGGCCCGCGTGCCGGTGCCGCGCTCGATGACGCCCTTCATCATGTTGACCATCATCGAGGCCTTGGCGATGTCGTAGACCGGGGTCCCGACCGTTGCCGGATCGTGGGTGAAGATCGACTCCCCGGCCACGGTGGCGATGCTCTCGATGATGTAGGGCGGGCGCTTCTGACCGCCCTGCTGGAACACCTGGAAGGCGCTGACCAGCTGCAGCAGGCTGACCTCGTAGGAGCCCAGCGCGATCGACAGGTCCGGATTGGGCGGAATGGTAGACAAACCGAAGCGTCTGGCCAGTTCGCCCATGGCCGCCCCGCCGACTTCCTGACCCAGCTTGGCCGCGACGGTGTTGATCGACTTGGCCAGGGCGGTCGCCACGGTCACGGGACCGGAATAGCCGCCGCCATAGTTCTCCGGCGCCCACTCGCCGAACTTCACCGGTCCGTCGACCCGCTGGTCGGTCGGCAGCACCCCCCGCTCAAGCGCGGCGGCGTAGACGAACGGCTTGAAGGTCGAGCCGGGCTGGCGCCGCGCCTGGACGGCCCGGTTGAACGGCGAGGAGTCAAAGTCGGTGCCGCCCACCATGGCCCGGATGGCTCCGTCATTGGCGATGGCGATCATGGCCGCCTGGGTCGCGCCGGCCTTGGCGCCGTCGGTGCGCATCACCTCGCGGACGATCTTGCCGGCGGCGGCCTGCAGCCGGGAATCGATGGTCAGACGCACGACGAGGTCGGGCGCGTTGGCCCCGGCGATCTTGACGGCCTCGACCGTGGCGTAGTCCAGCACGTAGCCGAGATCGCCCTCGTCCTGCACGGCGCCGGCCGCGAGCCTGGGCGTATCGTCCAGGGCGGCCTGGTACTCGGCCTCGGTGATCCAGCGTTCCTTGCGCATGTTGGCCAGGATCAGCCGCTGGCGCGCCATCGCCCCGGCCATGTTCTTGGTCAGCGCCAGACGCGACGGCGCCTTGGGCAGGCTGGCAAGCAGGGCTGACTCGGCGATCGTCATCTGCGACGCCGGATGGCCGAAGTAGGCCCTGGACGCGCCGTCGATGCCGTAGGTGTTGGCCCCGAAGAAGATGCGGTTGAGATAGAGCTCAAGGATCTCGTCGCGGCTCAGAACCTTGAACAGGCGGCGGGCCATCACCGCTTCCTGCAGCTTGCGCTTGGCGGTCTGGTCCGGCGTCAGGAACAGGCCCTTGGAGATCTGCTGGGTGATGGTCGAGCCGCCCTGAACGATTCGCCCGGCCCGCCAGTTGATCCAGGCGGCGCGACCGATCCCCTGCAGGTCCAGCGCCCCATGCTGATAGAACCGGCGGTCCTCGGCGGCCAGGAAGGCGCGCGGAACATAGGCGGGCAGCTGGTCCAGCGTGACCCGCTCGCCATAGCGCGGCCCGCGCACGGCGATCTGCGCCCCGCTGGCGTCCTGGAAGCGGATGCCGGGCGCCCGGTTGACCGCGAACAGCGCCTCCCGCGGCGGCAAGGGCGGCACGTCGGTCAGGTACTTCTGCCAGACGAAGATGCTCAAGCCGCCCGCAGCGATCATCCCGGTCAGGAACAGCGTCAGCAGCGTGATCCACACCCAGCGAAGGCCGGGCGAGGCCATCCAGTCGAAAATCGACGACAGGCTGAATCCGGCGCCGGGCGCGACCAGTGAGCGTTTCGCCCTGGGTGGCTTCGCCGCCTTTGGAGGCTTCGGCGACTTGGGCGCCCTGGAAGGCTTTGACGTCTTTGGCTTTTTCCGGGGCGGCGGCGCGACGGGCTCGGGCTCGGGCTCCGGACGCGGCTCAGGCGGCGGATCGAAACTGTACGGCGGAATGGACCAGTCGTCGCTCAAGGATGTGCCGTCGCGCTTGGGTTACTGCGTAGAGGGGTTTAGGACGCAAGCATTATGCCGCGCAAACCCTTCTGGGAGATCAAGTCTCTCGCCGAGATGACTCCCGCCGAGTGGGAGAGCCTATGCGACGGCTGCGGACTTTGCTGCCTTGTTCGCTTCGAAGATGAAGACACCGGCGAGGTGGTCCCGACACGGGTGCACTGCAAGCTGCTCGATTCACAGCTATGCCGCTGCACCGACTACGAAAATCGCAAGGATCACGTCCCCGACTGCATCAAGCTGACGCCGGCCAATATCGAGCAACTGGCGTGGATGCCGGCCAGCTGCGCCTACCGCCGGCTGGACGAGGGCAAGTCCCTGCCCGCCTGGCATCCGCTGATCACCGGAGACCCCGAAAGCGTCCACAAGGCCGGCGTCTCGATCCGCGGCCAGACCCTCAACGAGAACGATCTGAACGAGCCCGAGGATGCGTTGCAGTACGCCGCCTGGGACCTGGATCTCGACAAGAGCGACGAGCCCTACGAGCCCTGAGCGCGCCGGGAGTCATCGGCGGCCGGGGCCGCGGCGCCCTGATCAAAGGCGTTGATCACGGACGTCAGCAACAGCCGCGCGTCGATCGGCTTGGCGATGTGTCCGGTCATGCCGGCCTCCGCGCAGGCCTTCCGGTGGCTTTCCATGACATTGGCCGTCAGCGCGAGCACCGGGATCCCCGCGTTGACCCCGCCGCTGGCGCGAAGCCGCCGCGTGGCCTCCAGGCCGTCCATCACAGGCATCTGCATGTCCATCAGCACCAGGTCGAACGGCTCGATGGCCAGGGCGTCGAGCGCCTGCTGGCCATCGCTGACCAGGGTCACCCGGGCTCCGATGGGACGCAGGAACAGTTCGATGACCCGCTGATTCGAGGGGTTGTCCTCGGCGACCAGAATGCGCGCTGATCCGCCCTCGCCTTCAAGGTCGGTCACAGCGCCGGAGTCGTTCGGCTCGATCGCCTCGCCGGGCTGACAGGGCAGGCGCAGGGTGAAGGTGGATCCCTCCCCCTCGACGGATTCCGCGGTGATCACGCCGCCCATCATCTGCGCCAGCTTCTGGCTGATCGACAGGCCCAGGCCCGTGCCGCCGAACCGCCGGCTGGTCGATCCGTCAGCCTGTTCGAAGGCGTTGAACAGCCGGCTCTGGGCCTCGGCCGACATGCCGATGCCGGTATCGGAGATGCTGAACACCAGCTCGGCCTCGCCCGGCCGGATTTCCTCCACGGCCAGCGTCAGCCGGACGAGCCCGGACTCGGTGAACTTCAGGGCGTTTGAGATGAGATTGAAGATGATCTGGCCGATGCGGGTCGGATCGATGATGACGAACTGCGGCGTGCCCGGCGCGATGATCTTTTCGAACCGCAGACCCTTGTCCTGGGCCCTCGGCGCCCACAGCGCCGCGCAGCGACGGACGAAGTCGTGCACATCGGCGTTGGCGGGATCGATATCGAGTTTCCCCGCCTCGATCTTGGCCAGATCGAGCACGTCGTTGAGGACATGCATCAGGATCGATCCGCCGTCGCTCAGCATCGCGACATGCCCGCGCTGCTCCTCGGTCAGCTCGGTCCGGCCGAGCAGGTCGGCGGCGCCGAGCACGGCGTTCATCGGCGTCCGCAGTTCGTGGCTCATCGTCGCCAGGAAGTCGGTCTTGGCCTGGCTGGCCGCCTCGGCTTCCCGCTGCGCCGTCAGCGCCTGGCGACGCGCGGTGTGCACGGAGTCCAGGGCCCTTTGCTGACCGACCCAGAGGATGCCCATGTAGCCGACCAGCATCACGGCGCAGGTCGACGCGGCCAGACCTTGCGCCAGATGATCCGCGCCCATCGCAAGCGGCGGGATCAGCACCAGATAGGCGATCAACGGCGCCGCGCTCATCCAGAACAGCCGTCGCGCACCCAGGGACGACACCACAAGCTGAACCAGCATCCCGCAGAGGAACATGGTCGCGGCCGCGATCCCCAGGTCGCCGGCGTGACGCCACATATGCCAGGCGGGATAGCCGGCGACGGCATAGGCGAGGGTCGACAACAGATAGAGCCGGCCATCCGGCCGCTGGTCCGCGCGTGACGGCAACCGCACCAGCGCGACCTGCAGGGCGGCATAGGCGAACCACCACAACGGCGCCCAGACCCAGCCGGACAGCGACCACAGCATCACCGCGATCGCCGCCATCAGGCCCAGCCGGAGCGCGGTCGACCGCGTGCGCAACGAAAGCGCGGCGCCCAGATCAAGATGGTCGTCGAAAATCAGCACGCACGGCCCCTGAAAGTGCGAATTGGTCCAGATACTTGGGAGCCGCGCGTTAAGGATAGGTATTGGAACGCCCCCCAAACCGTGGCGGCGCGGCCGGAAATACTGTTTTCGTGGGCTCGTTGCCTGCAACTACTCAAAACGCGCAAGTCTCGCCGGATGCGGGCCGATGTTTCACGCGCGCGGCGTGTGGCCCTGCGCCCTCTTGCCCAGACAGGGTGATTAGGGGGATAGACGCCCTCCTTCCAACGCCCGCCCCGAAAAGACCCGCCTCATGGCCGCTCCCATCCTCGCCCTCAAGGACGTACGTCTCGCCGACGGCGCGACGATGCTGTTCGACGGCGTGGATCTGGCGCTTGAGCCGGGCGTCCGCGCCTCGCTGGTCGGCCGCAACGGAGCGGGCAAGTCGACACTGCTGCGCATGCTGGCGGGCCAGATCCAGCCGGACGCCGGCGACCGTTTCGCCAGCCCGGGCGCCCGCATGGTCTTCGTGCCGCAGGAGCCGGTGATCACCGGCGCGACCCTGCTGGACTACGCCACCGCCGGCGGCGCGGCCCAGCACGAGGCCGAGGCCGAGTTGATGGCCTTCGGCCTCGACCCGGCCAAGGGCACGCAAGGCCTCTCCGGCGGCGAGATCCGCCGCGCGGCCCTGTCCCGCGGCTTCGCCGAGCAGCCGGATGTGCTCCTCCTCGACGAGCCGACCAACCACATGGACATCTTTGCCATCCAGACGCTGGAAGAGCGTCTGGGGCAGATGCGCTGCGCGGCGCTGATCATCAGCCACGACCGGGCCTTCCTTGGCCGCGTCACCCGTCGCTGTTTCTGGCTGGAGAGCCGCAAGGTTCGCCGCCTCGACAAGGGCTTCGCCGCTTTCGACGAGTGGTCCGAACAGATCCTCCAGACCGAGGCCGACGAGTTCCGCCGTCTGAACAAGGCGCTGGAGCGTGAGCAGCACTGGCTCGAGCGCGGCGTCACCGGCCGCCGCGCCCGCAACGAGGGCCGCCGCCGCCGCCTGATGGACATGCGCCAGCAGAAGGCCACCATCCTGCGGGAATCCCGCGGCCAGATGACCATGGGCCTCGCCGCCGGCGACACCTCCGGCAAGCGGGTCGCCGAGGCCAAGGGCCTGTCGAAGGCGTTCGGCGACCGGGTCATCGTCAAGGACTTCTCGACCCGCATCCAGCGCGGCGACCGGGTGGCCATTGTCGGCCCGAACGGCGCGGGCAAGACCACCCTGGTCAAGCTGCTGCTCGGCGACCTGCCGGCCGACGCCGGCGAGATCAAGCTCGGGACCGGCCTGCAGATCGCCTACATCGACCAGGCCCGGGGCGAGCTGAAGGAGGGCCAGACCCTCTGGGACGTGCTCACTGACGGGGGCGGCGACCAGATCCTGGTCCGCGGAGTCCCCCGCCACGTCGCCGGCTACGCCAAGGAGTTCCTGTTCCAGGACAAGCAGCTGCGCCAGCCGGTCTCCAGCCTGTCGGGCGGCGAGCGTAACCGCCTGCTGCTGGCCAAGGCGCTCGCCCGGCCGGCCAACCTGCTGGTGCTCGACGAACCGACCAACGACCTGGACATGGAGACGCTGGACCTGCTCGAGGACCTGCTGGCCGACTTTGACGGCACGCTGATCCTGGTCAGCCACGACCGCGACTTCATCGACCGCCTCGCCACCTCGACCATCGCCCTGAACGGTCGCGGCGAGGTCGTCGAGACGCCCGGCGGCTGGACCGATTTCATGGAGCAGAACCCCGGCTTCTTCGACAGCAAGCCGTTGTCGGCGCCGCCGAAGGCCCTCTCGGCCCGCGCCGACGCGCGCAAGCCGGCCGCCAAGCTGTCCTACAAGGACCAGCGCCGGCTCGAGGAGCTCAACGCCCTGATCCACAAGCTGCCGGGCGAAATCGCGAAGCTCGAAGCCCAGTTGGCCGATCCGACCCTCTACAGCCGCGACCCGGCCGGCTTCGACCGGATCATGAAGGCCGGCCAGACGGCCCGCGCGACCCTGGCCGCCGCCGAGGACGAATGGCTGCACCTCGAAGAGAAGCGCGAAGCCTTCGGCGGCTGACGCCTACTTGCGGCGGCTGGGTTTGCCCGGCTTGGGAGCCGGCATCCGTTCAGCGGCGGTGCGGGATCTCGGCACCAGCAATCCTCCGAGAAGGCCAAAGGACAACATTGCGTGGTCCATCTTCGAAATCGTCATGTCGGCGTCTCCTTGAGCCGTTAGCCAAAAGAGACGCGGAGCGGCCTTCAGGGCGGGTTCCTTCTGAGCTCCCTCGTGGTCGTCAGCGCGTCGAGGATCAGGCTGCGCCCCTCGAATCGCATGACGCAAGAGGATTAATCCGGGTTCGGATCAATTCCGTGGACTGACGATCTGCCATTACCTTGTTTTTACAATCAGATGGCGCGAAGATAATTTCTCGCTACGTCGCGCTTTTCGGCCGGATCAGCCACCACAGGCCCAGCCCGAGCAGCCAGACTTGCCAGCCCATGAAGGCGTAGGGCGTCACCTCAACCACCGGGAAGCCCGGGATCACCGTCGCCAGCAACTCGCTCTGGCCGAGAATCCACAGCGGAACCAGGGCCAGACCGACCCATCCGAACAGCGCCGGGGCCAGCCGCCCCAGCAACACCGCAATGGCCAGGGCAAATGTCCAGGCCGCCAGCAGGGTCTGGCCGAGGTACTCGCCGAGCGCCACGCCGGCGAACTGGTTCAGCGTCTCGAACACCACCACGGCCGCCGACCGCGCGGCGGGATCGGCAGCCGGATCGAGCGCCGTCGTCGCCAGCCCCGGAACAGCGAACGGCCAGCGCAGCAGTCCGATGGCCTGGACCAGCGCCGAGCCCGCGCCGGTGAGGGTCGCCCACAGCGGCCATCGACCGCCCTGCGCCTTCACGGCCTCCGCCGTCCAGCCGGCGACCCACAGAAAGCTGGCGGCGCAAAGCGCGAAGGCCAGACAGATCAGCACGAGTTCCGGCCCACCGGCCTGAAAGGCCTTCAGCACCACCAGCGGCGGCTCGCGCAGGATGTCGTCATAGCCGAACCGGTCGATCAGCAGGACGTAGGGAACCGACGCCGCGAGCGGAAAGACGGCCATGCCGGCGCCGGCCATACGGCGGGCGGAGGCGGCATTGAGGGTGCTCATATCTATATGTCCCAGTTGTGTGACAACTGGATATGTCCCATATGTGAGACATTGTCAAATCGAGTGAGTCGCCATGAGCCGCCCGGACGGATCCCCTGCCCCGCGAGACCGCGCGGCGACCGAGCGCGCCATCGTCGAGGCGACGGCCGGGCTGCTGGCGCAAAAGGGCTTCGCCGCGCTCAACGTGCTGGCGGTGGCCGAGGCGGCCGGCGTCGACCGCAAGCTGGTCTATCGCTACTTCGGCGGGATCGAGGGCATTGTCGAACGGCTGGGCGCCGAAGTTCGCTGGACCCTCGGCGACGCCGCCCCGCCGTCATCCGGCGACAGCTACGGGGCGGCCATAGCCCAGGTGGCCCGCGCCTACGGCGAGGCCCTCGACGGCGATGCCACGCTGCGCGGCCTGATCACCTGGGAGCTGGCGGAGGACTCACCGCTGCTCCGGAAACTGGAGGGCGTCCGGTCAGCCACGATGCAGCAATGGATGGGCCAGCGCATGGCGGGCCTGCCGCGGCCCGAAGGCGTCGACGCCCCGGCCCTGAACGCCATTCTGATCGCGGCGATCCAGCACCTGGCCTTGCGGCGGGGACAGGGGCGACCGTTCGCGGGCTTGGCGCTCGATGAGGCCGGCTGGGCCCGGATCGAGGCGGCGGTCGCGACGATCGCCGAGGCTGTCTACAGCGCCTGAAGCCGGCGCGGCTCCGCACCGTCATCGTCCGCCAGTGGTCCGACACCTGCCGTCCACGCTCCCACCTTCGCGACCAGGTCGGCCAGGTTGATCGGCTTGGCGATGTGGTCGTTCATGCCGGCGGCCCGGCAGGCCGCCAACTGGTCGGCCAGGACATTGGCGCTGAAGGCGATGATCGGCGTGGCCTGGTTGGGACCGTCGCCACCCCGGATTGCGCGGGTGGCGGTCAGGCCATCCATGCCCGGCATCTGGACATCCATCAGGATCAGGTTGAAAGGCGTCTGACCCGCCAGTTCGACGGCCTCCGCGCCGCCGCCCGCCTCGGTGATGTCATGACCAAAGGCGCCCAGGATGGTGAGCACCAGCTGGCGATTGATGGCCACATCGTCGACGAGCAACAGACGCGACGGCCTCATGGAGTCTGGCTCCGGCGCCACGCCATGCGACGCAACCTCGGCCGCCGCGGGCGGCGCCGCGACGGTGAACCAGAACCGCGATCCCTCGCCCTCGACGCTCTCGACGCCAATCTGGCCGCCCATGAGGTCGGTCAGCCCCAGGCAGATCGCCAGGCCGAGACCCGACCCGCCGTGCTGCCGGCTGATCGAGCCGTCGACCTGCGAGAACCGCTGGAACAGCCGGTCCAGCCGGTCGGGCGGGACGCCCGGGCCGGTGTCCTCGACCGTGATCCTGAGCAGACCGCCATGATCCTCCGAATGGCCGACCGTGACGCGCACCCCGCCCGTGCGGGTGAACTTCACCGCATTTCCGAGCAGGTTGAGCAGAACCTGGCGCAGCCGGGCGCCGTCGACGTTGACGGCTTCGGGCAGCGCCCCATCGGTCTCGACCTCCAGCCACAGCTGTTTCGCCGCCGCCTGGGCCGCCACCAGATCAACGGTTTCCCGTACGGCGGCGGCCGGGTCCAGGGGACGCGGATCCAGGTCCAGCTGGCCGGCTTCCAGCCGCGAAAAGTCGAGGACGTCGTTGACCACGGCGAGCAGCGCTTCTCCGGCGGTCGTGATCCTCTGCAGATGTACGGCCGCTTCCGGCGGCAATCCGGACATCTGGCTCAGCACGCCGGAAAACCCGAGGATCGCCGTCAGCGGCGTGCGGATTTCATGGCTCATGTTGGCGAGGAAGTGGGACTTGGCCTCCGTGGCCGCCTCGGCCTCGCGTGTCCGTTCCCGCAGTTCCGCCTCGAGCGCCTTCCGCGCCGTGACGTCACGGGCGACATCGAGGTGGCCGGTCGCCTCGCCCGTCAACGGATCATGGATCAGGGTCGTGCGTGTCTCGAACCAGAGCCAGCGGCCGTCCTTGTGGCGGGCGCGGTATTCGACCCTCGGTGCGTCGCCGACAATCTCGCCGGCGTAGAGTTGGTCGCCGATAGCCTGCATCGCCGGCCAGTCTTCGGCATGGACGAGGTCGCGGATCATCCGCCCGACGAGCATCTCCGGCAGAAAGCCGGTAACCCGCGCAACCGACGGCGAGATGTAGGTCAACCGTCCGCCGCGATCGCTCAGCATGATCAGATCGGTGGCATTGTCGGCGAACAGCCGATGGCGCGCCTCGCTCTCCGCCAGCGCTTCTTCGGATTTCTTTCGCTCGATGGCGATGGCCGCAAGGTGAGCGGCGGCCTCGATGGAGCGGAAATCGTCCTCGCCGGGAACGCAGATCTCGCGGTGATACATGGCGAAGGTGCCCAGCACCCTGCCGTCGCGGCCCCGGATCGGTTCGGACCAGCAGGACGCCAGACCCGCCTCGCGCGCCAGATCCTTGAAGTCGCGCCAAAGCGGATCGGTCTGGATGTCCGAAACAATCGTGCTGCAGTTGGTGTAGGCCGCCGTGCCGCATGAGCCGACATAGGGGCCGATTTCGACACCGTCGATCGCCGCGTTGTAGAAGTCGGGCAGGCTGGGACCAGCCCCGCTGACCAGATGACGGCCGCTCTCGTCCAGCAGCAGGATGCTGCAGAGGATGCTGGGGTCCTCCGCCTCGACGCAGCGGGCGATGGCGTCGAGGATTACCGGTAGCGAACCGCCGGTGGCGATCAGCGTCATGGTGCGGGTCAGGGTCGCCGTGCGCGACTCGCGCTCCAGCAGAACCGGTTTAGGCCTCGGCGTGTTGGGCTGATCGACCATGGGAGCAACGGACCGCCGCGCCAATCGAATGTGGGCGCGGCGACATCAGACGCGGGAGCGATTGCTGATTGGTGAATCAGCGTTCTCCAATTGACGGCGGCGTTGAAAAACAAAAAAGGGCGGGCGCCTTTCGACACCCGCCCCTTGATTGTCCAGCCGGTGGCTGAAGCGGCCTTACGCCGCCTTGCCGAAGCTCAGGCCCTCATAGCGACGCAGGTGATGGTCGACCGAGCCGTACAGGCCTTCGATCATCGTCGCGCGCTTGAAGTAGTGGCCGATGGCCAGTTCGTCGGTCATGCCCATGCCGCCGTGGATCTGGATGGCGTTCTGGCCGACGAACTTGCAGGCCTTGCCGATCTGCACCTTGGCGGCGCTGACGGCCTTGGCCCGCTCCGCGTCATCGCTGAGCTTGATGGTGGCCATGTAGGTCATCGACACCGACTGCTCGACGTTCATGAACATGTCGACCATGCGGTGCTGCAACACCTGGAAGCTGGCGATCGCAACGCCGAACTGCTTGCGCTGCTTGGCGTACTCGAGCGTGCCGGTGTGCAGCTGGCGCATGGCGCCCACCGCTTCCGCGCAGCTGGCGGCGGTGGCTTCGTCGAGCACCTTTTCCACCAGCGGCAGGCCCGCGCCTTCGACGCCGATCAGCGCGTCAGCGCCGACCGAGACGTTCTCGAAGAACACTTCCGAGGCGCGCTGGCCGTCGACCGTGGGGTAGTCACGGGTGACCACGCCCTTGGCGTTCTTGTCGACGATGAACACCGAGACGCCGGCTTCGTCGCGCTGGCCGCCCGAGGTGCGGGCGGTGACGATCAGGTGGGTGGCCCAGGGGGCGCCGATGACGACCGCCTTGTGGCCGTTCAGGACATAGCCGGAGCCGTCCTTCTTGGCCGTGGTCTTCAGGTCCGACCAGGTGTAGCGGCCCTGCGGCTCGGCATAGGCGAAAGCGATGATCACCTTGCCCTCGATGATGCCGCCGATGATGTCGGCCGCGCCGGCGTAGCCCGAGTGCTTCAGGAAGCCGCCGCCGATGACCACGGTGCCGAGATAGGGCTCGACCACCAGGGCTTTGCCGAACTCTTCCATGACGATCATGTTCTCGATAGCGCCGCCGCCGAGGCCGCCCAGCTCTTCCGAGAACGGCGCGCCGAGGATGCCCAGCTCGTTGGCGAAGGCTTCCCAGATCGCGGGGTCACGACCGGCGTCCGAGGTGATCATCTTGCGACGCTTGTCGAAGTCGTACTTGTCCTGGAGGAAGCTGGCGACCGTGTCGCGCAGCATGGACTGTTCTTCGGTGAAATTGAAATCCATGGGGCGTCCCTGACGTGTTCTGATTGGGGGCGAGGCCTAGAGGCCCAGCACCATCTTGGCGATGATGTTGCGCTGGATCTCGTTGGATCCACCGTAGATCGAGGTCTTGCGGGTGTTGAAGTAGGCGCCGGCGCGACCGACCGCGTAGTCGGGGCCGATCTTGCTGTTGTCGCCCATGTCTCGCAGGTACGGCGCGCCGTAAGGGCCGGAGGCCTCCAGGGCGAGCTCGGTCAGACGCTGCTGGATTTCGGTGCCCTTGATCTTGAGCAGGCTGGATTCCGGACCGGGGCCCTTGCCGGCGCTTTCGCTGGCGAGGGTGCGCAGTTCGGTGAACTCCAGCGCCGTCAGGTCGATCTCAAGCTCGGCGACCTTGCGCTTGAAGTCCGAGTCCTGGATCAGCGGCTTGCCGTCATCGCCCAGCTCGACCGAGGCCATCTCGCGGATCTTCTCGACGCCGCGCTTGGAGCGGGCGACCCCGGCGATGCCGGACCGTTCGTGGGCGAGCAGGAACTTGGCGCAGGTCCAGCCCTGGTTCTCTTCGTAGACGCGGTTCTCGACCGGCACCTTGACGTTTTCGAGCCAGACCTCGTTGACCTCATGGCCGCCTTCCAGGGTCGTGATGCGGCGCACCTCGATGCCCGGGGTCTTCATGTCGATCAGCAGGAAGCTGATGCCCGACTGGATCTTGGCGGTCGGATCGGTGCGGACCAGGAAGAAGCCCCAGTCGGCGTGCTGGGCCAGCGTGGTCCAGGTTTTCTGGCCGTTGACCAGATAGTATTCCTTGCCGTCATCGCCGGTGATGCGCTCGGCCTTGGTCTTCAGGGACGCCAGGTCCGAACCCGAGCCCGGTTCGCTGTAACCCTGACACCACCACTCCTCGCCGTTGTAGATCCTGGGCAGGAAGCGTTCCTTCTGGGCCTGGGTGCCGAAGGTGTAGATCACCGGCGCGACCATCGCGACGCCGAACGGCAGGATGGCGATGGCGTCGGCCCGGGCCGTTTCCTCGGAGAAGATGTACTTCTGGGTCGAGGTCCAGCCGCAGCCGCCCCACTCTTTCGGCCACGACGGCGCGACCCAGCCCTTCTTGGCCAGAATCTTGTGCCAGGACAGGAAGTCGTCCTTGGTCAGGTCGTCTCCCTCGTCCTGTTTTCCGCGCAGGTTCTCGGGATAGTTCTGCGCGATGAAGGCGCGGACCTCGTCACGGAAGGCGAGGTCTTCGGGGGAGAATTCGAGATTCATAGGCGGCTCCGGAGTCGGCCTCTCACGGGGCCGTTGCGCGTCGCGGGCGACTATAGGGCTCGAACAGTTGTTTGGAAAGAT
>CAZISF010000018.1:24185-29051 GCA_964541915.1 uncultured Caulobacter sp.
TCCGTCGGCTCGGGCGCCCTGAACCGCACCGGCACCAGCATGCGGCCGCCGGTGGTCGACTGGCCGTCGACCATCGGGCTGAGCTGGAAACGACCGCTGAGGCTGAGGGCCGCGGCGCCGAAGCCCTTCCCGGTCGGCGTTTCGACGAACACCTTGCAGTCCTCCATCGCGCCGTCATAGGCGACCTCGCAATTCAGCACGGCCCGCCCGTCCACGCCGGCCTTTTTCGCCTCGGCGGGCCAGGCTTCGGCCAGCTGGGCGTCGGTCGGGCGGCGGATCCAGTCCTTGTCGCTGATGACGACAGGGCGCGTCGGGTCGGCCGGCCAGGACGACGGATCCCGGGCCGGCGGCGCGGGATCGGCGGCGGTCAGCAACAGGACGAACAGGGCGAGGAGCATGGCGGCCTCCGGTCTCGAAGACTCACTGTCCCACCGATCGACCGCCAATACAAAGGAACGCCCCGTCCACGAGAACGGGGCGCCAAGGCAATCCAGCATGCTCAACTGGACAAGGCGATCGGCCGCGCGCGGGCGGCGCGATCCGGGCTCGGGAGACAGTGGGCGCTCCGTCGGGGGAGACGGAGCGCCCGGGTCCCGGAGACTGACGTCCTGGGGCTTTGCGGCGTCAGGCTCCGAACTTGTTGCAGTCAGCGGCCAGGGCCGCGGCGGCGGCCGAGGCGTCGGTACGGACCAGCCTCGCTCCGTCGGACCGGGCGGCGTCGGCCTTGTCGATGACGAAGTCGGCGCGACCGCGCTTCTGGGCCTTGTAGAGCGCGTCGAACTTCGCGGCGTCGTCGCCGGCGGCCAGACCGCGGCAGCGGGCGACCTGGACGAACTGCCCGTCACTCAGACGGGCGTCAGCGGCGAAGGCGGCGCCGGTACCGGCGACGGTCGCAAGGACCACGGCGGCGATCGTGAGGATTCGCATGGGAAAGCTCCATCTCCCTGATTGGATGCAGGCAGATGATGTTTCGACTCCCGTGTATTCGCAAATTAATTACCAGACAGATTCAATTCATTACATAAGGTTCATGAATTTCTACCGTGCAATAAAGATGTCAAAAACATGTCAACTTTGCATCAATCAAGGCGCCTTGTATCACAAGCCCGCGACGGCGATGCTGTGGCGATGATCCAGGAACCCGTTACCGGCAAGATCCAGCTGCGCATGGACGCCGCCGCGCTGAACGCCTTTCTCCAGCGCGCCTTCCCCGAGGCCGACCCGGACCAGATGGCGCGGGTGACGTCCGTCTCCCCCGGACGGGTCATGCTGACCCTGCCCACGGCCAGCCGGAACCTGCGCCCCGGCGGGGTGGTGTCGGGCCCGACCCTGATGAGTCTCGCCGATACGGCGGCCTACGCCCTGGTGCTGGCGCACATCGGCGAGGTGGCCATGGCGGTGACCACGTCGCTGACCATCCACTTCCTGCGCCCGTGCAAGCCCGGCGTACTCTATGCCGAGGCGGAACTGTTGCGGCTTGGCCGGCGGATCGCCACCTGCGACATATCCCTGTGGACTGAAGGTCGCGACAAGCTCGCCGCCAAGGCCACCGTCGCCTACGCCATCCCGGACGCCGCCGCCGCATGAGCCTGCCCGAGACCCCGCCCAAAGCCATCGCCACGCCCTGCGTGAAGGTCTGTATCGTCGATGCCGAGAGCGGCCTGTGCCTCGGGTGCCAGCGAACCCTGATGGAAATCGCCGGCTGGGCGCGCCTCGACGAGGACGCCCGCGACCGGCTGATGGTCGAACTGCCCGGACGCCGGTCCCTGATCCGGCCGGAGAAGCTGGGACTGGCTTAGCGACGGGGACATGTACCGAAGGTACGTGTCCCCTAAAGCGGCAGCTCGATTGGGGGACACGTACCTGCGGTACATGCCCCCTCCCCGCCTTCACGGATTGCAAACCCCGTCCCGCTAGGGTGCTCGGCGAAGGGGCGAAAAACGCCCTCGATGAAGCCAATATGGCGGGGTGTCTTGAGATGATCAGGTTCGTGGCGATCGCCGCGATTGGCGCATTGTCGGCCGTTGGCGCCGCGCGCGCCGTCGTGAGCATGGACCCCGCGCAGTTCAGCGCCGCGGCGCGCGCCGACCAGGCTGTCCAGACCGCCGCCGGCGCCGCGCCCGCCGCCCAGTCCGCCTCGATCCGCAAGGCGGCCGACGGTCACTACTGGGCCGAGGCGAAGGTCGACGGCAAGGCCGTGCGCTTTCTCGTCGACACCGGCGCCACCGCCGTGTCGCTGACGCTGGATGACGCCCGGCGCCTGGGCATCGACACCGCCCACCTGAACTACGCCTATGACGTGATCACCGCGGACGGCAGGACCCGCGCCGCGTCCGTGAAGCTGGCCGCCGTCTCGGTCGCCGGAGCCCGGGTCGAGAACGTCGACGCCCTGGTCATCGAGAAGGGTCTCAACGCCTCGCTGCTCGGCATGAGCTATCTCGGCCGCCTGAGCTCGTTCGAAGCGACCCGCACCGCGCTGATCCTCAAGCCGTAGCCCGCTATAGTTCCCGTACTTGAAGCGTCATCCACCCTGGTCCCCACTTCGGGCCATCGGTGAGTCCGCCTGAACCCGCGTCGTGACTCCTCCGATCCCTGATAGACGGAGACACAGTCATGAGCCGCATCCTGGCCGCCGTATACGGTGCGATCTGCTACCTCATCTTCCTGGCCACATTCCTGTACGCCGTCGCCTTCGTCGGCGACCTCCCGGTCCCCCGAACGATCGATAGCGGCGGCGCTGCGGCGGCGCTGCTTACGGCCCTCAAGATCAATGTCGTGCTGCTGGCCGTATTCGCCGTGCAGCACAGCCTGATGGCCCGGCCCGCGTTCAAGGCGCTCTGGACGAAGATCGTGCCGGAGGCGGTCGAGCGGTCGACCTATGTGCTGTTCTCCAACGCCGCACTGATCCTGCTCTACTGGCAGTGGCGACCGATGCCGGACATGGTCTGGATCGTGACGGCGCCGGCGGCGGTGACGGCTCTGCAGGCCCTGTTCTGGATTGGCTGGGGCATCGTGCTGGCCTCGACCTTCATGATCAGCCATTTCGAGCTGTTCGGTCTGCGCCAGGTCTGGCTGAACCTGCGGCGAAAGACGGCGGCCCCGGCGACCTTCCGCACCCCGTTGCTCTACGGCTTCGTGCGCCATCCGCTCTATCTGGGCTTCGTGATCGCCTTCTGGGCCACGCCGGTTATGAGTCAGGGCCACCTGCTGTTCGCCATCATGACCACAGCCTACATCCTGGTCGCCATCCAGCTCGAGGAGCGTGACCTGATCAGCCTGTTCGGCGACACCTATCGCCAATACCGCCGGAGGGTCTCAATGCTGATCCCCCTGCCGAAGAAGGGTCGCTGACAAGCCCGTTGAGCGGGACGGCCACATGCCCTTCTATGGTCGTCATGCCGACGACCCCGGAATACGCGCCCGCTGCGACCGCTCTGTCCGATCTGGCGCGATGTGCGGGGGTCACGGCCTGGCCGTTCGCGAATATCGAACAGCGCGACCCGGCGCTGACGACCCCCTTTTTCGGCGAGGAGGCCGCCGCCGCCGCCCTCGCCGCCGGAGCGGCGGAGGCCTCCAGCCTCTGGACGATACGCACCGGGCAGACCCAGGCGGTCTCGGCTCACACCCGCGAAGCCGCCGCCAGCCTGGTCAGTTTCCTGTTCCAGCGGTTCGAGGATTCGGCGCGGGCGCCGGTCCGGGCGATGCCCGCGACCGCGGCGAATGGCTTCCTCCAGACCGGCGACAGTCGCTGGGTCTACGTACACCCGAGCTTCGACGAGAGCGTCGGACACCTGGCGATGCTCGGCTGCGAGGACACCCCGGCCGCTGTCCGCGCCGCCCTCGCCCGCTGGACCGCGCCCGATCTGGAGGACGCCGCCGCCAACGCCGGCCTGTGCCTCGCCATGGTCCGCACACCGGACGAGTGGGACGCCACGGCCCAGGGCCGGCTGCTGGCCGCCACGCCCGTGGTCGAGGTGACCCGCATCGGCGATGGCCCTCCGGTTCCCCTCCCCGTTGGCGGCGAGGCGCCGCTGTCAGGCGTGAGGGCCCTCGACCTGACCCGCGTGCTGGCCGGCCCCGCCTGCGCCCGCGCGCTCGCCGGCTTCGGCGCGGACGTGCTGCACATCTCCGGGCCGAACCTGCCGAGTTTCGAACCCTTCGTGTCCGACACCGGCCACGGCAAGCGCTGCGCCTTCCTCGACCTCAAGACGGCGGAGGGACGTCATCGGTTGAACACGCTCGTCGGCGAGGCCGACATCTTCTCGCAGGGCTACCGCAGCGGCGCGCTGGAGCGGCTGGGGTTCGGGGCGGAGGCGCTGGCGGCCTTGAGACCGGGCCTGATCCACGTCTCGATCAACTGCTACGGCCACGACGGCGACTGGGCGACCCGCCCCGGCTGGGAGCAACTGGCGCAGACGGTCAGCGGCATGGCGCATGTGCAGGGCGGCGCCGGCGATCCGACCCTGCTGCCGGCGGCGGTCAACGATTACACGACGGGCTACCTGGCGGCTTTTGGCGCGATGGTCGCCCTGCGTCGTCGGGCGACCGAAGGCGGCAGCTGGCGCGTGCGGGTCAGCCTGACGCGGACGGCGATGTGGGTACGCGGCCTCGGTCTGCGCGACCCGGAAGCGCGGGCCTTTTCCAGCGACGAACTGGCGGCCTGGTCGATCCACGAGGACGGCGGCTGGGGTCCGGTGACGTTCCTGCGGCCACCCGTGCGGATGGCGGCGACCCCGGCGCGATGGGCGCTGCCGAGCGTGAAGCTGGGGAGTGGGGAGGCGATGTGGATGTAACCCTCTCCCGGACGGGAGAGGGAGGGACCCGTGGCGAAGCCATGGGAGGGTGAGGGGTTACGCCCTCACGGCA
>CAZISF010000018.1:29061-38656 GCA_964541915.1 uncultured Caulobacter sp.
GCGATGGGGTGACGCGGCGGGGACATGTCCCGCAGGTACGTGCCCCCTAAACGGCGTCGGCGCCCGATTGGGGCACACGTCCCGGCGGTACATGTCCCCTAGGCGACTCTCCGCTCGGCCGCCTGTGACACCGCGGCCAGCGCCGCGTCGACCGCCTCCAGCCCGGCGCCCGCCTTCGAACCCTCGACCGTCAGGATCCGCCGCCAGCTCCGCGCGCCGGGGCGGCCGTGGAACAGGCCGAGCATGTGCCGGGTCATGCCGGCCAGGTGATAGCCTTGCGCCAGCCGGGCCGCGATGTAGGGGCGATAGCGCTCCACGGCCTCGAACGGATCGACCGCCTCGCCCTCGCCGAAGATCCGCGCGTCCGCCGCGCCCAGAAGTCCCGGCTCGTGATAGGCCGCGCGGCCGAGCATCACCCCGTCGACGTGATCCAGATGCGCCAGCGCCTCATCGAGCGAGGCGATCCCGCCGTTGATGACGATGGTCAGGTCCGGCCGCGCCTGTTTCAGCCGGTAGACCAGCGGATAGTCCAGCGGCGGGATGTCGCGGTTTTCCTTAGGCGACAGGCCCTTCAGCCAGGCCTTGCGGGCATGGACGACAAAGGTCTCCACGCCGGCGGCCGCGGATAGCGCGACCAGCCGGAACAGGCTCTCCTCCGGCTCCTGGTCGTCGACGCCGATGCGGCATTTTACGGTCACCGGCACCGACACCGCCGCCTTCATCGCCGCCATGCAGTCGGCCACCAGCTCGGGCTCGCGCATCAGGCAGGCGCCGAAGCGGCCGCTCTGCACCCGGTCGGACGGGCAGCCGACATTGAGGTTGATCTCGTCATAGCCGAGATCCGCGCCGATGCGGGCCGAGGCCGCGAGATCGGCGGGGTCCGACCCGCCCAGCTGCAGCGCCACCGGGTGCTCGACCGCGTCGAAGCCCAGCAGCCGGTCCCGGTCGCCGTGCAGCACCGCGCCGGTCGTGACCATCTCCGTATAGAGCAGGGTCCGGCGCGTCAGGGACCGATGGAACGCCCGGCAGTTCCGGTCGGTCCAGTCCATCATCGGCGCGACGGAGAGGCGGTGGGCGGCGGTAGTCGGGGTCATCACTCAAGCGGTCGGGGGTTGGCCTGCGGACGTCCCTACAGGCAAACCCGCCGGCGCGACAGACGCGCGACGCCGCTTGACATGCAAGCAAGCGCTTGCTTGAAGCCCGCAATGACCCTGACCCACGCCCGACGTCCTGAAGCCGGATCGCAACGCGAGCGCATCCTCGATGCCGCCACCACTCTCTTCGCGGAGCTCGGGTTCGAGGCGATGACCATGCGAAAGCTGGGCGAGGCCGTCGGCCTCGACAACAGCAGCCTGTACCGGCATGTCGCGAGCAAGACCGACCTGGCCAACGCGGTTCTGGACCGGGTTGTCGACGATGTCCTGCCCCTCATCGAGGCCGTGGTCGACGGGTCTCGCCCGGCGAGCCTCAAGGCCGTCGAAGTGCTCGCCGCGGCGGCCGGCGGCCATTTCTTCGACCGTCCCGCCGACGCCCGCCTGATGATGCACTGGATCATGTCGGTCGGCGAAGACGGCGGCGGGTTCAGCGTGAGCGTGCCCGCCAGCGACACCGGACGGCCCGGCGGCCGGCTGCTTGAACTGCTGGCCGGCTGGCTCGAGGGGGGCGTGCGCGAAGGCGCCCTGCGCAAACACGCGGTTCCGGACGCCCTGATCGTCCTGCTTGGCGCGATCCTGCTCCGCCCGGCCACGTTCGGTCATCTGCTCTCCAGCCTGGAGCCGGAACGATCGCGCGTCGCCGCTCGCGACGTCTGGATGGCCGAGTTGCGCGCCACCGTGAGGGGGACTTTCGCGCCGTGACCGGCTCACCCGCCCTCAGGACCGGGGGACCGATCCCCGACGCCGAACGCGCCGATGTCCTCGACGCCCTGCGCGGGTTCGCGTTGCTCGGGATCTTCGTGTCGCACATCCCCGACTTCTCGGGGTTCAACTTCATGACGGCGGCCGGCCAGGCGGCGCTCGACCGGTTCGGCGTCGACGGCCCGGCGGCGATGCTTCAGGACTTTCTCATCAGGGGCAAGTTCTACTCCCTGTTCTCGCTGCTGTTCGGCATCGGATTCGCAGTCCAATTGGCGAGCGCCGACCGGCGGGGCGCCGACTTCAGCCGGCACTTCACGCGACGGCTCACCGTCCTGCTGGTCATCGGCCTGCTCCACGCCAGCCTCTGGTACGGCGACATCCTCAAGGACTACGCGCTGATCGGATTTGTGCTGGTTCTCTGCCGGCGCTGGAGCCCGACGGCGGTCGGCGCGGCCGCCGCGATCGTGCTCGCGCTGAGGATCGCCTGGCCGGTCTTCATGGCGTGGCTCGCGCCGATGGTCTTCCACGGCTCCTCCGGCGGAGACGCGGACGGCGGCTTCGCGGACATCACGCGGGCCTTCAGCGGCGCCGACCCGGCGAGCATCTTCATCGCCAACCTCAGCCTGTTGAAGCTCAAGGCCTTGCAGATGGTCTACGATGGCAAGGCGATTTCGATCCTCGGCATGTTCCTGCTGGGCGCCCTGATCGGAAAACTCGGCCTCTACCGCAATCTCGCCGACCATCGCAGGCTGTTCACGCGCGTCTTCTGGATCTGCGCCCCAATCGGCGTGATCGGCAACGCCGTCCTGACGCCGCTGCACGCCATCACGCCGGACTTCCCGCCCACGGTCCAGTGGGAGATCGAAAGCGCGCTCTCGGCCGTCGCCGTCCCCGCCATGGCGCTGGCCTATGCGAGCGGGTTCGTCCTCCTGTGGTCGGGCGGCTGGCGCAAGGCGTTGGCGACGCTGGCGCCGGTGGGGCGGATGGCGCTGACTACCTACATCTCGCAAACCCTGATCGGCATCGGCCTGTTCTATGGCGTGGGGCTGGGCCTCCAGGGCCGGATCGGGCTCGTCGAGGGCACGGGCCTGGCGCTGGCGATCTTCGCGGCGCAGTGCCTCGTCGCCGGCCTCTGGCTGCGCCTGTTCCGGTTCGGCCCGGTGGAATGGGTCTGGCGCCGCCTGACCTATGGCGTGCCGGTGCCCTTCCTTCGCCGGGCCTTGCCGTAGCCCTTCCGGCCATCACACGGTGGCGGGGTCACGCGCCTTGAGCGCGCCCGTGGCCAGCACCGGGATGAGGTAGCCGACCGTCAGCAGGGTGTTGGACACCGCGTTGAGCGGGAAGCCGGTCGAGATCGAGATCAGGCTGTCGATGACATACCAGGTCAGGAACGCCGCGGTCAGCGACCGCCAGACCGGCGCACCGCCGGTGTCGGCCAGACGGATCATGGCGATCATGGTGAAGCCCCAGCCCAGGGTCAGGGCACCCTGCAGGCCGAACGCGAACCGCATCACCGGCTGATCGAGCAACGCGGCCAGGGCCGGGTCTCCGCCGATCAGCGCCAGCACGAACCGCGGGGCCGCGTCCAGCGCCGGCACGGCCGACAACGCCAGCACCAGGCCAAAGGCCAGAACGCCCCAGCACCACACCGTCATCCAGGTCTTCCAGAAGCCACGCATGTCAGATCTCCTCGGATTGATGGCCCCCAACCTCGGCGACGGGAGGTAGGCCCGGCAATTACCTGCCAGGTCATGGACAGCGCGCGCCGGCCTTGAGAGCATGAGCCATGTCCGATGTGCTCGCTCCGACCCGCCCCGAGGCGGGCCCCTTCGCCGCCGCGCTGCGCCGCTTTCGCGCGGGACGCCGGATGAGCCAGCTCGATCTGGCCCTGACCTGTGACGTTTCGGCCCGGCATCTCTCGTTCCTTGAGTCCGGCCGCGCCCAGCCCAGTCGGGACATGGTCCTGCAGCTGGCGGAGGGGCTTCTGCTGCCGCTGGGCGCCCAGAACGCCTTGCTACAGGCGGCCGGGTTCGCGCCGGCGTTTCCGGCGTCGCCGCTGGACTCGGCGGCGCTGGAGCCGTTCCGGGCCGTGCTCGACGAGATGATGACGCGGCACGCGCCCTACCCGGCCCTGTTGTGCGACCGGCACTGGACCATCCTGGACGCCAATCCGACGGCCCGCGCCCTGCTAGAGCCGCTGCACCAGGGGACCGGACCGATGAACGTCGTCCGCATGCTGACCGACAGCCCGCTGGCCCCGGTCGCCATCGCCAACTATCCCGAGATGCTGGCCGAGATGGCCGCGCGCATCCAGCTCGAGGCGCTCGAGGCCGGCGACGACCCTGTCCTGCAGGACCTGTTGCTGGCCCTGCAGTCCGCGGCGGCGAGCCACCCGCATCGCACGGCGCCGCTGCAGCGGCGACCGCTGGCGCCGGTGGTGCTGAACACCCCCGATCAGCCGCTCAGCTTCCTGTCGACCATCGCCCATTTCGGCACCAGCGAGGACGTCACGGTGCGCGACCTGAGGCTGGAACTGCTGTTTCCCGCCGACGACGCGACCCGGACGGCGATGACAAATCTCGCCGCCAAACTGGCCGGTTGATCGCTGCAAAGACCGGCGAACGCCGGTATAGCCCTCTCCAGCAATGGGGGAGGACAGTATGCAGGATCTCACGGGGCGGGTGGCGCTGGTCACCGGCGGCGCGCGCGGCATCGGCGCGGCGACCGCGAAGGCGCTGGCGGCGGCGGGCGCCAAGGTCGTCGTCACGGACTTCAACGACGGGACAGCCACGGCCGAGGCCGTCGGCGGGGCCTACATCAAGCATGACGTCACCGTCGAGGCCGACTGGATCGCCGCCATGGACTTCGCGAAGGCGACCTTCGGCGGGCTCGACATCCTGGTGAACAACGCCGGCATCTTCTGGATGAAGGGCATCGTCGAGACCGAGCTGGAGGACTTCCGGCGCATGCAGCAGGTCAATGTCGAGGGCGTATTCCTCGGCCTCAAGCACGCCATCCCGGCCATCGCCGAACGCGCCACACGCTGGGACGGCGGCGGCTCGATCATCAACCTGTCGTCGGTCGCGGGCCTGGTCGGTCAGCCCGGCGGTCTGGCCTACAACGCCTCCAAGGGCGCCGTGCGGCTTATGACGAAGTCGGCGGCGCTGGAATGCGCCCGGGGCGGCCTTAAGATCCGCGTCAACTCGGTGCATCCGGGGATCATCGACACCCCGATGATGGCCGAGGCCGCAGTAGCTGTGTCGGCGCGCAACGGCGAAGGGTCCAACAGCACGCTGGAGCGGTTCGCCCAGAGCCACCCGATGGGCCGGCTCGGCCGCGACATCGATATCGCCAACGCCATCGTGTTCCTCGCCTCCGACGGGGCGGCCTTCATGACGGGGTCCGAGGTGGTGGTGGACGGCGGCATGACGGCCGCCTGACCGGCTCGCCTGTCCGGCGACCATCCACTCGCCCCTAAAGCGTTAACTTCATTGACGTTTTTAATACGCCGCCGGCTTTATCCCGCCTCGCGCGACATCGTCGTGGCGCGTGAAGCCGTTGCGGCTAGAGCGCGCTGGCCAGCCCGTGGAACTCGGTGATCGCGCCGTAGACGTTCAGGCCGATGCCCATGGCCATCAGTTCGGGCTCCATGACGTTGTGGGCGAGGAAGATCATCACGGTCCCGGTGGTCGGATCGGCCTGCCACCAGCCGCCGTAGGCGCCCGGCCAGCCGACGGTGCCGACACCGCCCTTGCAGCGGGTGACCGCCGCGTTGTCGGGGTCCATCACCACCGCCAAGCCATAACCGAAACCGTGGGCGGTGAAGAGCGGCATGCCGAAGGTTTCGGCCCGCGCGCGCTGATCACCGGTCAGCTGGTTGGTCATCATCGCCCGGAGCGTCCCGGGCTTCAGAAGCCGCACCCCGTCGACCGCGCCGTCGCCGACGAACAGCCGGGCAAAGGCCAGATAGTCGTCCAGCGTCGACCACAGGCCGCCGCTTCCGGCCTCGTAGGGCGTCGCGGTGGTCCGATCAGGCACTACGGCGCCCGCGCCGCCCGCCCCGGCGGGCTTCGGAACCAGCCCGCCGTCGGCGTTGAAGCCGTACATCTGCGCCCGGCGGTGAGCCTTGTCCGCCGGCACGAAGAAGCCGGTATCGGTCATGCCAAGGGGATCGAAGATCCTGCGCCTCAGCACCGCGCCGAGGGACTCGCCCTCGATCCGCGCGATCAGGAATCCGAGCAGGTCGGTGGAGTTGCCGTAGTGAAAGCCGGCGCCGGGCTGGTCGATCAGGGGCAGGCCCGCCAGCGCCGCGATCCAGTCGTCGGGCGCGACGTGGCTGTCGATCTGACCGCCCAGCGCCGCGTCATAGGCCGGCTGGATCGGGCCGTCATGGAAGGAGCTGTAGGTCAGGCCCGAACGATGGGTGAGCAGGTCGTCGAAGGTGATTTCCCGCACCGCCGGGTCGGTCTCGTCCAGCGGCCCCGTCGGCGAGCGCAGCACGCGCATTTCCGCGAACTCGGGCGCCCATTTGCTGATCGGGTCGCCGAGAGCGATCCGGCCCTCGTCCACCAGCATCAGCGCGGCGACCGACGTAACCGGCTTGGTCATCGAGGCGATCCGGAAGATGGCGTCACGCTCCAGTGGGTCGAGGGATTCCCGGTCCCGCCAGCCGGCCGCGCAGGTCTGGACGACCTTGCCATCCTTCCAGACCAGGGTCGCCGCGCCGGCGATCTCGTCGGCGTCGGTGTAGCGGCCGAGCATGGCGGCGATTGGGTCGGCGGTGGTCATGGCGGGTCCTGAAGCGATCGGCACTCGAAAATGTAATTCCTTTATAAAATATACTTCCTATAATTTGGCAAGCCGCTAGAGTCCGGAACATGTCCGCCGCCCCTGCCCCGTCCGACGCCCGCCGCCGCCCCAAGGGCGACAAGCGCGCCCGGACGCGCGCCGCCCTGCTGGAAGCGGCCCGCCAGTTGATCCGCGAGCGGGGCTACGAGCGCACGACCCTGCAGGCCGTCGCAGAGCGGGCCGGCATGACCAGCGGGGCGATCTACGGCAACTTCAGAAACCGGGACGACCTGTTCATCGCCCTGGGACAGACCTACTGGTCGCCGGTGCGGCCGAAGATCCGCCCCGACTCTACGTTCGCAGAGAAGATGCGCGCCCTGTCGGAGGCCTATGTCGCCTCGATCCCCGAACGGGAGACCGCGGCCTTCGGGCGGCTGACCGGCATGGCGCACGCCCTGTCCCATGACGCTCTCCGCACCGAGGTGGAGGCCGCCACCCGCGCCAGCTTCGCCACCGGCGCCGCCTGGCTGCGCAGCGTCGCCGATGAGGGCGGCCTGCCGATGCCGGCCGAGACGCTGGTCGTGCTGATCCACGCGGTGACCGAGGGCCTGCTGTTCCAGCGCTTCCTGACTCCGGACCTGGTTCCGGACGAGGCCTTCCATGCGGCGTTCGCGATGCTCGCGGGCGAAAAGGCGCCAACCCAGCGCGCGACCGCCTCACGAACGCCAAACACGGGTCGTTGAGCCTATACAGACAACGGAACACCGTTTGCTGTTCTTTGGAACCAACTTTCGAGCGATGTCTTTATCCATCTCCTGAGGGAGAGACATCATGAAAGTTCTTACTGTAACCGCCGCGGTTTCCGTGGCAGCTATTTTGCTTGTGGCCTGTGGCCAGAAGCCGGCCGAGTCCGATCGCACGGAGGGTCCGGTCGTTTCGGCGCCGGAAGCTCCCGGCAATGCCGCTGTCGACACCACGCCGACGACCGGCGAGACCGCCCAGACCCCGAGCGCCAACTCGTTCACGGAAGCCCAGGCCAAGGGCGCGATCGAGAACGCCGGCTACAGCAATGTGAGCGCGCTGACCCAGAACGAGCAGGGAATCTGGAGCGGCAAGGCCACCATGGGCGGCAAGGAAGTCGCGGTGTCGGTCGACTACAAGGGCGCGGTCAGCCCGCAATAACATCTCTCAGTAACTGGAGTTAAGACCATGACGAAGACTGTAACGCGGCTGTTCGACCGCCATACTGACGCCCTGGCCGCCGTCCGCGACCTGAAAAACGCCGGCATCGACGACGACCGGATCAGCCTGGTCGCCAGCAACACCGGCAACTGGCACGACGGCGCCCTTCGCGACAGCGATGGCGACGGGGAGAGCGACGCGGCTGAAGGGGCCGGCAAGGGCGCCACGACGGGCGGCCTGATCGGCGGCGGAGCCGGATTACTGGCCGGCCTCGGCATGCTGGCCATTCCGGGTCTGGGCCCGGTGGTCGCGGCCGGCTGGCTGGTGTCGACGGCGGTCGGCGCCGCGGTGGGCGCTGTCGCCGGTGGTGCGGCGGGCGGAATTCTCGGCGCCCTGAAAGATGCCGGCCACACCGACGAGGAAGCCAACGTCTACGCCGAGGGAGTCCGCCGTGGCGGGTCGCTGGTCAGCGTTCGCGTCGATGACAACGACGCCATGCGCGTGGACGGACTGCTGCAGGCCAGCCGCGGCGTGGACGCCACCAATCGCGGCCGGGCCTACCATGAGGCCGGTTGGCAGGCCTTCGATCCGGCCGCCGGGCCGTACTCGAGCGACGAAGTCGCCCGGGAGCGCAGCCTGTACGGCGAGGACCGCTCGTTCGCCGGCCACACCGCCAGCGAGGCCTTCGACGACGAAGGCCGGGACCGCCCGGGCATGGGTGACGATCGCTCGCCCGACATGCGCCGCGACTCCTAGTCGCCAGGGGCCTTGCCGGCCCACGGCCAGCCCCGGTCGCCCAGCGGCCGGGGCATTCGTCGCCAAGCGGGATCATCACGTTAAATGCATTGTCGCATTTAATCTGGCGCCGTAGATATCGCTGATGACGCGAACTCCGGTCAGCCGCAAAGGCATTCCCAAGGGCGACAAGCGCCAGCGGACCCGCAAAACCCTTGTCGAGGCGGCCGCCGCCGTGATCGCCGAGAAGGGCTTCGACCGCACCTCGATCGAGGCGGTCTGCACGCGGGCAAACCTCTCGCGCGGGTCGTTCTACGGCAACTTCAAGAGTCGCGAAGACCTGTTCCTGGCTGTCATGGACAGCCAGTGGACGCCGATCGAGGCTGACTTCCGGCCGGGCGCGCCGTTGCGGGTGCAACTGCGCATTCTGGGCGAGGCGGTGGCGGTGGCGTCCCGCGCCCGTCTCCCCATGGCCGCAGGCGCGGCGGCGTTCCAGCTCTACAACCTGACCCACGCGCACATGCGCCAGCGCCTGACCGAGCGAAACGCCGAAACCTACCGCGCCATGGCGGACGGCTTCACGCGCATTGCTCCGCCGGGGTCCCTGCCCATGCCCGCCGACCAGTTCGCCCGGGTGATCGACGCGCTGATCACCGGCCTGGTGTTCACCCGTTTCCAGACGCCCGACCTGATCAGCGACGAGGATATCGTCGCCGCCTTCGAGGCGCTGGCCGGTTCAGAGGCGCCATCCCCTTCCCCCTGGCCGATGGGGCGTCCGATGACACCAGGTCCCAACTTCTCCAGACGTCCGTCGTAAAGAAAGCGCGCTCGACATGCTCAAATTGAGTGGTCGATAGACTGTGAGTATTGGGAGGCAATCACCCGGTCAAACTATGAGCGGCTGGCTTGAGTAAACCGCGAGCACCCGCTTCTACTCGCCTGTTACCTGAATGTTAGGGGCTAGCCGCTAGACCTGGTCTTGCGACCACGGACCGCGGAACCGCCTTACGATGAACGGCAAGATTCTGAAGGCG
>CAZISF010000019.1:0-15816 GCA_964541915.1 uncultured Caulobacter sp.
TGCTGGGCGGCGAGATGGGTTCCAAGAAGCCCGTCCACCCCAACGACCACGTCAACATGAGCCAGTCGTCCAACGACACCTATCCGACGGCCATGCACATCGCCTGCGCCGAACAGGTGGTCCACGACCTGCTGCCGGCGCTGAAGCACCTGCACGCGGCCCTCAAGGCCAAGAGCGACGCCTGGCAGGGCATCATCAAGATCGGTCGCACCCACACCCAGGACGCCACCCCCCTGACGCTGGGCCAGGAGTTCGGCGGCTACGCCCAGCAGATCGCCAACGGCATCCAGCGCGTCGAGCAGACCCTGCCGGCGCTGATGGAACTGGCCCAGGGCGGCACGGCCGTCGGCACCGGGCTCAACGCCCCCGTTGGCTTCGCCGAGCTGGTGGCGGAGAAGATCGCCGCCATCACCGGCCTGGCCTTCACCACCGCCCCGAACAAGTTCGAGGCCCTGGCCGCCCACGACGCCATGGTCTTCAGCCACGGCGCGATCAATACGGTCGCCGCCAGCCTGTTCAAGATCGCAAACGACATCCGCTTCCTCGGCTCGGGCCCGCGCTCGGGCCTCGGCGAGCTCTCCCTGCCTGAGAACGAGCCGGGCAGCTCGATCATGCCGGGCAAGGTCAACCCGACCCAGTGCGAGGCCCTCACGATGGTCTGCACCCAGGTGTTCGGGAACCAGGCGGCGATCACCTTCGCCGGCGCCAGCGGCCACTTCGAGTTAAACGTCTTCAATCCGGTGATGGCCTACAACTTCCTGCAGTCGGTCCGCCTCGTGGCCGACGCGGCGATCAGCTTCACCGACAACTGCGTCGTCGGCATCGAACCGCGCGAGGACAACATCAAGCGCGGCCTGGACAACTCGCTGATGCTGGTCACGGCCCTCAACGGCAAGCTGGGCTACGACGCCTGCGCCAAGATCGCCAAGACGGCCCACAAGAACGGCACCACCCTGCGCGAGGAAGCCGTCGGCGGCGGGTATCTGACGGACGCGGAGTTCGACGAGGCCGTGCGGCCGGAGAAGATGATCTCGCCGGGGTGAGCAACCTTGGCTAGGCTGCGGCGCGCTTGACGCGAGAACCGCCATGACCGGCCTCACCACCCCCTACTGGATCGAAGCGCAGTTCCTGCGCCGCGAGGGCTGGGACGAAGGCGCCTACCCGTTCAACCTGCCGGTCGTCCGGAGCTTGCACAGCCTGAAGTTCCACCCGCGCGTGACCTTCTTGGTCGGCGAGAACGGCTCGGGCAAGTCGACGTTGATCGAGGCCCTCGCCGTGGCCTGGGGCTTCAACGCCGAGGGCGGGTCAAAGGACCACCGGTTCGCCACCCATGCCAGCCACTCGTCGTTGCACGAATTCATCCGGCCGGTGCGCGACGGC
Organism: uncultured Caulobacter sp.; assembly: GCA_964541915.1. Classification (GTDB taxonomy): domain Bacteria; phylum Pseudomonadota; class Alphaproteobacteria; order Caulobacterales; family Caulobacteraceae; genus Caulobacter. The sequence goes on from CAZISF010000019.1 coordinate 1,381, forward strand.
AAGGCGCGGGCCCACGACGGCTTCTTCCTGCGCGCCGAGAGCTTCTTCAACGTCGCGACCTACCTCGAACAGAACGCCGGCAGCCGCTATGGCGACCGCCCGCTGCACGAGCAGTCGCACGGTGAGGCTTTCTTCTCGCTGTTCGAGAACCGGCTCGCGGGCGACGGCCTGTACATCATGGACGAGCCCGAAGCGGCCCTGTCGCCGCAGCGCCAGCTGGCCTTCATCGCCAAGCTGCACCAGCTGGTGCTGGCCCGCTCGCAGCTGATCATCGCCACCCATTCGCCGATCATCCTCGGTTACCCGGACGCCTGGATCTACCAGGCCTCGGAGCATGGGCTGGAGCGGGTGGAGTACGAAGACACCGAGCACTACAGCGTGACCCGCAACTTCCTCAATCGCCGTGAGTCGTTCCTCAGGATCCTGCTGGAAGAGGACGAGGGGCCGGCGCCGCGATAAGATGCTTCCCTCTTGGGGGAGCTGTCCGCCAAGCGGACTGAGGGGGTCCCCCAGACCGGAGCGGACCCCCCTCCGTCGCTGCGTCGCCAAGGCTCCGCAGCGCCACCTCCCCCGATGGGGAGGACCTGTTACCGCTTCTCCACCACGATCTTGCCGACCGGCGCGAAGGCGATCTGGGCCAGTTGCAGGTCCTTGAAGGCGAACGGCAGGCCGATGATGGTGATCGCCTCGAAGAAGGCCGCCACCACATGCGACAGGGCGATGTACCAGCCGGCGAACAGGAACCAGATCACGTTCAGCACGAAGCCCAGCGGACCGGTGCCGATGTCGTGCTCGCCGGTGATGATCTCGCGTGAGACAATCTCCTTGCCGAACGGCCAGAAGGCGAAGCCGGCGATGCGCCACGCGGCCGCGGTGTACGGCAGGCCGACGATGGTCAGGGCCAGCACCAGGCCGCCCAGCAGCCAGAGCAGGCCGCTCAGCCAGCCGCCGAAGATGAACCACAGGATGTTGAGCAGCAGGCGCATGAGCGGGGTCCCGGAAACACCAAGAGGTCTGACGTGGTGACCATCGTACGACTTTTCGAGGGCCTGCCGCATGGATTCGACGTCATGTTGGCCGAGGCGGCGGCGGAAGGCGTGCGCAACATGGCCATGCTGGCGGCCGAGGTCGGCTCCGAGGCCGATCCGTTCGCGGACTCCGGCGGCGCCCTGTTCGCGGCCTTGGTCGAAGGCGGCCTGGCCGGAATCGGAGGGGTGACGGCGGAAGCATCGCTGGCCGAGCCGGCCATGCGCATGCGTCGGCTGTATGTGCGGCCGGGATACCGGCGCGGCGGCATCGCCCGCGCCCTGGCCGGCGCCATGATGCAGCAGGGCTTCCAGACCGCGCCGCTGCTCACACTCAACGCCGCCGCCTCCCCCGCCGCCGCGCCGTTCTGGGAGGCGATGGGATTCGAAGCCGTCGATTGGCCGGGAATCACCCACGCGCTCCGACTGTAGTTCAGCGGCTTCTGATCGCCCTGACCGCCGCCACTACCCGTTCGACATCCAGATCCGCCAGGTCCGGCTCACGCAGGATCTCCACCGGCTGCTCCGGCCGGATCGGCCGGGGTGCGCTGAGGTCGGGATTGCTGTCGCGCGAGAACAGCACGACCGCCGGACTGCCCGCCGCGACGGCCAGGTGCATCGGTCCGGTGTCATTGCCGACCGACAACGCCGCGCCGCGCCCCAGTTCGGCGATGTCGCCCAGGGCCGTCCGGCCGACGAGGCTGATCGCGCCCGGCGCGCCGGCGACGATGACCTCGGCCAGCGCGGCTTCGTCCGCGCCGTGCCCCAGCACGACCGGCATGACGCCCTGCTCCAGCAACGCTCGCGCCAACACCGCGAACCGTTCAGCGGGCCAGCGCTTGGCCGGCCGATGCGGCGCCCCGCCCGGCGCAAGCAGCGCGTAGACCGGCGGCAGCGCGAACTTCGCCGCATCCCCGGTCAGCCAGCTGATGTCCGGAGGCCCGACCGACGTGATCCCGGCTATGGCCAGCTGGTTTCGCTGGGAGTCCTGGATGTGCAGGCGGTCGCGATCGGGCCCGGTATAGACGAACGCCGCACCCGGCGCGTTGCCGGACCACAGCGGTCTGCGCGGCCAGAGCAGCTGAAAGTAACGGATCGTCCGGCTCTGGGTCTGCAGGTCATAGACCCGGTCGAACCGCGCCTGCCGCAACCGGCGCAGCAACCGCCAAACCGCCGGGAGGTCGGTCCAGTCGGGCCGGCCGTCGTCCCAGATCGCGTCGAACCAGCCGGTCGCCTTGCCCATGGCGACATAGGGCCGGGTCGTCAGCAATGTGATGTGGGCGTCCGGATGAGCGGCGCGGATGGCCTTCATCGGGCCGCTGGCCTGGACGAAGTCGCCCAAGGCCGAAAGCTTGATGACGAGGATACGTTCGCCCGTCACGGCGCGCCCGTCAGGTCCGGCGGCTGACGGCGAAATCAGCGAGATCCTCAAGCGCCGCGCGCCAGGCGTTGCGGTCTGTCTTCGCCAGCGCGGTCTTGGCCTTTTCAGCGAACGCGTGCGCCAGATCCAGTGTCGCCTCGGCGGCGCCGGTGCGCAGAATCAGATCACGGGCCCGGCGGAAGTCCTCGTCCGTCTGTTCGCGACGGCCGATCGTCCGCTCCCAGAAGTCCGCCTCGGCCGCGCCGGTGCGGGCGATCGCCAGCAGCAGCGGCAGGGTCGCCTTGCCTTCCCGGAAGTCGTCGCCGGCATTCTTGCCCAGCGCCTCGGTCGTGCCGCCGTAGTCGAGCGCGTCGTCGACCAGCTGGAACGCCAGGCCCAGGTTCAGCCCATAGGACCGCATCGACCGGCGCATCTCGTCGGAAGCGCCGGCGCTGACCGCGCCGGCCTCGGCGGCCGCGGCGAACAGCTCGGCGGTCTTGGCGCGGATGATCTCGAGATAGACGTCCTGCGACAGGTTCAGGTCATGCGCCCGCGTCAGCTGCAGAACCTCGCCTTCGGAAATCACGCCGGAAGCCTTGGCCAGAATGTCGAGCGCCGTCAGCGACCCGGCTTCCACCATGAGCTCGAAGGCCCGTGCGAACAGATAGTCGCCGACCAGAACGCTCGACGGCGCGCCCCAGATCAGGTGCGCGGCGACCTTGCCCCGGCGCAGCTGGGAGGAATCGATCACGTCGTCATGCAGCAGCGTGGCGGTGTGGATGAACTCGACCGCCGCCGCCAGCTTGAGACAGGAATCATCGACGGCCCCGACCAGCCGCGCGGTCGCGACCGTCAGAAGCGGCCGCAGGCGTTTGCCGCCCGCATTGATCAGGTGATCGGCAAGCGCGGGAATCACGGATACCGGGCTCTGCATGCGGGCAGAGATCAGGGCGTTGACGCCCTTCATGTCCTGGGACGCCAGCTCCACCAGTCCGTCGACGGAGCCCGTCGGACGGGCCACGGCCGCATTTGCTGCGTCCAACACCTGCGCTCCTTCATCCCAACGCATCGGCCCAGCGCCGTTGCGGGATGCCTATGGGGCGGGATAGGTCAGGGAAAGGGCGAGGGCAAGGCCGAGATGTCTGACCAGAGCAATGTGACGGACAATCGTCTGCTGGACGGACGGGTTTTGCTCCGTCAGGCGGCGCGTGGCTATCGCGCCGGCATGGACGCAGCGCTGCTGGCGGCTGCCTGCGACGCCGTACCGAACGCGCGGGTCCTGGAAGCCGGTTGTGGCGCCGGCGGAGCCCTGCTGGCCGCGGCGTTCCGGCGCCCGGAAGCCGTGTTCACCGGCGTGGAACGCGATCTGGCGGCTGCCGCGCTGGCGAGAGAAAACGTTGCCCTGAACGGGTTTGGCGAACGCGTTGCGATTGTCGACGGTGATGTGCAGGCGGGCTTTCGGGCGCTCGGCCTGCCTGTCTTCGACGCCGTGATGGCCAATCCGCCGTTTTTCGATGATCCCGACGACCTGCGTGCGCCAGCCCAGGAAAAGAGCGGCGCCTGGATGGCCGACGGCGGTCTCGCCGCCTGGACGGGCTTTCTGCTCAAGGCCGTCCGCGAAGGCGGAACGATCACGGTCATCCACCGCGCCGACCGGCTGGGCGACCTTCTGTCGCTGCTTGGCGGCAAGGCGGGTTCGTTCCGCGTTCGACCTGTTCAGCCCTTCGCCGACGTGCCGGCGAAGCGCGTTCTGGTCCGGGCGATCAAGACCGGCAAGGCGCCGCTGGTTTTGCTGCCGCCCCTGGTGCTGCACGATCAGGCGGGCGGAAAGCACTCCGCGGAGGCCGAGGCGATCCTTCGGGGTGAGGCCGAACTGGGTTGGGGCTGAGGGAACCTCCCCCTCCTCCTAGTCGTCCGCGTAGGCCCGCACCGCTTCCAGACAAAGCTGGAGCCCGGTGACGTCGCCCAGCGTGTCGGGCGTCACGATGACGAACAGCCGGCGCGCCTCAGCCCACAGCATCAGGGTCTCGGGCAGACCGAAATCCTCGATCAGGCACCCCTCCCCGTCGCGCCAGACGCCATCCTCGTCGAGCTGGGCGCCGATGTGGGCGTCGACCCGGTCGCGGTACTCGGCGTCGTGCTCATAGCTGATGTTCATGTAGGCCCAGACGGGCTTGCCCAGGCCCGACAGGAACCCGGCCTCGAACGCCGCGCCCGTGTCCGCTCCCGGTCCGCGCCAGGGGGTCAGATTGACGATGGCGGCGTCAGCGCGGCGCATGCGCGCCACCCGCTCCGCGTAGATCTCGCGGGCCATGACCTCGCCCGGCTCCATCTCGCGAAGGGCGCCGGTATCGGCCTGCAGCAGGCTGAAGCCCGCGTTCTCGCACATGGCCTGGCGCATGGCGAAATGCGACCCGACATTGGGAAACCAGACTTCAGGTCCGGCAAGGTAGATATTCTCGATGCGTCTCATGCGCCCCAGCTAGGGCGCGGCGGGCGCGGACGCAACCGCCAGGACCTCGATGCGGATCGGCACGTCCTCGCCGATCAGGCCGGCCGGCACGGCGGCCCCGACGTTGAAGTCACGGCGATGCACGGAACCTGTGATGGTGAAGCCGGCCGATGGCTTGCCGGAGCCGGGGGCCTTGCCGATCTTGTTGAGCTTGACCTTGAAGGTCACCGGCTTCGTCACGCCGTTGAGCGTGAAGTCGCCGGTGACGTCGGCCGTGTCCGGACCGGTCGTCACGACCTTGGTCGACTTGAAGGTGATGGTCGGACTGGCGACGGCGTTCAGCCAGCGCTCGCCACGGACATGCTCCTCCCGGGTGGCGTCGCCGGCGTAGAGGCTGGCGGTCGTCACCTGGGCTTCGACGCGGGAGGCGGCCGGGCTGGCCTCGTCGATCCAGATCGTTCCAGACGCGGTGGTGAACGCCCCAAAGACCGTCGTGAAGCCGAACCGGTCGACCATGAAGGTCGTCTGGGTGTGGCTGGGATCGATGGTGTAGGCCACCGGGGCGGCCAGGGCCGGCGCGGCGGTCAGGGCCAGGGCGGCGGCAAGGATCAGGCGTTTCATGGCGACGGCTCCAGGGAATGTCGTGGAGGTTAGTGCGACTACCGATGCGTGAACAGGGCCACGACCTGGGCCTCGTTCTGGGCCGTCAGGGTGCAGGCCGCGCCATTGCCGATCGGTTCGCAGCCGACCCACTGGACGGACCAGTCGACGCCGTAGTGGCCGTTGTTCTGGGCCGTCAAAACGAGCGGCGTCTTGCGACGGACGCGCAGCCAGCACTGCCGGCTCTCGCGCGTCATGTACTGGTACTGGGCGCCGCCGCAGGCCATGCCGGGAGGCGCGCTGGCGACATAGGTGTTCTCGCCGACATCGCCGCCGACGGCGACCATGACCCGCACGTCGGTGTCGGCGAAGATGACCACGGAGTCGACCTCCGTGGGCTGCGGCGCGGCATAGGCGACTCCGGCCATCGCCCAAAGGGCGGCCGCGACCAGACTGACAGAAACACGAGACACTGGTTGAAGCTCCAGACCGCCGAATGACGAGTTGAGATGGATCAGGTCTTCGCCTTGTCCACCAGTTGATTCTTCGTAATCCGGCGGGCGCCGCCGCCTCGGTCCTGCCTGTGGCCGCTGACGGGATTTGGAGTACCATTGGTCGACAAGACGGGTGACGCGCCGAATCTTACCGATCGGGAGGCCTCCATGACGTACTCAACCGGCATCGAGGGACGGGATCGTCTGGTACGACTGGCGCTGCGCCTGGTTGTGTCCCTGGCGCTTCTACTCGGCGTCGCGCCGTTGACGCCGCAGCCGGCCCGGGCAGACATCGGCGCCTGTTATGCCCTGACCCGCAGCGTTTCACCCTCCGACGCCAAACTCGCCTACGCCTTCGTTCGTGACCATGGGGAGTGTCTGGCTCGGCTCGAAGACACGACATTCCAGGGCGTCACAGCGGCGGTAGCGGGCGCCCAGGCCTCCGGCGTGGTATCCGCAGCGACCTGCACCGGCCTGCTGAACAATCTGGACAGCGGCCCGGCCCAGTCCCTGATCGCCGTCGCTGGCGCCGATGCGGCGTACGGCCACCTCAGCTGCGCCTGCGCGGTCGTCAACAGCGGGGTCGCGAAGAAGCTCGTCAAAATCACCGGTCTGATCGCCGATTGCGGCAGCACATTTGACCCGGCTGATGTCTATGGCGCGGGCGTGAACCTGGCCGGCGACGCGGTCGAAGGCCTTGGCGGCGCGCTCGGCCTTGGGGGCAGCGCGCATGATCCCAGGGCCGGCGTCGGCAACGGGGGCGCGCCAACCAGTTTCTACGTCTGCGGCCAGGTCGGCGTCTGGTTCGCCGACACGGCGCCCGGGGGCGGCTGCGCCTGTCCCGGCTCCACCCGGCCCGAATGGGGCACGGGGCAGCTCAAGGGAAAGAAGCGCTGTGTCGGCGACTGCCCGCCCGGCCAGATTTCCAGCGGCGGAGCCTGCATGCCCTGCACGGGCGGCGGCGGGAGCCAGTCGGGCGCCGGCGGATCAAGCTGGGCGACCGCCCCGAACGACACCCAGACCCAGTGCGTCAAGAGCGGCGGCGGCTTCAGCTGCGGCGACGGCAAGATCGCCAGCGGCGGCAGCTGTGTCTGGGCCTGCCCCCAGGGGGAGGTCTGGGACAAGCCGAGCAGGAGCTGCTTCACCTGTCCGCAAGGACAGGTTCCGAAATACCTTCCGGGCCTTGGAAGCATGGGCAGCTGCAAGCCCTGCGGCCCTGACCAGCAGGCCGTGAACGGGCAGTGTCAGGCCTGCCCGGCGGGATCGACGCTGAACGCGGCCGGCATCTGTCAGGCCGGCTTCCCGCCCCCGGCCTGCGTCGGCGCGACAATCAATGACCCGGCCAACCCTTACCGATGCATATCCTGCCCGGCCAACCAGCAGCCGGACGCGACGCACCGGGCCTGTCGACCGGCCCTCCGCTTCGCGCCGACCCGGCCGACCACGACGTTCCTGCGGCCCGAGACGGGCGGTGCGGGACAGCCCCGGCCGCCATCCAGGCCGTATCGGGGAAACTGACCGGCGCTAGTTCTTCGCCTTGTCGACGAGCTGGTTTTTGGTGATCCAGGGCATCATCGCCCGCAGGCGACCGCCGACTTCCTCGATCTGGTGCTCGGAAGCCCGGCGCCGGGTGGCCTTGAAGCTGGGCTGACCGACCTGGTTCTCGAGCATGAAGTCGCGCACGAAGCGGCCCGACTGGATGTCCTCGAGAATGCGCTTCATCTCGGCCTTGGTGTCCGGCGTCACGACCCGCGGACCGCTGACGTAGGCGCCATACTCGGCCGTGTTGCTGATCGAGTAGCTCATGTTGCTGATGCCGCCTTCGTAGATCAGGTCGACGATCAGCTTCACCTCGTGGAGGCATTCGAAATAGGCCATTTCCGGCGCGTAGCCGGCCTCGACCAGGGTTTCGAAGCCCGCGCGGATCAGTTCGACGAGGCCGCCGCACAGGACAGCCTGCTCGCCGAACAGGTCGGTTTCGCATTCCTCGCGGAAGTTGGTCTCGATGATGCCCGAGCGGCCGCCGCCGATGGCGCTGGCGTAGGCCAGGCCCAGATCCATGGCGTTGCCCGTGGCGTTCTGGTGGATGGCGATCAGGCAGGGCACGCCGCCGCCCTTCAGGTATTCGCCACGCACCGTGTGGCCGGGCCCCTTGGGCGCGACCATCAGCACGTCGACGGTGGCTTTGGGCTCGATCAGGCCGAAGTGGACGTTCAGGCCGTGGGCGAACAGCAGCGCCGCGCCGTCGCGAATGTTGGGGGCGATCTCGTTCTCGTAGATGCCGCGCTGCAGTTCGTCCGGCGCAAGGATCATGATGCCGTCGGCCCAGGCGGCGGCCTCGGCCACGGTCATGACCTTCAGGCCTTCGCTCTCGGCTTTCTTCGCCGAAGCGGAACCGGGACGCAGGGCCACGGCGACGTTCTTCAGTCCGGAGTCGCGGAGGTTCAGCGCGTGGGCATGGCCCTGGCTGCCATAGCCTACGATCGCGATCTTCCGGTCCAGAATGCGGGCCAGATCGGCGTCGCGGTCATAGTAGACGCGCATGATTTTTCTCCGGGCAGGACGTTTGCGCCGCACCTGCGCAACGGCAGTGCAGCAAAGGCCGGGCTATCGAGCGGAATTTTGCGCGCAGGTCAAGGCTGCCGGCGCGTGAAAGCGTGTCTCCGCGCCGCGAAAACGCAGGCCGGCGAATACGAAAAAGCCCCGGAGTCGCCTCCGGGGCTTCATCACTGAACTCGCGCAGCCCTACCAGAAGATGCCGTAGTAGACCGACAGGATCCGACCGCTCCAGATATCGACCAGCAGGGCGTCCTGGCCGACCCGGACCCATTCGCATCCGATCGGCGGATACGGCAGGCCGTACGATCCCCAGTTCAGATAGTAGCTGCTGGTGAACCAGCCGAACGGCAGGTAGTCGCCGAAGCTCCAGTTCCGGGCGTACCAGCCGCTCGGGTAACGATAGGGCTGGATCCGGTAGCGGTTGTGCGACCGGTAGGACCGCTGCCACGAGCGTTCGTCGTACCAGCGCCGGCCCTGGTCGCGGCCGCGCATACCGCGCCCCTCGCCCGGACGGCGTCCGTCCCAGCGCTGACCTCCGCCGCGCCCGTCGCGATCCCAGTCGCCGCGACCCTGGCCCTGACCACCCGGCCGGCCATCAGGACGACCATCACGGTCGCGATCCCAGCCGCCCTGGCCCTGGCCGCCCTGGCCGCCTTGACCCTGCCATTGACCCTGACCCTGACCGTTGGGGCGACCGCCGGGACGTCCACCGCCCGGGCCTTGCCATTGCCCCTGACCACCCTGGCCGCCTTGACCCTGCCATTGGGCGCCGCCTTGGCCCTGGCCGTTGGGCCGGCCGCCGGGGCGACCGCCACCCTGGCCTTGCCACTGCCCCTGACCGCCCTGGCCGCTTTGCCCTTGCCACTGGCCGCCGCCCTGGCCGGCGGGGCGACCACCGGGCCGTCCGCCGCCCTGACCCTGCCACTGGCCCTGGCCACCCTGGCCTTGACCCTGGCCCTGACCCTGACCGCCCTGGCCCTGGCCCGGACGTCCGCCCCCCTGACCCTGCCATTGTCCCTGGCCGCCGCCCTGCGGCGCCTGGCCCTGGGGTTGACCCTGAGGCGCGCCCTGGCCTTGGCCCTGACCGCGACCGCCGCCGTCACGGCGCTCGCCACGCGGCGCGCGCGGTCCGTCCCCGGGGCGGGCGTCCTCGCTCGTGTCGCCGCGACCGCGGCCGCCGTAGTCCTGATCCGCGAACGCCGCCGTGCTGCCCAGCAGCGTCAGAACGAGTGCGGTGGTGATGGTCTTCTTCATCTGATGCTCCGTGAGCCGGCTTCGCCGGTTCCTCTATGTCCCTTTAGCCGTACGGATGCGCGCCTGAACCTGAACCGTGGTTGAACAAATTCGCGGGGTGCGTCAGCTTCGCCTCATGAGCGCCGCCCCCGTGGATGTGATCGGCTACTGGCGACATGCCGGGCCGCAGAAGTGGTTCCGCAAGGACTACCGCTTCGATGAAGCGCTGCGCCTGCGCTTCGAGCCGGTGCATTTCCGCGCGGCGCGCGGCGAGTACGATGGCTGGATGGCCAATGCGGAAGGCTGCCTGGCGCTGGTACTGCTACTCGACCAGTTTCCCCGAAACCTCTGGCGCAAGTCGCCGCACGCCTTCGCCACCGACGGCATGGCGCGGCGGGTGGCGCGGCACATGGTGTTGTCCGACCATGACCAGGAGATCGAGCCGCTGCTGCGGCGGTTCTGCTACCTGCCGTTCGAGCATTCCGAGGACATGGCTGACCAGGACCTCAGCGTGCGGCTCTGCGAGGCCCTGCGCGACGCAACGGGTGATGAGGAGACCCTCAGGTTCGCCGTCCTCCATCGCGACATCATCGCCCGCTTCGGCCGCTTTCCGCACCGCAACGCCGTGATGGGCCGGGAAACGACCGACGAAGAACAGGCCTTCCTCGACGAGGGCGGTTTCGCGGGCTGATCCGCCTGTGGACGATTGCCGATCGTGACTTGGCGCGAGGGTGATTCGGGGTGACGCTTCCGTCCGTCATGAACGCCATCGCCCCCGTCATCGCCGCCCGAGAAGCGGCTCCGGCCGACCATCCGGAACGGCAGTATCTCGGCCTGCTGGCCGACATCATGACCAATGGCGTGGAACGCGGCGACCGCACCGGCACCGGCACGCTCGGCGTCTTCGGCCGGCAGATGCGCTTCGACCTGTCGCGCGGCTTCCCGCTGCTGACGACCAAGAAGCTGCACCTCAAGTCGATCATCCTGGAGCTGCTATGGTTCCTGCGCGGCGACACCAATGTCCGCTGGCTGCAGGAGCGCGGCGTCAGCATCTGGAATGAATGGGCCGACGAAGCCGGCGAGCTCGGCCCGGTCTACGGCCGCCAGTGGCGCAGCTGGGCCACGCCCGACGGCCGGGTCATCGACCAGATCAGCGCCGTGGTCGAAAGCTTGAAGACCAATCCCAACAGCCGTCGCCACATCGTCAGCGCCTGGAACCCGGCCGATGTCGAGGACATGGCCCTGCCGCCCTGCCACTGCCTGTTCCAGTTCTTCGTCGCCGACGGAAAGCTGAGCTGCCAGCTCTACCAGCGCAGCGCCGATGTGTTTCTCGGTGTGCCGTTCAACATCGCGAGCTACGCCCTGCTGACCCAGATGATGGCCCAGGTCGTCGGCCTGCAGCCGGGCGAGTTCGTCCACACCTTCGGCGACGCGCATCTCTATCTGAACCACCTCGACCAGGCGAAGGAGCAGCTTCGCCGCGAACCCCTGCCCTTCCCGACGCTGAAGCTGGCGCCGAAACGCGACCTGTTCGCCTTCGACTACGAGGACTTCACCGTCGAAGGGTATCAGGCTCACCCGGGCATCAAGGCGCCGATCGCGGTTTAACCAGGGCGCGATGCACTTGATAGTTGTTCCGGGTTCGTTCACATTGAACGTATGACCGGCGACCTGCCACCCTCGGCACGTGACCTGCGACATCTCGATCCCGAGGTGCGGAAGGAGCGCGTGAAGATGGCTGCCAACCTGTCGAATGCACTTGGCCTGGCTTTTCTCATCGGATCGCTGGTCGCGCCCCTTGTCGACCCCGCCAGGACGATCGATCCACGTCACACCGTTCCGGGCCTATTGATCGGTCTCGCCTGCATAGTCGCCGCAGTATTCATTTTGCGGTATATGAAAGCGAAGGAGCCAGTCAGATGAATGACCCCTTTATTTCGACCGGTCTGTTCATGATCGGGATGATCATTGTCCTCGTCCCGCCCTTCCTCTGGCTGATGCCCAAGGTCGACCGCGCGCTCGGCCGCCTCTCCGACTATCTCGACGCCCGCAAGGCTCGCTGATCGCATGACCTGGGCTACCGACCGTCTCGACGCCCTGGTCGCCGGCGCGGTAGAGCCGCCGCCGGTGGTGACCACGCTCAAACTCGGAACCCTCGACGCCTGGGGTGAGGGGTGGGTTCGCAAGACCTGGAGCCCGTCCGCGGAGATCCTGAACGGCGACGGTTCGATGTTCGGTGGCTACATCGCCGCCCTGGCCGACCAGATCCTCGCCTTCGCCGCCATGACCGTCGCCCCGCAGGACGCGGCCTTTCGCACGATGAACCTGAGGGTCGACTTTATTCGTGTCGGAAAGGCCGAGACCCTGACCATCGAGGGCCGGGTCACCGCACGCACCCGGTCCGTCATTCACGTCGAGGCCGCTTTCCGCCGCCCCGACGGCGAACTGACCGCCTCGGCCGCAGCACAGCAGATGGTCACGCCGTTCGCGGCGGGGTAGTCACGGTGACGATGCTGAAGTCGCTCTCCCACCTCGTCGCCGCCTGCGCGCTGGTCGCCGCCCTGCCGGCCGCCGCCCAGACCGCCGCTCAACCCGCGCCGGCGACGCCGACGGCTATCCTCGCGCCTGCGTCGGGACAGGCGGAAGCGCTGGCCTGGCGCGGCTTCCAGGCCTGCCTGGCGGTGGCTCGCGGCATTCCGCTGGACAAGGCCGCCGCGGAAGCCGGCTTCATCAAGGACGACAAGGGGTGGGTCGCCGAGATCGCCGAACGAACCCTGACCATTGACCTGGCGACCCCGCCGGCCCCTCCCGGTGCGAAGGCCTGTATCGTCGTGTCGCGCGGCCCGTTGGCCGACCATGCGGGCGTCGTCAAACGCATCAGCGCCTGGGCGGCCAAGGAAGGCTTCGCGGCGCCCGAAACCGGCGCCACGGCCGGCGGCGGCCAGACCGTCCAGCTGTCCACGCCTGATGGCGCGCGCGTCATCGTGCTCGCCTACTATCCGGAAACCGGCAAAGCCGAACAGCCGACCCGTTCCCTCCTGTTCCTCGGCTGGACCCCCGCCCCATGACCATTCCCATCGCGCTCGGCCCCGTCGCCCGTGGCCGCAACGGCGTCATCGGCGTCGATGGCAAGCTGCCGTGGCGGCTGAAATCGGATCTCGCCCTGTTCAAGCAGGTGACGATGTTCAAGCCGGTGATCATGGGCCGAAAGACCTGGGACAGCCTGCCGTTCAAGCCGCTGCCCGGCCGCCTGAATCTGGTCCTCTCCAAGGACGGCTCGTTCGAGCCAAACGGCGCGGTGGTCTGCGACAACTTCGGCGAAGCGCTCGAAATCGCCCGCGAGCAGGCGGAAGAGGACGGGGCCGAGGAGGTCTGCGTCATCGGCGGCGCCGCCGTCTATGCGATGGCCCTGCCCCGGGCGAAGCGGATGTACCTCACCGAGGTCGACGCCGAACCTGCGGGCGACACCCTGTTCCCGGCCTTCAATGAGGCCGACTGGACGGAGGTCCGTCGCGAGGCCCACGCCGCCGGCGAGAATGACGACCACGCCTTTACCTTCCGGGTTCTGGAAAGACGCTAGCCGAAGGCCGCTTGCGCTGACGCGGCGTCAGGCGGTTCTATCCCTGCAACAAGAAAATCAGGGAGTGCGTCGCATGGACATCGAGCTCGTTGCGGAGGGACTGCGGTTTCCCGAAGGCCCCATCGCCATGGCGGACGGGTCGGTCATCTTCACCGAGATCGCGGGCCAGCGGCTGACGCGCGTGACCCCCGACGGCACGAGCTCCGTGGTCGCCGAGACCGGCGGCGGGCCGAACGGCGCGGCCATAGGGCCGGACGGCGCGATCTACGTCACCAACAACGGCGGCAGCTTTGAGTGGATCGAGCAGATGGGCCTGCTGATCCCCGGCCCGACCCCGGCCAGCCACGTCGGCGGCATGATCCAGCGCGTCGATATCGCGACCGGCAAGGTCGAGACGCTCTACGACAGCTGTGACGGCAAGCGCCTGGTTGGACCCAATGACCTGGTCTTCGATAAACAGGGCGGCGTGTGGTTCACCGATCACGGTTGCAGCACGCCCGACGGCCGCAAGTTCGGCGCGCTCTACTACGCGAAGACCGACGGCAGCCACATCAGCCGCCAGCGCGACCACTTCGTCTCGCCGAACGGCGTTGGCCTCTCACCGGACGAGAAGGTCGTCTACATGGCCGACACGAACCTTGGCAGGCTGTGGGCCTTCGACATCGCCGAGCCCGGCGTGCTCGCCGACCCACCGCCGTTCCAGCCGGGCCGGGTGATCTGTAATCTGCCCGGGTTCCAGTTGCTCGACAGTCTCGCCGTCGAGGCAGGCGGCAAGGTCTGCGTGGCGACGATCATCAACGGCGGCATTACCGCCTTCGACGCGGACGGTTCGACCGAGCACTATCCCTTCCCGGACATCCTGGTGACCAACATCTGCTTCGGCGGTCCGGACATGACCACGGCCTGGATCACCGCCTCAGGCACCGGCAAGCTTTACAAGGCCAAATGGCCGCGTCCGGGCCTGAAGCTGAACTTCAACGCCTAGAATGCGGGGGCATGTACCGCAGGTACGTGTCCCCTAAACGTCGTGGCCGCTCGATTGGGGGACACGTACCTTTGGTACATGTCCCCGGGCGCTTAGCGCGACATCCAGGGCTTGGACTTGGACGAGGAGGCGTGCGCCGCGGCCTGCT
>CAZISF010000019.1:15916-37494 GCA_964541915.1 uncultured Caulobacter sp.
TAGCGCGACATCCAGGGCTTGGACTTGGACGAGGAGGCGTGCGCCGCGGCCTGCTCGCGCTGGAACCGGCCGCCGCGCGGCGCCTGGGGACGGGCGTCGAGCGCGGCCTTCTTCAGGCGCAGCGCCTTCTGCATCGGCGTTTCGTCGGGCGGAGGAACGTCGGTCACGGCCTGGGTCTCGATCAGCGGGGACACGCATCATAGCGCGTATCCCCGATTCCGCAGCCTAGGCCGGCTTGGCGCCGTCCTTGGCCGGCTTGTCTGCCTTGCCAAAGGCGTCCTTGACCTCTGCCTCGGTGATCCGCGCCTCGGGATGACCGGGCTGGCCGAGGTTTTGTTCCTCGGTGCCATCGCCCATCACGCCGGGCAGGGAGTCGTTGGTCTTCTTGTCATCGGGGCTCATGGGAGTCGCCTTTCTGTCGTTGCTCCGAGCCAACGACTCGCGACCGCGCCTGTTCCGTCCCATCCCCAGTTCATGTGATTGCGGCGGCGGGGCGGCCCGTCGACCCTGCGCCCACTGGACATTCCAGGGAGGGTGAAAAGATGAAATCGTCAAAGGTCGGAACCGGCGCGGTCGCGCTCTGCACGGTGCTCATGATCGCCAGCGCCGCGGGCGCCCAGGATCGCGGCTATTTCCAGCAGCGCGCCGACGAGGCGATGCGGGGTGAAACGGTCGCCCTGCGCTGGACGCTGCCGTTCGGCGGCCGCGCAAAGGATCGCGACGCGGCCCCCAAGCTGGCGCTGAGCTTCTCGCAGGCCTCGGCCGAGGGTGCGGTGCAGTCGATGGATCTGGCCAGCCTGTCCTTCGC
This sequence comes from uncultured Caulobacter sp., assembly GCA_964541915.1. GTDB lineage: Bacteria > Pseudomonadota > Alphaproteobacteria > Caulobacterales > Caulobacteraceae > Caulobacter. The sequence goes on from CAZISF010000019.1 coordinate 16,725, forward strand.
CGGCGGGCAACGCCGGATCGACTCGCCGTTCCAGGCGAACTTCGGTGAGGGCGCGGGCCACTGGATCGCCGCCCATCCGTTGCTTGCGACCCTTGGCGCGGGCCTTGTGATCTGGGGCGTGGCCGAAGCGACCAAGGAAGATTCGGCGCCGAAAAGTCAGTGCGGCAGCAACAGCAACAGCCAGTCTATCCCGGTGGAGAGCGTCTCCAGCAAATCCTGCTGATCAGACTCATCCCGATGAGGCAGCTCAGGCCGGCAGGGCCCCCGCCCTGCCGGCCGTTGCGTGTTCGGAACGCCAGGAGTGGCGTAATTCACCCGGACGGGTTCTACTCGGGCGCCGGCCGGGGGAGGCTGATGCGATGACGCAGACCACATCGCCTGCAAGGGTGGCGATCATCGAGGATGATCCGATCCTGCGCGAGGAGCTGGCGTTGATCGTCGGCCTCGCGCCGGACCTCGAAGTCGTTGGGGTCGCCGATGGCCTTGAGCGCGGCCGGCTGCTGCTGACGCAGGATATCGATGTCTTGCTGATCGACCTTGCCCTGCCCGACGGAAGCGGCATCGACCTGATCCGCGAGACCAGCGCCCGCAATCCGGCCGTCCGGATCATCGTCATCAGCGTGTTCGGCGATGCGCGTAGCGTGGTTCAGTCCATCGAGGCGGGCGCCGACGGCTATCTTCTCAAGGGCGCTGAACCCGCCGAGGCGGCCAACGCCATCCGCAGCGTGCTGGAGGGCGGCGCGCCGATCAGCCCCTCGGTCGCCGGCCATATCCTGGCGCGGATGCGCGGCCGCGACAGCGCCCTGCCCGGCACGACCGACCCCGCCCTGTCGCCCCGCGAGGTGGCGGTCCTGACGGACCTGGCCAAGGGGTTTCGCTACAAGGAAGTCGCCCGGCTTCAGGGCATCTCCGTCAACACCGTGGGAGACCACGTCAAGTCGATCTACCGCAAGCTCGCGGTCAGCTCCCGTAGCGAGGCCGTCTTCGAAGCTGTACAGGCCGGCCTGATCAGGCTGCGGGAATAGCGAACGCGCATGAGTCTGACCGACACCGCGGCCCGGCCGTCATCCCGGGTCTGGGCCCTGGCCCTGATCATCATCGCCCTGCAGGTGTTGCTCAGCGCGGGACTGTTCTGGGTCAACACGGTCGCGGAGCAGGCGCCCGGTCGTCTGGTCGCATCGCTCGGCGTCATGGATGGCGGAAAGAGATCGTACGCTGACCTTCCACAGGGCGCCCAGGAGACCCGGCGCCTACCGTACGGGCGGTGTTGCGGGGGCGATCCACTGGTGTTCCGGACCCGGCTCAGCGAGGCCGACGCCGCCCTGACCGCGCCGGCAGTGCTGATTCCGAGCGCCCATGACAACGTCTGGCTCTATATCGACGGCGACCTGATCGGCGGACAGGGACAGCTGGAGTCGACGGTGACCAGTCGACGGCCGCAGCTGATGCGTATTCCGCCGGCCTACGCACATCCCGGCGCGCGGGTCGATCTGGTGGTCGCCCGCACGATCGGCTTCGGCCACCTGCGCGCCTTCCACATCGGGGAATACCGCGACCTCTACCCGTCCTGGCTGGCCTTGCGGCTCCTGCGATCGGACCTGCCCCTGTCGAACGCGGTGATCGGCGCCTTCGTGGCCGCCTTCTGCCTGTGCGCGGCGCCGCTGTTCGGCGCGCGCGGGCTTCTGCTGTCGCTGGCGGGTCTGGCCGCCAGCTGGACGCTGCAGCATGTGGGCTTGCTGGCGACCGATCCGCCCTGGGGCCCGCTGGCCAATGCCGGCCTCTATCTGGCGGCGTTTCTGGCGACCCTTGTGTTTCTGCTCTGGTTCTTTGTCGAGTGGACCTCAGTGTTCGCAAGTCCCGGCGCGCCCGTGGCCCGCAAGGCCGCCGACATGATTCTGGGTGTCTGGTCGCCCGTCTCCCGGGTCCGGCTCGGCATCGCCGCTGTCATCATCATCGGACTGGGCGTGGTGATGATCATCGCCAGGCTGCAGTACGATCCCGCCGTCGGGCTGCAGATCCTCAATCGCGACATAGGCTGGCTGGGCCTGTTCGCCGTGGCCTTCTGTCTCGTGCGCCTCGCCGCCTTTTACATGAAAGGGGGGCAGAGCGATCCGATCGCCGCCTCGGCCTTTGTGTTCGTCCTGCTGGCGGCGATCGCCGACATCGTCACCGTCCGGTTCTTCAAGAGCTACGGAGTCTTCCTCGGCGCCGCCGTGACGTTCTTTCCGCTGGCGTTGCTGGTGTCGCTCGCCGCGCGGGCGCGGGGCGTGTTCGAAGCCGCGACGGCGACCGCCGACAAGCTCAACGCCCTGGTCGCCGAGCGCGAGCGGGAAATCCTCGCCGGGCTGCAGGACCTTCGCCGCCACGAACGCGAAAGCCTGCTGCTCGAGGAACGGGCGCGCATCATGCGCGATATGCATGACGGCATCGGCGGTCAGTTGCTCGGACTGGTGATGCGCGCGCGCGCCAACCGTCTCTCCGGACCGGCTCTGGTCAACGGCCTCGAGGAAAGCCTTGATGACCTGCGGCTGGTGGTCGGATCGCTCGAACAGGGCGACGGAACCCTGGCCACCGCCCTCGGCGCCTTCCGGGCGCGCCTCGAGCCCCGCTGCGAGGCCGCCGGCGCCGCCCTGGTCTGGCGGATCGAGGACGTCGGGGAGACGCCCGGCTTCGGCCCCGACCGGACGTTGCAGGTCTATCGCATCCTGCAGGAAGCCTGCACCAACGCGCTGAAGCACGGCAGGCCCGACAGAATCGAGGTCGTGCTTCGTCGTGAGGCCGGCCAGGTGCTGCTGTCATTGGAAGACAATGGCGGCGGGTTCGATCCTGACACTGTCCAGGCCGGACGAGGCCTTGCCAACATGCGCTATCGCGCCGCGCGGATCGGCGCGACGCTGATCGTCCGGTCCGTCCCTGGCGGGTCGCGGATCGTCCTGCAGATGACCGATGCGCCCGACGGTCACTGAACGCTGATTTTGCACTATGCTCTTGCCCGACGCCGGTGTGTCGCCGGGTCGGAGGCGTCGGGTCGTGCTCAAGAAGACCGAGTATCCGCTATCGGAAGCGTTGCGCAGCCGCCTGGCCGACGGTCGCCCGGCGGAAGCGGTGCTGGAACACTTCCAGGTGCTGGAAGCCTCCGCGATCCGTGAGCCGGAAGCCCTGGCCGCCGTGCTGGAGGAAGCCGCCCGGCTAGACCTGTCCGAATCTCTGTTCACGCTCATCCCCGGTCAGGCCCTCGGCGTGGCGATCATCGGCGTACGCGGCCAGCGCCTGTGGGCGGACGCCGCTTTCCGGGCCTGGTTCGGCGCCGAGGCAGAGGACGACGCCGCCCAGCGGCTGCTCCGACTCGCCGGCAAGGCGGGTCAGGCCTCCGGACTTCTCGAGGCGGTCGACGGGGTGGTCATCGCCGGCTGCGCGGCCAATGCCCTGATGGCGCTGCGCTGGCCATTGCCGGCCGAAGCGCTCGATCTGCTGGCGGCCGATCCCAGGCGCATGGCGCTGCTGGGCTTCGCGCCATCGAGGGTCAGCGACCTGGCGGCCCGGGCGGCCCTCGCCTTCGGCCTGACGCCGCTGGAGTCACGACTGGCGGAGGCCCTGCTCGATGCGCCGGGCCTTGAAGCGGCGGCGGACCGGGTCGGCGTGGGCCGCGAGACAGCGCGTGACGCGATCCGGGGCGCCCAGCGAAAGACCGGAGCCCGGCGCTCCTCCGACCTCGTCCGGCTGATGCTCGACCTGATGTGCGGCGAGCAACCCGAACCGCCGGATCTGGCCGAGGTGTTCGTCACGAACTTCGGCGCTACCCCGGCCGAAGCGCGCGCCGCGGCGCTGTTCGCCCGTGGCCAGACAGCGAAGGAGGTCGCGGACGTCATGGGGACCGCGGAGAGCACGATCCGGGGGCAGCTCAAGGCGGTCTACGCCAAGGCCGGCGTCAGCAAGGCCAAGGACTTCGTGCGTCTTGCGGTCGAGGCCGGGGCGCTCGACTCGATGGCGCGCACCTCCGAAACCGTGGCCGAGGTCGAAGGACTGGCTGGACGCCTCCGACTGGCGCTGCAGCGGGACGGGCGCCGGGTCGCCTTCTGGGACTATGGACCGCGCGGCGGCAAAGCGGTGCTGGTTCCGCACGGCACGATCACGGGCAGGACCCTTCCGCCGGCGTTCGTCGCGGCCCTGCACCGACGGGGATACCGGCCTGTCGTGCCGCAACGCCCGGGGTATGGCCTGACTGACCTGGCGACCGGCGACTATCTCGACACCGCCGCCGACGACATGGGGGCCGTGCTCGACGCCCTGCGGCTGAAGACTACAGCGCTGTTGGTCCGCGACGACGGCGTGGCGGCCGGCCTGGCTTTCGCCCAGCGGCATCCGGCGCGCATCTCGGCCGGGCTGCTGATCAATCCGCGCTGGCCGGGACACGGCGTGCGCAGCCCGGAAACCGTGATGGGCGCCGTCACCCGGGCCTTTGTGGCGCGGCCTGAACTGGTCACCGTGTTCAGCGAGATGATGCGCCGCCAGACCCGCACCGAGTTGATGTCGCGGATCGTCCGGCGCTCGGCCAGTCATGTCGCCGCCGACCGCGAGGCGCTTGATCGGCCCGGCGTCCTGACCAGCATGGTGCGCGACATCCAGGCGATGGCCGCCCGGGGCAGCCACGGCTTCGCCCAGGAGCAGGGTCTCTACGCCCGGGGTTGGGAGCCGCCGGCGCTGTCCGGCGACGCCCCGTGGCTCGTCGTGGAGTGCGGCCCTCTGGCCATGCCCGGCGTCGAAGCGGCGTTCGCCGCCCTGCCCCGCGCCCGGTTCGAGGTCCTGCCGGACGCCGGCCTGCTGGCCTATCATTCACATCCCGAGGCGGTGGTCGCGCTGTTCGCGGACCATCTGGCCCGGGCAGTGTCGGGCTAGACGGGTTCGACGCGTTCAGGCTTGCCGGACCAGCGCCAGGCCATGCTCGGCCGGGATACGCCCAACATCATCCCGCCCAGCGTCGCCGGATGCAGCCATAGCTGGTCGGCGGTCAGAGACGGGTCGCGGCCATCCGGCCGATCCAGCGTGATCCCGGCCCCGGCCTCGACGGCCAACCGTTCAATCAACGGCATCGCGTCGCTCTCGGCGAAGGCCATGTAGTAGGACGCCCCTTCCCGCCGGTAGTAGCGGCCCATGGTCTTGTCCATGTCGATCGGCGTGATGACCTCGAACCGGTGAAGCCTGTCCGGATGAAACAGGGTCAGCACGCCGGTGTAGCCGAAGGCTTCTGACGTGATCGTCGTGAAGGCGCTGCGATCGAGATTGAAGGTGCGCGCGATCAGATCGACCGCCGCGGCCTGGTCCGCCGCCAGCACGGTGGCCTCGTAGAGGAAGTCGACGTTTCCCGCGGCCATCCGCTCCGCCGTCGGCGAGACGACGAACCGGATCGGCGCGCCCTCGATGCTGACGGTCACATAGTGGCGGTCATCGGCCTCGACGCAGGCCGCACCCGCATCGGCCGCGTGGCGGGCGACGCCGACGGCGTCCTCGCTCTGGGCCCCGGCGGCGAACAGATGCGCGCGTCCACGCCGGGCAAGTTCGTCGGCGACGACGCCGGTCCCGTCCGGTTCCAGAAACTCGATATCCGTGGTCCCGACCCGCAGCGTCATCCGCTGGGCGCCGAGGCTGTCCAGCCGGTCCCGGCCGACGAACTCGGCCCCCAGCAGGTCGCGCCACGGCATGGCCGAACCGACAGCGTCAGGCGTGGCCAGCAGGATACGGTCGATGTCGGTCAGCATGGCGGGTCTCCAGCGGGGACACGTACCGTCGGTACATGTCCCCAACCCGGCTAGTAAAGCACGCCGAGCGCCGAGCGATCGTACTTCGCCAGGTCGGCGGTGCGGCCGTCGCGGACCTTCACCACCCACTCGGGATCCTGCAGCAGGGCCCGGCCGACGGCGACCATGTCGAACTCGCCCCGATCCATGCGTTCGATCAGGTTGTCCAGCGAGGCGGGCTCGCTGGCCTCGCCGCCCCAGGAGGCGATGAACTCGCCGGTCAGGCCTACCGACCCGACGGTGATCGTCGGCTTGCCGGTCAGCTTCTTGGCCCAGCCGGCGAAGTTCAGGTCGCTGCCCTCGAACTCCGGCTCCCAGAACCGACGCTGCGAGCAGTGGAAGACATCCGCCCCGGCGTCGGCCAGGGGCTGCAGCCAGGCCTCCATATCGGCGGGCGTCTCCGCCAGCCGGGCGTTGAAGTCCTGCTGCTTCCACTGCGAGAGGCGGATGATCACCGGATAGTCCTCGCCGACCTCGCGGCGGACAGACTTCAGGATTTCGGCGGCGAATCGCGCACGCTCGGGGAGGGTCTCGCCGCCCCAGCGATCGGTGCGCAGGTTGACGCCGTTCCAGAAGAACTGATCGATCAGATAGCCGTGCGCGCCGTGCAGTTCGATCGAGTCGAAGCCCAGCGCCTTGGCCGCGCCGGCCGCCTTGGCGAAAGCGTCGACCGCGTCGGCGACGTCTTCATCGCTCATCGCCTCGCCGAACTGGCGGCCCGGACTGGAAAGCCCCGACGGACTGTCGTAGCCGCCTTCCGGGCTCCAGGTCGGGTCTTGCGAGCGCACCGCGCCGACGTGCCAGAGCTGCGGCGCGATCTTGCCCCCTTCGGCGTGAACGCCGTCGGAGACCGTCTTCCAGGCGGCGAGTTCAGCGTCTCCGTGGAAGCGGGGCACGTTACGGTCATTGAGCGACGCGGGGCGGCCAACACCGGTGCCCTCGGTGACGATCAGGCCCACCGCGTTGTGAGCGCGGCGGGCATAGTAGGCCGCGACATCGGCGGTCGGCACGCCATCCGGTGAAAAGGACCGGGTCATGGGCGCCATGACAATTCGGTTCTTCAGGGTCAGCGACTTGATCGTGATCGGCTGGAAGAGGGGATTGGTGGACACGGGCGGCTCCGGGTGATTCAGACCTTTGGTTTAAACGCCTGTTCGAAACAGCCGCCACGCAGAAATTCTCCTACCGACTATGGGGAGTATTCCGCCCCAAGAGCTTTGTGCTCCGGAACCCGTTGTGCGTTATAGTGATCACGCATCCGGTCGAGGGATCCGGATGGAGGCTGAGTCGTGTTGAAAGCGCTCGAGTATGGTTTCCCGGATATCCTGCGGGCGCGGCTGGCTGAGGGCCGACCGTCCCAGGCGATCCTTGAAGACTGGGCGGCGATGGCCTGGGCTCTTGATCGCGATCCCGAAGCCCTGACAGCGGCCTTGACCGAAGCGGCCCAGTTCGACGCGGGTCAGGGCTCGGCCACTGTCGCGCCACGATCCGCCATCGGTGTCGCCATCGTCGAGGCGAGCGGCGAACTCGCGCTGGCCGACGAGCTGTTCTCAAAGTGGTTCGGCGAAAAGCCCGATATGTCCGCCTTCAGACGGTTGATCCGACTGGCGGTCCATGACGGTCAGGCCTCCGGGCTCGTCGAGGACGGCCATGGCGCCGCGCTGGCGACCTGTGCCGGTGTCGGCGTCGCGGCGGCTGGCTGGCCCCTGCCCGAGGCCTGCCGTTCGGCCATGACCGGATCGGCGCGACGGGTCGCCCTGCTGTGTTTCGCGCCTTCGCGCGCGAGCGACCTCGCCGCTCGGGCCTCCGAGGCGTTTGGCCTGACGCCGCTCGAGGCGCGACTGGCCGAGGCCCTGCTCGACGCGCCCAATCTGGATACCGCCGCCGCCCGCATCGGCGTGGGGCGCGAAACAGCGCGCGAGGCCCTCAAGAAGGCGATGAAAAAGGCGGGCGCCCGTCGTTCGCCGGATCTCGTCCGCCGCATGATGGACCTGATGTGCGGGGACCACGCGACACCGCCGGCGCTCGAAGCGGTTCTGGCCACCTCCTTCGGCGCGACCGCAGCCGAAGCCCGGGCCGCGGCCCGCTTCGCGCTGGGCCTGACGGCGCGCGAGGTCGCAGCGCAACTGGGCGTCAAGGACGCCACGGTGCGCGGCCAACTGAAGGCCGTTTTCGCCAAGACCGGGGTCAACAAGGCCCGGGACCTGGTCAGGCTGGCCGCCGAAAGCAGTGCCCTGGCCGTGCTGTCGGGCGCCGCGGAGACCGTGCTGGAGCCGGCTGATCCCAATGGTCGCCTGCGCATCGTGGCCTCGCAGGAACGTCGCATCGCCGTCACGGACTATGGCCCCCGAAGTGGAAAGCCTGTTCTGGTGATGCACGGGGCGACCACCGGCCGACGCCTGCCGCCCGCGCTGGTCGTCGCCCTGCACGCCCGCGGATACAGACCGTTGGTTCCGCAGCGGCCCGGCTACGGCCTGACCGACGTGGCCGCCGGCCCCTATCTCGAGCAGGGCGCGGACGACATGGCCAGGGTCATGGACGCCTTGCGGATCGACAAGGCCAAGCTTCTGATGCGTGACTCCAGCACGCCGACCGGCCTGCTGTTCGCCAGTCTGCACCCGGACCGGGTCCTCGCGGGCATCGCGGTCAATCCGAAATGGCCCCAGAGCGAGGACAAGCTGCCGTCGGTGCGGCTGCCGACGTCGATGATGGGCGTGTTGTCGCGGGCGTTCGTTGAAAATCCGAACATGATCGACCTGGTCGGAGAAATCCTCCGGCGGCAGACGCGCACGGATCTGATGGAAAAGGTCATGCGCCAGTCCCTCGCCCACCTCCCCTGCGATCAACTGGCGCTCAAGACCCCGGGAGTCATGGACGCCCTGGTGCGCGACGCCCAGAGCATGTTCGCACGCTCCAGCCAGGGATTTTCCGCGGAGCATCGCGCGTTCGTGGACGGCTGGCGGGTGCCTTCCAACGTCGGCGGCGAGCGCTGGACGGTCGCGGAGTGCAATCACCTCGTGCTGCCGGACGCCCGGGAGGTTTGGGGAGGCCTGCCTAACGTACGATTCGATGTCATCGATGACGCTGGCCTCCTGGTCTATTTCACCCACCCCGCCGTGATCGCCGATCTGGTCGCCAATGCCTGAACCGTCCCCCCCAATGGGGGACGTCTCGACGGCGCGTTAGCGTCACAGTCCGCTGACATGGCCGGAGGCTTGACTTCATGGTCGCGGCGTCGGACGGCTTGACGGGCCGTTCCGGGTCCGAAACCGGCCAGTCGAACGCAATTTGGGAAACCCTGGAGGGAACAGTGCGCAAGATTATCGATGGCGTCGTAGGGCTTGCCCTGGCGACGATGGTCCTGGCCCCGGCCAGCCCTGCGCTGGCGCAGTACGGGATGGACAAGAAGCCGCCGGCCAACGCGGCCACTCCGGAAATGCCGAAGTGCGACCGGCCGCTGGGCGTGATCGCCATCCAGGAACCGGACAATCGCTGGTGGACCGAGCTGGGCCTTTCCAGCCCCGAAGTGCTGATCAAGCTGTTCGCCTCGCGCTCCGGCTGCTTCCGCGTCGTCGACCGCAACGCCGGCCTGGCGATGCGTGGTCAGGAACGCGACCTCGCCGGATCGGGCGAGCTGGCCCGCGGCTCCAACATCGGCCGGGGTCAGGTTGTCTCCGCTGACTTCTTCCTTGTGCCGGACATCGCCAACTCCAACTCGAACTCGGGCGGCAGCGCCATCGGCGCGATCGCCGGCAGCGTGATTCCCGGCGGCTTCGGCGCCCTGGCCGGCCAGCTGCGGACCAAGAAGTCCGAAGCCCAGGTGATCATCACCGTGGTCGACGCCCGCACCACCGAACAGATCTATGTCGCCGAGGGCACGGCCAAGAAGACCGACATCGGCTTCGGCGTCGGCGGCGGCGCGCTGGGCAGCACGGGCTTCGGCGCGGCGGCCGGCGGCGGCTACAGCAACACCGAGATCGGCAAGGTCATCACGGCGGCCTACTTCAACGCCTTTGTCGACCTGATCCACTACGCGCAGTCCGGCGCCATGCCGACCGGGGCCGACGCCTCGGCCAACGCTGGACCAGCCGCCATGGTGGCGACCCAGTCCATGCCGATGCGCTCGGGCCCGAGTCCGACGGCGTCGATGGTGCTGAACGTGCCCACCGGGGCGATCCTCTATCCGACCGGCGGCCGCAATGGCGTCTGGATGGAAGTCGACGACGAGCACGGCAACCGCGGCTGGGTGTCCTCGGCCTTCGTGACCGCACGCTAGGGCCGTCAGCAGCCAGAAACGACGAAGGGCGGAGCGCCAGGCGCTCCGCCCTTTTTCATTGCCCTGACGGCTGGATCAGAGGCCGAGCACCAGCTTGGCCATGATGTTGCGCTGGATCTCGTTCGAGCCGGCGTAGATCGAGGCCTTGCGGTAGTTGAAGTAGCTGGGCGCGACCGGCGCGGCGTAGTCGGGGCCGGGGCGGGGATCGTTGGTCATCGCCCAGGTGTCCTGGACGAACGGCGTGGCGTAGCCGCCGACCGCTTCCAGGGCCAGTTCGGTGATCGCCTGCTGCGCCTCGGAGCCCGCGCACTTGAGCATAGAGGAAGCCGGACCGACCGGCTTGCCCGAGCCCATTGCCGAGAAGATCTGCATCTCCGTGGCGTTGAGCGACTCGATGCGGATCTCCATCTCGGCCAGCTTGCGCTGGAAGTCGCGGTCGCGGATCAGCGGCTCGCCGCCGTAGCCCAGCTCGGCAGAGGCGATCTTGCGCACCTTCTGGAGCTGGTTCATCAGCCCCGGCGCATAGGCGTTGCCGCGCTCGAATTCGAGCAGGTACTTGGCGTAGGTCCAGCCCTTGCCTTCTTCGCCGATGCGGTTGGCGACCGGCACCCGGACGTTGTCGAAGAAGACCTGGTTGATCTCCTGCTCGTTGGTCGCGGGACCGTCGAGCGTCGGCAGGGCCTTCACCGAGATGCCCGGCGAATCCATCCGCAGCAGCAGAAAGCTGATGCCGTTCTGCGGCTTGCCGCTGTTGTCCGTGCGGACCAGACAGAACATCCAGTCGGCCCACTGGGCATGCGTGGTCCAGATCTTGGAGCCGTTGAGGACATAGTCGTCGCCGTCCCGCTCGGCCTTCATCTGCAGGCTGGCGAGGTCCGACCCCGAGCCGGGCTCGGAATAGCCCTGACACCACCAGAGATCGGAGTTGATGATCGGCGGCAGATGCTGCGCCTTCTGCTCGTCCGTGCCGAACGCCATGATCACCGGCGCGACCATCTTAAGGCCCATGGGCGAAGCGGTCGGCACGCCGGCCAGGCTCATCTCCATGTTGTAGATATAGGCCTGGGATGGGGTGAAGCCGGGGCCGCCGTACTCGACCGGCCAGTTGACTGTCGCCCAGCCCTTCGACGCCAGCTTCTTCTGCCACTTCACCTGGCCGGCCTTGTTGAGATAGCCGTTCTTCGACTGGCTCATCATCCGGCGCAGGTCGTCGTCGTAGTTCTCGGCGATCCAGTCGCGGACCTCGCGCTGGAAGGCCTTGTCGTCATCCGAAAACGCGAGGTCCATCGGGATCAGACCGCGTCGAGGTATTCGATGGACGGACGGCCGCCGAGGCAGGCGCCGATGCCGGGGCCAGCCGCCTTGAAGTAGTCGGTGCCGCCGTGCGCCGTCAGGGCGTCCTGGGAGGCGTAGAGCTCAAGCACCTTGTAGACGTTGGGCTCGGTGCGGCTCTTGGTCAGCTGGTACATCAGGCAGCCGGACTCATTGGCCTTCACCTTGGCCGCGAGGTCCGCGAACACCTTTTCCAGGTCGGGGCCCTTGCCCTCGGCCACCGTCAAAGTCGCTACGACGCCAATCATTTTTCCGCTCCCGAACGCTTGTTTGAAGGCGCGACAATGCGGCGCGGCGCGCGGCGGTGCAAGCGTGACGTTGCGGAGGCCGGCGACGCGCTTGACTCATTTCGATGTTTAGCTAACCATCGATTCATGAGCAGTGTCTTCAAGGCCCTTTCAGATCCGACCCGGCGCCGGGTGCTCCAGCTCCTGCGGGCCGGACCGATGACCGCCGGCGATCTCGCCGACCAGTTCGACGTGTCCAAGCCGACGATGTCAGCCCACTTCGCGGTTCTGAAGGAAGCGGACCTGATCCACGCCGAGAAGTCCGGAAAATCAATCACCTACTACCTCAAGCTCTCGGTGCTCGAAGAGGCGCTGATGGGGTTTGCCAACACCTTTGGACTGGGCGCGGAGCCGACCGGCGGCCGCGCTCCCCCGCCCCCCGCCATCAGGAAGAAGGCGCAATCGTCATGAAGAAATCCATCAAGTCCGCCCTGATGCAGGTCGGCGCCATGTTCGTGGTCGCCGCGACGGCGACCGCGCTCCACAAGACCGGAATCATCAGCAAGGATCTCACGACGCGGGTGCTCATGGCCTCGATCGGCCTGCTCACCGCCTGGCAAAGCAACGCAACCCCGAAGGAGGCGCCGACGGCGTCAGCCAGGAAGCGGGCCATCAATCGCCTGACCGGCTGGGCCTTCTTCGTATCCGGGCTCGCCTATACGGGGATCTGGATGTTCGCGCCGATCGACGTGGCCAACCTCTGGTCCATCGTCCCGATCCTTGGCGCGGGCGTCGCGGTGATCAGCTACTGCCTGTCCACGCGGAACCGGGCCGCGAAGGCCGCTGACTAACGCAGCCCCGGCCCCATCAGGAAAGGCCTCCGAGCCATGACGAAAACCACCAGATCCGGGCAGATCCAGGCAGCGGTCCTGATCGGGACTTCAGCGGGGGCCGCAGCAGTGGCGACCTTCAGCAAGGGTGAGATCATCAGCATGGATACCGCCACGCGCCTGTCGATGATCATGATCGGCCTGGTGCTGGCCTATCAGGGCAATGTCACGCCCAAGTCCCTGCCGGTGCTCTCCGCGCGACAGCAGGCCTACAAGCGCCTGTCGGGCCGGCTCTTCGCGTTGTCGGGACTCGCGTTCGCGGCCATCTGGGCCTTGGCGCCCCTGGACCTGGCCGCGCCGCTGTCCATGGCGCCGGTGGCGATCACGATGGTGACGGTGTTTGTCGTCTGTCTGTCGAACAGAGTCGGCCCGACGAAACCCGCCGACTAGCGGCGCTCGTTCCAGCCGTAGGCGACCCAGGAATGGCCGCCGACATTGCGGGCTTCAATGATGTCGGGATCGCCGGCCGGACGGGAACGCACCGTGCGCTTGGCGCGGACCGCGACCCCGGCGAGCGCCAGCAGGGCGCTGGACATCAGGGCGATGAGGACAACGGTCGCGGCGGCGAAGACGGCCAGCACCGCGCCGACAGCGAGCGCGGCGCAGGTGGCCAGCGCGCCGGCCAGCCAGGCCAGGCCCCTCAAGGCCGAACGAGAACCCCCCGCAGAGTTCAGTCTGTCCATCTTGTCCTCGGCGGGCCGCGAAAGGCGCGACCATGAATTACTATTTTGTCGTTAACCGCTGAACGTCAACTGAACACATGTCAAACGGGTGAAAATTCGGCGCCTGCCCGATCAGAGGGCGCCTTCCAGCGCCAGTTCCCGACGCTCCCGGACGATGGCGTCGAACGCGGCATTGATCGCCGCGGTCTTGGTTTCCGCCACCTCGATGAACTCGCTTGGAAGGCCGCGACCGCGCGCCCGGTCGGGATGGGCGTCGGACACCCGCTGTCGCCAGGCGGCGCGAACCGCGTCGTCTGCCGCATCCGGCAGGACGCCGAGGATCACATAGGGATCGTCGGGCCCGGCGCCCAGGTGCGTCGCCTTCAACCGCCTGAACGTCAGCGGCGAGAAGCCGAACAGGTCCGAAACGGTCTCCAGATAGGCCAGTTCGTCGTTCGTTACCGCGCCATCGGAGCTGGCGATATGGAACAGTCCGTCGAGCACATCTTCCAGCAATTGCGGGCAGTTCCGGTAGCGCTTGGCGAGGCGCTTGGCGTAGCTCTCGAATCCCCGCGTGGTCTGGCGGGCCAGATCGTACAGGCGATGGACGTTGCGCTCGGAACCCGAGTCGGGCTGGAAGACGGTGGAGAAGGCGTCGAACTCGCCCTGGTCGGCGCGACCGTCAGCCTTGGCCAGCTTCGCGCCCAGAGCCGTGACAGCGGTCGTGAAGGCAGGGTCCTCGCCCGGGGGGCCGGGAGGACAGTCGGGGCATTCGGCGTCGTCAACGCGACGCGCCGCGAGGCCTGCTATGGTGCGCCAGAAACTCATGGGATCAACTTGCAGCTTATGATCGTGGCGCGGACATGACAACGGTTGCCGAAAATACGTCCGGCTGGACGTTCTGGATCGACCGTGGCGGCACCTTCACCGACGTGATCGGCCGGACGCCCGCCGGCGCGGAACAGACGCTCAAGCTCCTGTCCGCGTCGCCGTCCTACCCGGATGCTGCGGTCGAGGCGATGCGCCGCCTGCTGGCGGTTGAACCCGGCTCGCCCTTTCCCGCCGGGCGGGTCGCGGCGATCAAGATGGGCACAACGGTGGCCACCAACGCCCTGCTGGAGCGCAAGGGGGCGAAAACGCTGCTGGTCACGACGCGGGGATTCGCCGACGCGGTGGTCATCGGCGACCAGTCGCGGCCCGACCTGTTCGCCCTCGACATCATCCGGCCAGACCCGCTCTACAGCGGGGTGATCGAAGCTGACGAGCGGCTGGCGGCGGACGGCGCGGTCGTTGCGGCGCTCAATGCCGGAAAGCTCGCCGACGATCTGGCCCGCGCCCGCGCCGACGGCTTCACCAGCGTCGCCATCGCCTTCCTGCACAGCGACCTGAACCCGGCCCATGAACAGGCCGCCGGCGAGATCGCCCGCGCGGCCGGGTTCGACTACGTCGCCCTCAGCCACGAAGTCAGCCCCCTGCCCCGCTTCGTGCCCCGCGCCGAGACCGCGGTGGCCGACGCCTATCTGACGCCCGTACTGCGGGCCTATGTCGACCAGGTGGCCCGGGCCGTGGAAGGCGCTCCGCTGTGGTTCATGACCTCGGCCGGGGCGCTGGTCCGCGCCGAAGCGTTCCGGGGCAAGGACGCCGTGGTCTCCGGCCCGGCCGGCGGCGTGGTCGGGGTGGCGCGCACGGCGGAAAGCGCCGGCGTGGAGGCCGTGCTCGGCTTCGACATGGGCGGCACCTCAACCGACGTCTGCCGCTTCGCCGGGGTGCTGGAGCGACGCGATGCGGCCAGGGTCGCCGGCGCGAAGCTGCGCAGCCCGATGCTCGACGTCGAGACCGTGGCGGCAGGCGGCGGCTCGATCCTGACCTTCGACGGCTTCCGCGCCCGGGCGGGTCCGGACAGCGCTGGCGCTGACCCCGGGCCCGCCTGCTACGGCCGAGGCGGCCCAGCGACGGTCACCGACGCCAATCTGGTGCTTGGCCGGCTGGACCCGGCGTTCTTCCCGCCGGTGTTTGGTCCGACTGGCGATGCCGCCCTGGATACGGAGGCCGCCCGCGCCCGGCTGGCCGAACTGGCTGAGGCCATGGGCCTCTCCGTCGAGGCCGCCGCCGAGGGCTTCGTCGCCGTCGCGGTCGAACAGATGGCCCAGGCGGTGCGCCGCATCTCCACTGAACGCGGCTTCGACCCGCGCGGTCATGCGCTGGTGGCGTTTGGCGGCGCCGCGGGACAGGTCTGCTGCCAGGTCGCCGACGCGCTGGGAGTCACCGAGGTGCTCAGCCCGCGCCACGCGTCCCTGCTGTCGGCCTGGGGGATCGGTCAGGCGCGCGTGGGCGGGATGCGTCAAGCCGGGCTGGAAGCACTCCTCGATGCCGAGGGACTCAAGGCAGCCGGGGCGCTCGCTGACCGCCTCGAGCAGGATGCCCGCGCAGCCCTCTCCGCCCAGGGCGCCGCCGCGGGATCCACGGAGCGACGCCTGCGTCTGCGCTATGACGGCGCGGACGCGGCCCTGCCGATCGCTCCTGGCGCCCTCACCACCGTGAGGGCCGCCTTCGAGGAGGCGCACCAGCGGCTCTTCGGCTTTGTCGAGCCGGAGCGGCCCATCCTGATCGCCAGCGTGGAAGTGGAGGCAACGGAATCCTCCACCGCTCATCCCGGCGAAGGCCGGGACCCAGGCTTTTTTCCGAAGACATCAAGCCCCTCAGAATCTCCCCAAAAACACCTGGGTCCCGGCCTTCGCCGGGATGAGCGGACTGTTGTTCAAGCGAGCGCGCTTGAAGACCTGGACGGCCCCGCCCTGATCATCCGTTCCGACACCCAGATCGCCGTGGCCGCCGGCTGGCGCGCCACCGCCGAACCCGACGGTCTGATCCGCCTGACCCGCACCACGCCGCTGACCGCCGGCGTCATCGCCGCCGACGCGCCGGACCCCGTCACCCTGGAACTGTTCAACCGACGTTTCATGGGCGTGGCCGAGGCCATGGGAGCGGCGCTGGAGCGGACGGCCCATTCGGTCAACATCAAGGAGCGGCTCGACTTTTCCTGCGCTCTGTTCGACGCGGGCGGCGGGCTGGTGGCCAATGCGCCGCACATGCCGGTGCACCTGGGCAGCATGGGCGCCAGCGTGCGGGCGACGACCGCGCGCCATCCCGTGCTGCGCCCCGGCGAAGCCTTCGCGCTGAACAATCCCTACTTCGGCGGCACCCACCTGCCCGACATCACCGTGGTCATGCCTGTGTTCATGGACGACGCCGCGCCCCCGGCCTTCTACGTCGCCGCGCGAGGCCACCACGCCGACGTCGGCGGCGTGCAGCCGGGCTCCATGCCGCCGTTCTCGAAGACGCTCGACGAGGAAGGCGTGCTGCTCGACGCCGTGCCGATCATGAAGGACGGCCGGTTCCTCGAGGCGGAGACCCGCGCCGCCCTGCTGACCGGACGCTGGCCGGCCCGCGCGCCTGCCCGCAACATCGCCGACCTCAAGGCCCAGATCGCCGCCTGCCAGGCCGGCGCCGCATCGGTTGCGGCGATGATCGAGGCCTACGGCGCCGAAGCCGTCGCCCGCTACATGACCTTCGTGCAGAAGAACGCCGAGCAGGCCGTACGCCGGGCCCTGACGAAACTGCAGGACGGTGAGGCCCGCGTGCCGATGGACGGCGGCGGCGAGATCGTCGTCACCATCAAGGTCGACGCCGCGGCAGGCGAGGCGGTGCTCGACTTCAGCGCCTCGGCTGATCAGCTGACGAGCAATTTCAACGCCCCCTCGGCCATTGTCGACGCGGCCGCGCTCTACGTCTTCCGTAGCCTGGTCGACGACGACATCCCGCTCAACGCGGGCTGCCTGACGCCGCTGAAGATCATCACCCGGCATGGCTCGATGCTTGACCCCGAACCGCCGGCCGCCGTGGTCGCCGGCAATGTCGAGACCAGCCAGCATGTGGTCGACGCCCTCTATGCGGCCCTTGGCGTCATGGCCAACAGCCAGGGCTCGATGAACAACTTCACCTTCGGCGATGAGGACCGGCAGTATTACGAGACCATCTGCGGCGGCGCGGGCGCGACGATGCGGCGGACCGGAACCAGCGCGGTCCACAGCCACATGACCAACAGTCGACTGACCGACCCGGAAATCCTCGAGCGGCGCTTTCCCGTGCGGGTCGAGACTTTCCACACCCGGGCCGGATCCGGGGGCGAGGGTCAGCATCGCGGCGGCGACGGCGCGGTGCGCCACATGCGCTTCCTCGCGCCGATGGAAGTCGCCCTGCTCTCGTCACGCCGAAGCCACAGTCCGCAGGGAATCTGTGGCGGTGGCGCCGCGCTTTCCGGCCGCCAGCGTTTGAGAACCGCCGACGGCGCTGTAAGGGAACTTACAGGCTGCTTTTCGATTTCCGTGCGGCCGGGCGACGTTGTCGAGATCGAGACCCCGGGGGGCGGTGGTTTCGGTCATCCGATCGGCGACGACGCCTGACGCAACTTTTTTCAGGACCTTGAATGGCCCCGCTCTTCTTCGCCCTCGCCCTGTTCGCCCAGGATGCCGCCGCCGGCGCTTCCGACGGCCCCATGGCCACGGCCGTGCCACGCAAGCAGGACGTCGCCGCGCTTCCGATCCAGGGCGGCGCTGTCTCGGCCCCGACCGATGACTATGGCTATGTCGGCTGGTGCTACGGCGCCATCTCCGCCTACGTCGAGCTCTACGACCTCGCCATGCCGGAAGTGACGCGCATCGAACGGGCCTGGCCCACGCCCGGCACCGAGGAAAACCTCAGCAAGGTCTATCCGGCCCAGCGGGACGAGGCGAAACAGGACATCCTCCTGTTCGTGCGCGCGATGCAGGCGGCCGAGAAGGCCAGTCCGTCGCCGATCCAGACCCAGGGCGCCGACGCCATCCGTCGCGGCCGGGCCGTCTGGACCGGGGCGACCAGTGTGCCCAAGGCCCAGCTCGCCCAGTTCTGGATGTCCTGGTCGCCGCCCGCGAAATGCGGAGAAACGGCGAAGACGCTGGAAGCCCGGTCGCTGCTGCTCGGCCAGGCCCTGACCTACAACGTGAAGCCGGTCGTGGTGGGATCCGCGCCTGTGGCCGCGCCAGCGGACCCTTTCGTCGCGGCGACGGAGGCGGACCCTGTCCCGGCGGCCCCCGCCCCCGAGGGCGAGCCCGTCGCCGCGCCATCGCAGGCGGACGGTGGTGACGCCCCCGCGACGACCGTCGACTCCCCTGCATCGGCCCCTGCCGAAGGCCCGGCGACCCCGGAAGCGGCCCCGGCGGCGTCCAGCGCCATCGATGACCTGCTGCCGGCGCCGGCCGCGCCGGCCGCGACGGCGCCTCCAGAAGCTGCCGCTCCGACCGCTCCGGCGCCGGCGCGTGCGAAAAGGGGCAAGGGCGCGAAGCCTGTTCTGCGCGGCGCGCAGTAGCGGCTGGCCTGTCGAAGGACGCGGTCTCTAGGCCGCCGCGTCCCTGCCGGCTGCATCCGGATCGTACGCCAGGATCGGGGCCAGCCAGCGTTCCGCCGTCGCCAGGTCCCAGCCCTTACGGGCGGCGTAGTCGCTGACCTGGTCGCGGTCGATGCGCCCGACGCCGAAGTAGTGGGCGTCCGGATGGCTGAAATAGAGGCCGCTGACCGCCGCCGCCGGGCTCATGGCGAAGCTCTCCGTCAGCCTCATGCCGGTCTGAGCCTCCGCGTCCAACAATTTGAACAACGTGGCTTTTTCGGTGTGGTCCGGCTGAGCCGGATAGCCCGGCGCCGGGCGGATGCCGCGATAGCGCTCGCCGATGAGATGGTCGAGATCGAAGGCTTCGTCCGGCGCATAACCCCACAGCTCGGTCCGCACGCGGTGGTGCATGGCCTCGGCGAAGGCTTCCGCCAGGCGGTCGGCAAGCGCGGCGGCGAGGATGGCGGAATAGTCGTCGCCGGCGTCCTTGAAGCGCTTGGCGATCTCCGGTTCGCCATGACCGGCGGTGACCGCGAAACCGCCGATCCAGTCCGCCGGGCCGCCGATCGGGGCGACGAAGTCGGACAGGGCCGCGTTGGCCTTGTCGCCGGTCTTGGCCATCTGCTGACGCAAGGTATGTAGCCGCGCCAGCTCCGTCGTGCGGCTCTCGTCGGCATAGACCACGATATCGTCGCCGTCCGACTGCGCCGGCCAGAAGCCGACCACGCCGCGGGCCTGGAACCAGTTCTCCTCGACGATCTTCGCGAGCATGACCTGGGCGTCCTTCCACAGGTCGCTGGCGGCCGCGCCGACCACGTCGTCCGTCAGAATGTCGGGGAACCGCCCGACCAGCTCCCAGCTGGCGAAGAACGGTGTCCAGTCGATGTAGTTCGCCAGTGTTTTCAGATCATAGGAGTCAAACGCTCGCGTGCCGGTAAAGCTCGGCCTCGGCGGCGGCGACCCGGCCAGATCGATCGCGAAGCGGTTGGCCCGCGCCCGGGCGATCGGCGTGCGGGTCTTCTGCTCCTGGCCCCGGGCGAACTGCTCGCGGACCTTCACATAGTCGGCGCGGGTCTGGGCTTCGAAGGCCGCCTTGTCGGTCTTCGACAGTAGCTGAGAGACCACCCCCACCGCCCGGCTGGCGTCCAGCACATAGGTGGTGGAAGCCGCGCGATAGGCCGGGGCGATCTTCACCGCCGTATGGGTCTTGCTGGTCGTCGCCCCGCCGATCAGCAGCGGGATGTCGAAGCCGCGCCGCTCCATCTCGGCGGCGACGAAGACCATCTCGTCCAGCGACGGAGTGATCAGGCCCGACAGGCCGATGATGTCGACGTTGTGGGCCTTGGCCTCGTCCAGAATCCGGTCGGCCGGCACCATCACGCCGAGGTCGATGACCTCGTAGTTGTTGCACTGCAGGACCACGCCGACGATGTTCTTGCCGATGTCGTGGACGTCGCCCTTCACCGTGGCCATCAGGATCCGGCCGGCCTGCTCGCGCGGCTTGCCTTCCTTCTCGGCCTCCATGAACGGCATCAACCAGGCCACGGCCTGCTTCATCACCCGGGCCGACTTGACCACCTGCGGCAGGAACATCTTTCCGGCCCCGAACAGGTCGCCGACGATGTTCATCCCGTCCATCAGCGGGCCTTCGATCACGTGCAGCGGCCGCTCCACGGTCAGCCGCGCCTCTTCCGTGTCGGCGTCGATGAACTCGGTGATGCCATTGACCAGCGCATGGGCCAGCCGCTCGGCCACGGGGAGCGAACGCCAGGCCTGGTCGGCGACCTGAACCTTGCTGCCGTCGCCCTTGTACTTCGGGGCCAGATCCACGAGCCGTTCGGTCTGAGAGCCGCCGGCCTTCGGACGACGGTTGAGGATCACGTCCTCGACGGCCTCGCGCAGCTCCGGCTCGATGTCGTCATAGACCGGCAGGTCGCCGGCGTTGACGATGCCCATGTCCATGCCGGCGTTGATCGCATGATACAGGAACACGCTGTGGATCGCCCGGCGCACCGGCTCGTTGCCACGGAAGCTGAACGACACGTTCGACACCCCGCCCGACACCCGCGCATAGGGCAGCAGTTGCTTGATGCGCCGCGTCGCCTCGATGAAGTCGACGGCGTAGTTGTCGTGCTCCTCGATCCCCGTCGCCACGGCGAAGATGTT
>CAZISF010000020.1:0-6721 GCA_964541915.1 uncultured Caulobacter sp.
GACGAAGTCGTCGTAGGCGATGGTCTCGGCGCGGATGAAGCCCTTCTCGAAGTCGTTGTGGATCACGCCGGCGGCCTGGGGCGCGGTGCAGCCGACCTCGATGGTCCAGGCGCGTGCTTCCTTGGGGCCGACGGTGAAGTAGCTCTGCAGGCCCAGCAAAGCGTAGGCCTCACGGATCAGGCGGTTGAGGCCGGGCTCATGCAGTCCCAACGTCTCGAGGAACTCGCTACGCTCGGCCGGGTCCAGCAGGGCGATCTCGCTCTCGATCTGGGCCGAGATGACCACGCTCTTGGCGTTGTCGGCCTTGGCCCGCTCAGCGACCTTGTCGGAGAAGGCGTTGCCCTTGTCGGCCGAGCCTTCGTCGACGTTGCAGACGTACAGCGCCGGCAGCGAGGTCAGCAGCTGCAGCATGTGCCAGGCCTTGTAGTCATCCTTGCTGATCTCGGCGGCGCGGGCCGGCCGGCCATTGCTCAGCTGCTCAAGGGCGATGTTGATCAGACGCAGCGTGTTGGCCGCCTCCTTGTCACCGCCCGACTTGGCCTTTTTCTCGACGTTCGGCTTGCGCTTTTCGAGGCTCTCGAGGTCGGCGAGCATCAGCTCGGTCTCGATGATGTCGAGGTCCGACAGCGGGTCGATGCGGCCCTCGACGTGGGTGATGTCGGTGTCTTCGAAGCAGCGGGCGACGAACGCCACCGCATCGCAGTCGCGGATGTTGGCCAGGAACTGGTTGCCCAGGCCTTCGCCTTTCGACGCGCCGCGCACGAGGCCGGCGATGTCGACGAAGTTGATGCGGGAGGGGATGATTTCCTTGGACCCGACGATGTCGGCCAGCACTTCCAGCCGCGGCTCGGGCACGGCCACGTCGCCGGTGTTCGGCTCGATGGTGCAGAACGGATAGTTGGCGGCCTGGGCCGACGCCGTCTGGGTCAGGGCGTTGAACAGGGTCGACTTGCCCACGTTGGGCAGGCCGACGATCGCGACTTTCAGGGCCATGGAACTCTCGAACGAAGGGGTGGCGCGCCTATAGCCGATTGGCGCGGGATTGTCGTCAGGCGTCGCCGTCGCGCGGCGGCTTGCGCGGATCGGCCTTGGCGGCCGGAGCCAGGCGCATCACCTCGGCCTGGTAACGATCGTCATCGCCGGCGGCGGCGAAGGGCAGGGCGTCGGCGAGGGCGTCGAGCATCGGGTCCAGCCAGACCCTGTCGACCTTGTGGAAGTCGCTGAGCACGTAGTGCATCACCGCGTCCTTGTCGCCGGGGTGGCCCACGCCGATGCGGGCCCGGCGGAAGTCGGCGCCGACCTGGGCGGTGACCGAGCGAATGCCGTTGTTGCCCGCCGCGCCGCCGCCGGTCTTCATGCGGAAGCGGCCGGGCGCCAGGTCAATCTCGTCATGAAAGACGATGACGTCCGCGGGCTTGAGCTTGAAGAACCGCACCGCCTCGCCGACCGACCGGCCGCTCTCGTTGTAATAGGTCTGCGGCTTGAGCATCAGCAGCTTCACCGGGCCGCCCGGCGTATCGACCTGACCTTCGCAGGCCAGTCCCTGGAACCGCGCGCGCCAGGGCGCTGTGGCCCAGCGGCGGGCGATGGCGTCCAGCGCCATGAAGCCGACGTTGTGGCGGTTCTTCTCGTACTTGCCCCCGGGATTGCCCTGGCCGGCGAGGATCAGCGTCATGTCGATCTCCCTGCGGCGGTTGCGGGCGGGGGCTCAAACGAAAACGGGCGAGCCAAGGCCCGCCCGTTTCCAGATAACGATGCGAGGCCTGATCAGGCTTCGGCTTCGCCTTCACCGGCGGCGATCTCGGACATGCCGGCCGAGGACACCTTCAGCGTGGCGAGCACGAAGTCGCGGTCGGCGACGACCGGGGTCACGCCCTTGGGCAGGGTGATCTCGCCGATGCGGATGGTGTCGCCCAGCTGGCTCTTGCTGAGGTCGTAGACCAGCTCTTCGGGAATGGCGTCGGCCGGGCAGTTCAGCTCGACGTCGTGACGCACGATTTCCAGCGAGCCGCCGGCCTTCAGGCCCGGGCAGATGTCCTGGTTCTTGAAGTGCACCGGGATGGCGATGCGGACGGTGGAGCCTTCCTCGACGCGCAGCAGGTCGAAGTGGACCGGCTCGTCCGTCACCGGATGGAACTGGATGTCCTTGGCGATGACCGGCTGGCTCTCGTCGCCGTACTTCAGCGTCACCAGGTGGCCGTGCAGCTGACCGGTGTGGAGCGACTTGCGGAACTCGTTGGACTTCACCGAGATCGCGACGGGGCCCTTGGGGCCGCCGTACAGGATGCCCGGCACCTTGCCGGCGCGGCGGGCTTCACGGGCGCCGCCCGTGCCGGTGCGGTCGCGGACTTCGACGTTCAGGACGATCTCGGCCATGGTCTTACGGTTCTCAAAACGAAGTCGCCGCGGCAGACAGTTTCCGCGCGGCGACGGTCGGTGAATTCAGGGTGGGGCTCGATACACGCTTTCAGCGGACGGCGCAACGCCGCCCGCCGAAGAGTCTTAACGCCGGACGGGAGGCTTCTTCGCCGGCGTCGCGGCGGCCGTCTTCTTCTTCGGACCGCTCGGCGCCACGACCGGTTCGCGGATCGGTTCGGGCGGCATCGTCGCGCCCGACCACTTCACCATGCACGACCCGGTATCGATCAGGATGTGCTGGCCAAGGCAGAAGATGTCCTCGTAGTGCGGCTTGGACACGGCCAGGCACTGATAGAGGTTGAGCTTGGCCATGTTCAGGCAGTAGGCGGCGTTCGGCTCGGCCGACAGGGTGGTGATGGCGTTGAGGTTCTGGTCGCCCGCCTCGCCGATCGCGGCCAGGGCGGCCAGCGTCAGGCCGCGCACGACCAGCGGCGACCAGGGCGGCGGGGCGCTGACGGCGGTCAGTCCGAGCTGGGTGGCGGCGGCGGGGCCGGTGCTGGCCTGCTGCATGAGCATCAGGTCGGCGGCGTCGCCGGTCATCGGCGTGGCCGACAGGGACTTGGCGGCGATCAGCCGGCCTTCGCGATCCGGCACCGAGACCTTGGACCAGGCGCTGTGCTGCACGGAATAGGCGGCCTGCTTCACGGCGCGGCCGTTGATGACCATCCGCTGGCCTTCATTGCCGAGGGCCTGCAGGATCAGGCCGGCGGCGCTCTCGGCGCCCGGCAGGATGGTGGCCATGTTCGGGTTGGAGATCAGCTGGTCGCGCATGGCGATGCGCTGGGCCGGATCGGCGGCGACCTTGCGCAACTCGGCGACGAAGGTCGGGTCCTGCAGCGCCACGATGGCGGCGTAGGCCACGGCCCCGCGCAGGAACTGCTTGGGCTCATAGGCCGCGGCGGTGCGCAGCGAGATCTGGATCTGCTCGCCGCTCTGGAAGTCGGGCGAGATGGCGTTGGCGCGCATCATGTAGCCGCGCCAGGCGCTGGCTTCCTGGATCAGGCTGGGCGCCAGGGTGATCGGCGGCGGCGCGGGCGGCGCCGGCGGCGGCGGCGGCGTGCCGCTGTCGACGGGACCACAGCCGGCCAGAACGGCCGCGAGGGCGAAAGCGGCAAGCGCCGGCGCGAAACGCGCGGGAAGGAGATTTTTCATGAACACAGCTTCCCCGTCACATCCGGACCAAGTCAATAGAACGCGCCTGAGCGGCGAGAATGTGACACCGCGGGCCAGAGGCTCTCTTAGCACGCGAAGGGTGGGCCGGAGGTAAACAGATCGGGACTGTGATTCGAGGGGGCGGCGGCCTCAGTCGAACAGCTTCGACACCGACTCCTCGTTGGCGATCCGGCGGATGGCCTCGCCGATCAACGGGGCGCAGGAGACGGCCCGGATCTTCTTGCAGGCGGCGGCGGTGTCCGACAGCTCGATGGAGTCGGTGACCACCAGTTCCTTGAGCACCGAGGCGGCGACCCGCTCGGGCGCGGCGCCCGACAGAACGCCGTGGGTGACATAGGCCGAGACCTCTGTCGCGCCGTGTTCGGTCAGGGCCTTGGCCGCATTGCACAGGGTGCCGGCGGAATCGACGATGTCGTCGAACAGGATGCAGCGGCGGCCGGAGACCTCGCCGATGATGTTCATCACCTCGCTCTGACCCGGACCCGAGCGGCGCTTGTCGACGATGGCCAGGTCGGCGGTCAGCCGGTTGGCCAGGGCCCGGGCGCGAACCACGCCGCCGACGTCGGGCGAGACGATCAAGAGGTCGTCGGTCTTGCCGTAGCGGGCGCGGATGTCCTGGGCCAGCAGCGGCACCGGCAGCAGGTTGTCGGTCGGGATGTCGAAGAAGCCCTGAATCTGGCCGGCGTGCAGGTCCATGGTCAGAACGCGGTCAGCGCCGGCGCGGGTGATCAGGTTTGCCACCAGCTTGGCCGAGATCGGCGTGCGGCCGCCGGTCTTCCGGTCCTGCCGGGCGTAACCGAAATAGGGCAGCACCGCCGTGATCCGCCGCCCCGACGCCCGCTTGAGCGCGTCGATGCAGATCAAGAGCTCCATCAGGTTGTCGTTGGCCGGGAAACTGGTCGACTGGATGACGAACACGTCCTCGCCGCGGACGTTTTCGTCGATGGTGACGAACACCTCGTTGTCGGCGAACCGGCGCACCTGCGCCCGCGTCAGCGGCATGTCGAGATATTCGGCGATCGCGGTCGCCAGCGTGCGGTTTGAGTTGCCGGCTAGCAGCTTCATCGAACGACTCTTCGCGCTGGGGACGTTGGGCGGCTTCTAGCAGGGGACGCGCCGGGGGCAAGGCGGATTCGCCCCTGGAACGGCGGGGATGCCCCGGGAATCTTTCAGCCTGTCCCCGGATCGGGGATGGTGAGGGGAAATTCGTCCCTGGGCGGCGGGTTGGAGGCGGTTCTCCCAACCAACGCCGCTCATCCCGGCGAAGGCCGGGATGGTCGGAGTGGGGGCGGTGGCCCTAAGCCACCTTCACCCGCGCCGCTGACTCCGGCAGATCCTCGCCAAACGCGCGCTGGTAGAACTCCGCCACCGTCGGCCGCTCGAGTTCGTCGCACTTGTTCAGGAAGGTCATGCGGAACGACAGGGCCAGGTCGCCGCCGAAGATCTCGGCGTTCTGGGCCCAGGTGATCACGGTGCGCGGGCTCATGACGGTCGAGATGTCGCCGTTCATGAAGGCGTTGCGGGTCATGTCGGCGACGCGGACCATGGCGGCCAGGGTGCGGCGGCCTTCCGGCGTGGCGTAGCGCGGGTTCTTGGCCAGCACGATCTCGGCCTCGGCGTCGTGGTCGAGGTAGTTGAGCGTGGTGACGATCGACCAGCGGTCCATCTGGCCCTGATTGATCTGCTGGGTGCCGTGATAGAGGCCCGTGGTGTCGCCCAGACCGATGGTGTTGGTCGTCGAGAACAGGCGGAAATAGGGGTTGGCGCGGATCACGCGGTTCTGGTCGAGCAGCGTCAGCTTGCCGCCCGCTTCCAGCACGCGCTGGATCACGAACATCACGTCGGGACGGCCGGCGTCGTATTCGTCGAACACCAGCGCCATCGGGCGCTGCAGGCACCACGGAAGAATGCCTTCGCGGAATTCGGTGATCTGCTTGCCGTCCTTCAGGACGATGGCGTCCTTGCCGACGAGGTCGATGCGGCTGACGTGGCTGTCGAGGTTCACGCGCACCATCGGCCAGTTCAGCCGGGCGCAGACCTGCTCGATGTGCGTCGACTTGCCCGTACCGTGGTAGCCTTGGACCATCACGCGGCGGTCAAAGGCCAGACCGGCGACGATGGCCAGCGTGGTCTGCGGGTCGAAGCGGTAGGCCTCGTCGAGATCCGGCACATGCGGGTCGCGATGGCTGAACGCCGGGACCATCATGTCGGAGTCCACGCCGAAAACGTCGCGGATGGAAACCTGCTTGTCGGGGACGAGGCCCAGCAGGGGGTCGGAAGCGGTGTCGATCTGATCAGCCATGATGATTGACCGATTAGCGCCTTATCAGCGTTCAGCAAACAATCGTTCGAGGAAAAAATGGTGCAGGCGACGTGATCGACAGGCGACGGATCGGCGCATGGCTGGCCTGGGCGCGGCGCGAGGTCGGGCTTCTGGCCGCTTTGCTGGGGTTGGCGATCGGCGTCCAGGCCTTTCTGGCGATCGCCGATGAGGTGGCGGAAGGCGAGACCCGGCGCCTCGATCTGGCGGTCCTGCTGGCGCTGCGGGCGCATGGTGACCCGTCCCGGCCGCTGGGGCCGGCCTGGCTGACCACGGCGGCGATGGACGTGACGGCGCTGGGCTCGGTGACCGTGCTCAGCCTGATGGTGCTGTTCGTCGCCGGCCTGTTCGCGGCGCTGCGGCGCTGGCGCGAGGCGGGGTTCCTGGTGCTGGCAGCCGGCGGCGGGGTGGCGCTGAGCCAGGGCCTCAAGGCGCTGTTCGGCCGGGCGCGGCCCGACGCGTCACTGCATCTGGTCGATGCGATCAACGCCAGCTTTCCCAGCGGTCACGCCATGCTGTCGGCCGTGGTCTGGCTGACGCTGGGGGCGCTGACCGCCCGGTTCGTCCAGCGGCGGCGGGTCAAGGTGTTCGCCCTGACGGGCGCGGCGGCGGTGACGGTGCTGGTCGGCGCCAGCCGGGTCTACCTCGGCGTCCACTGGCCGAGCGACGTGCTGGCCGGCTGGTCGCTCGGCGCGGCCTGGGCGCTGGCCTGGTGGCTGGCGGCGCAGGCGGTGGACCGGCGGTGGCCGCTCAAATCTGATCCTCCCCAGCTTGCTGGGGAGGGGGACCGCCGGGACGGCGGTGGAGGGG
>CAZISF010000020.1:6731-7940 GCA_964541915.1 uncultured Caulobacter sp.
TCCGTGGTAAGCGGTTTGATGTTCATGAGTCTGATGTAGCCGGGGGGGGGGGGGGGGGGGCCGGGGGGGGGCGCCGAAAGAGACCCCCCCCCCGGTTGGGGGGGGGGGGGGACCGCGGGGAGGGGGGTGGTGGGGCGGCGCGAACGTGAGCGGTCCAATCCTGAATTCCGGCTTTTCCGGTGGCTGCGGTTCAGCCCCTCCACCACGCTCCGCGTGGTCCCCCTCCCCGCGAAGCGGGGAGGAGTGGAGTCAGGCCAGCCCCGCCTTCTTCAGCGTCTTCCACGCCTTCAGCACGCGCTGGAGCTTGTGTTCCGCGCTGCGGTCGCCGCCGTTGGAGTCGGGGTGGCACTTCTTGACCAGCTCGGTGTAGCGCACGCGGATCAGCGTCTTGTCGGCGGTGTCGGGCAGGTCGAGGTCGGCGAGGGCGCCGCGTTCGAGCTTGCCCAGCTGCCGGCCGTCGGCGCGGACGGCCGTGCCCTCGACGCCCGAGCGGTCGGCGCGGCCGAAGCCGAACAGGCTGAACGGGTCGTTCCAGCCCATCGGTCCCTTGGCCTGGGCGGCGGCTTCCCGTGAGCGGTTCGAGGCCTTGAAGCTCCAGGTCGGCCGCTCGCCCGTCGCGCGGGCGGCCTGGGCCTGGGCGATGGCGTCGTCGCTCATGCCGGCGAAGAAGTTCCAGGCCTTGTTGTACTCGGCCGCGTGCGGCTGGCAGAAATGATAGAACTGTCCCGGCATGTCGCGCGCCTTCGGCGCCCGCGCCGTGGCCACGGTCAGGCAGTCGGGATGGTCACAGCGACGCTCGCCCGGCTTGAGGGCGTTGACGTCCGCTTCCGCCTCGGCCTCCCCGGCTTTGGGAGGTCGAACGCGGATGTCCACGAACCGGGGTCGGTATTGAAAGGCGTTCGCCATGAGCCGAAGTATGAGGCTCAACCTTTCTCATTCAAGAATTGACCTTCGAAAAATGACCTCCATATCTACTTCCATCCGCACAAAACTGACCGACGCGTTTTCTCCGACACGGTTGGAGGTCGTCGACGACTCGGCGCGGCACGCCGGACACGCCGGCGCTCGGCCGGGCGGGGAGAGCCATTTCAATGTTGTGATCGAGGCGGACGCCTTCGCCGGGCAGTCGAAAGTGGCGCGCCAGCGTCAGGTCTACGGCGTGCTGGCCGAGCTGCTGGCCGGGCCGGTCCATGCGCTGTCGCTGAAGGC
>CAZISF010000020.1:8040-22003 GCA_964541915.1 uncultured Caulobacter sp.
TTCTGCAACATCGGCGCGTCGCGATGGGCCTCGTCCAGATTCCCGGCGCCGTAGCCGCTGGCGAAGACGTAGGGCAGGCCCCGGGCTCTCAGGGCGTCGGCGACCGGATAAACAGGCTGGCCGCCGAGGTTCAGGTCCAGCACCGCCACATCAATGTCGGCCTCTGTCGCCAGAGGCAGGGCTTCCGCGATCGTCGGCGCCGGGCCCACCACGCTGCAGCCGAAGTCGGACAGCATGTCTTCCAGAAGCATCGCGACGAGCACCTCGTCCTCGACCACCAGAACCCGCAATCCCGTCAGCGTCGCGTTGGTCAACAAGAACTCCTTCCGGCGGCGGACGGCCCCGCTGGCCGCGCCGCGCACGTCCTGTGTGCGTCAGGCTGAAACGTGCCGGATTGGGCGCGGTTCCGGCTTTCAGCCGGACTCGATCCAGCCCCCGTCGGCGTCCATCCGGGGGCTGATGCGCAGTTCAGTGATCTGGTTGCGGCGACGGCGGGCGACCTCGAAGCGATGCTGGAACACCGTGAAGGTCTCGCCTTCCTCGGGGATTTTCTCGACTTCCTGGATCAGCAGGCCGGCGATCGTCACGGCCTGATCGTCGGGCAGATCCCAGTCCAGCGCGCGGTTCAGATCGCGGACCGTGACCGTGCCGGCGGCCTCGACCCAGCCGTCCGGCTGGACCTTCACGCCCTCGACGGCGGCGTCGTGCTCGTCATCGATCTCGCCGACGATTTCCTCGAGGATGTCCTCGAGCGCCACGACGCCCTGCAGGCCGCCGTACTCGTCGACGACGAGGGCGAAGTGGTTGCGCTTCTTGAGGAAGGCGTTGAGCTGGTCCTTCAGCTTGGTCGTCTCGGGCGTGAACCACGGCTTGCGGGCGAGGCCCATGACGTCGAGCTTGTCGAGATCGACGCCGGTCTGGGCCATCACCTTGACCAGGTCGCGCACGTGCAGGACGCCGACGATGTTGTCCGGGTCGTCGCGCCATAGCGGCAGGCGGCTGTGGCCGCAGTCCAGCGCCTGCTGGACCAGCTCGCGTGGCGGCAGGCCGGCGTCGAGCATCTCGACCGACTTTCGGTGAACCATGACCTCGGAGACGTCCATCTCCGAAAGGTCGAGCACGCCGCCCAGCATGCGGCGGTCGCGGCTTTCGACCACGCCTTCGGAGTGATGATACTCGACCGCGCCGCGGATCTCCTCGTGGGCCGCCAGGACGTCGGTCTCCATCGACAGGTTGATGCCGAACGGCCGCAGGGTCTGGCGCACGATCCACTGCGCGCCCCGCGCCAGTGGGCCGAAAATGCGCACCAGCCACCAGGTCGGCAGCGACAGGAACCGGGCCACGACCTCGGGACGGGTGATGGCCAGGGTCTTGGGCAGGATCTCGCCGAAGATCACCACCAGCACCGTCATGATCACCGTCGAGGCGACCACCCCGATCGGACCGGGGAAGGCCGCCGCCAGTACGCTGGTCGTCAGGGCCGAGGCCCCGATGTTGACCACGTTGTTGGACAGCAGGATGGCCCCGATCATGTTCTCCTGGTCGCCCATCATCCCGTTGACCCGGGCTGCGCTGCGGTCGCCGTCGCGCTCCAGCTGGTGCATGCGGCCGCGGCTGGCGGCGGTCATCGACGTCTCGGCGGCCGAGATCAGGGCGCCGATGCCCAGCAGGATGATCAGGGCGGGGGCCAGGGTCAGTATGAGGGCCGCGATCACGGCTTGGCTCCTTGTTCGATCAGGAAGCGGCGCAGGGCGTCCGGATCGACCCCTTTCGCCGTGAAGGCCTCACCGATGCGGCGGGCGAGAATGAAGGTCAGGGCGCCGCCCTCGGTCTTCTTGTCCTGACCCATGTGGTGGATCAGGCGGTCGGCGCTGAACGGATGACCGGGCACATCGGCCATGCCCGCGGGCAGGCCGGCCGCGGCCAGGACCCGCTCGACGCGGGCGGCGTCGGCCGGGTCGCACAGGCCGAGCGTCGCGGAAAACCGGAAAGCAAGCCCGCAGCCGGCGGCCACCGCCTCGCCGTGTTTCAGGGTCTCGCCGTAACCGGTCTCGGCCTCCAGCGCATGGCCAAAGGTGTGGCCGAGGTTGAGCAGGGCGCGGCGGCCCTGTTCCTTCTCGTCCTCGGCGACGATCTCGGCCTTCATTTCCACGGACCGCCCGACGGCGTGGATCAGGGCGTCGATGTCGCCGGCCAGCACCGCCGCGCCATGCGCTTCCAGCCAGGTGAAGAAGGCTTCGTCGCCGAGCATGCCGTACTTGATCACCTCGGCGTAGCCGCAGGCCATCTCCCGGTCGGGCAGTGTGGCCAGCACATCGAGGTCGGCCAGCACCAGCCGGGGCTGGTGGAAGGCGCCGATCAGGTTCTTGCCGCGCGGGGTGTCGATGGCCGTCTTGCCGCCGACCGAGCTGTCGACCTGGGCCAGCAGGCTGGTCGGGACCTGGATGAAGTCGATGCCGCGCTTGTAGATCGCCGCCGCGAAGCCCGCGAGATCGCCGACCACCCCGCCGCCGAACGCCACGATCACGTCGCCCCGGTCCAGCTGCAGGTCGAGCAACTGGTCCGAGAGCGAGGCGAGGCCCTCGAAGCTCTTGCTCTCCTCGCCGGCCGGCACGGTGATCACGTCGACCGCGACGCCGGCGCGCTCCAGCGAAACCGAAAGCCGCTCGCCGTGGTGTGCGCCGACATTCGAGTCGGTGACGATGGCCGTGCGCTTCGTCTTCAGCAGCGGGGCGATGTGCTCGCCCGCCCGGTCGATCAGGCCGGGCCCGACGATCACGTCGTAGGACCGTCCGCCGAGGGCGACAGGAAGACTGCGGGTCAAGTCGGGGCTCCGGCGATGTAGTCGGTCAGGGCGCGCAGGACGGCCTCGACGGCCTCCTGATGCGGCGTGTCGCTGGTTTCGACGGCGACATCGGCGAGGGCGTAGATCGGGTCGCGCACGGCCGCCAGCGCGGTCAGCACCTCCATCGGATCCTTGCCCCGCACCAGCGGGCGGGTATCCTTGCGGCCGATGCGTTGCGCCAGCAGCGGCAGGTCAGCCTTGAGCCAGACGGAGATCGCGCGACTCTTGATCAGCGCCCGCGTGTCGTCATTGATGAACGCGCCCCCGCCCGTGGCCAGGACGTGCGGTCCTTCATCGAGCAGCCGCGCGATCACCCGACGCTCACCGTCGCGGAAGGCGGGCTCGCCCATCGAAGCGAAGATGTCCGAGATCGATTGCCCGGCCGCCGCTTCGACTTCCGTGTCGGCGTCGCGGAACGGCAGGTTCAGCGCGGTCGCCAGACGGCGTCCGATACTGCTCTTGCCAACGCCCATGAGTCCGACGAGGGCGATGGTCTTGCGGCGGAGTCTTGGGTCGGCGGTCATGGCCATGCTTGGCTTACACGACTGCGAGCGGTTGAGCCAAGTTTCAGGATGGCCCGAGCTCAGGCATAATCACCGAATGCGCAATCTCCGGTCCGCCCCTCCCGTGTTGCTCCTCGCCCTGTCGCTGGTTTGCGGGGCGCCGGCCGCCGCGCAGGTCGCGGTCTCGACGCTGGCGCCGCCGGACTACTTCTCGCTCGGGGATCGCGAGAGCGGCCTGCCGGCCGACTTCTGGACCGGCACGTCGGCCGGGCTGATGCGAGACACGCTGCCGGCGATCGGCCGCAAGCCGCTCAGCCCCGCTGCCACGATTTTCGCCGGCTGGGTGCTGGGCGCCGGAGTCGCCGGGCCGGAGGGCGCGGGGCGGGACCCGGATGTCGCCGCCGCCCGGGTGCAGGCGTTGCTGGCGCTCGGCCAGCCCCGGTCCGCCCTCGCAGCCATTGATCGCGCGCCCAACGTACCGACCAACGCCGCCCTGGCCCAGGCCGCCGCCGAGACGGCGCTGGTCAACGGCCAGGATGACGTCGCCTGTCGCATCTCCGATCAGCTGACGGTCAATCGCGGCGATCTCTACTGGCTGCGGCTGCGAGCCTTCTGTCAGGCGGTGGCGGGACAGTCCGACGCGGCGCAGCTGACCTTTACGCTCGCGGGCGAGCGCGCGAAGGACCCGGTCTACGCCCGTCTGATGGGCGCCATGCTGGCCGGCGCGGGCGATCCCGGCGCGGCCTCTCTGCGCAACGGTCTGGACTACGCCCTGTCGCGCAAGCTGGCGCTTGATCTGCCGGCCGCCCGGACGACCGCCTCGCCGGCCGTCGCGGCGGTGTTGTGGCCGACGCCTTCCGCGCCCGACACCGAGGATGTGACGGTCGCCCGCTCGCTGATCGCCAGCGCGGCCACCACGCCGGCGCTGCTCGACAGCCTGCTCGACGAGGCCGACGCCGCGCCCCCGAAGGCGCGGCCGGTCCTGATCGGTCGCGTCCTGTTGCTGGAGGCCATGGGCGGGCAGCCGGGCCCCGCCGCCCGGGCGCGGCTGGCGAAGGCCGATGCCGGCAGGAGCACGGTATCGCCGACGATGCTGTTCGCGCTGGACCGCGCCGCCGGCGCCGGTCTCAAGGGCGAGACCGCGCTGGCAGTTCTCGCGATTGCGTCCGATGCGGGGGCCGCCGGGCCAGTCGCCGTGGACCGGGTCAGGATCGTCACCGCCCTGCGCAAGGTCGGATTGACCAGCGCCGCGGAGGCTTTCGCCGTCGAGGGCCTGCTGGTTCCCGCCAGATGAGCCAGGCCTGGGCCGAGGCCTTCCTGGAGATGATGGCGGTCGAACGGGCCTCCGCGCGCAACACCCTGACCGCCTACGGCAAGGACCTGACCGACGCGACGGCCTTCCTGAAAGGGCGCGGACAGGATCTGTCGACCGCCTCGGCCGAGGACATCGAGGCCTATTTCGCGGCGATGGGCGCGGCCGGGCTGTCACCGGCGACGGCGGCCCGGCGCCGGGCGGCGGTGCGGCAGTTCTACCGCTTCGTGCTCGGCGAGGGCTGGCGGACCGACGATCCCTCCCGCCGCGTTGAGGCGCCGAAACAGGGCCGACCGCTGCCCAAGGTGCTGTCGCGCGACGAGGTCGAGCGGCTGATCGCGGCGGCGGCCGCGAAGGATGGAGCCCAGGGGCTGCGCCTGGCCTGCCTGATCGAGATGACCTACGCGTCCGGCCTGCGCGTGTCGGAGCTGCTGGCCCTGCCGTTGACGGCCCTGGCGCGGGATCCGGCGTTCCTGATGGTCAAGGGCAAGGGCGGCAAGGAACGGCTGGCCCCGCTCAATGACGCGGCGCGGACCGCCGTCAAGGCCTGGCTGGCGGTGCGCAAGACCTTCATCCCCAAGGGCGACGCCGCCAATCCCTGGCTGTTTCCCTCGCGCGGCAAGGGCGGCCGGCTGACGGCCCGGCGGTTCTCGCAACTGCTGGAGGAAGCCGCCGCCGGGGCCGGCATCGACCCGGCCCGGGTCAGCCCGCACGTCCTGCGCCACGCCTTCGCCACCCATTTGCTGGAAGGCGGCGCCGACCTGCGCATCGTCCAGACCCTGCTGGGACACGCCGACATCGCCACCACCCAGATCTACACCCACGTTGCGGGCGAGCGACTGGCGGAAGTGGTGCGGAGCAAGCATCCGTTAGCGAAAAAGCCCTGACACATGGTAGGGGCATCCGCGACTCTCCCGGCCCCTCCAAGGAATTCTCCCATGTCGGAAACCCGCGACAGCAACGGCGCCCTCCTCGCGGACGGCGACAGCGTCACCCTGATCAAGGACCTCAAGGTCAAGGGCTCGGGCGGCGTCACGCTCAAGCGCGGCACGCTGGTCAAGAAGATCCGCCTCACCGGCGACCCGGACGAGATCGAGGCCAATGTCGACAAGGTCCGCGGGCTCGTGCTGCGGACCGAATTCATCAAGAAGGCCTAGGAGGCCCCGCGCGTGCAGTCGGACCTCGACGCCCTCGGTCACATCGACAAGCTGGTGTTGTTCAACATCGGCAAGACGCAGGTGACGACCGGTGGCCTGATCGTGGCCCTGCTGACCGTCGTTGCGGCCCTTGTCGCCGCCCGGCTGGTCAGCCTGGCCTTGCAGCGCGTGCGGGCCAGGGCCACGCGCGGCGGCGCTGGCCTGTATATTGTTGAGAAGTTGTCGGTCTACGGCCTGGTGGTGTTCGGCGCGATCGCCGGGGTCTCGACCCTGGGTGTCGATCTGTCCTCGCTGGCGGTGTTCGGCGGAGCGCTCGGCGTCGGCGTGGGTCTCGGCCTGCAGGGCGTGGTCAAGGAATTCGTCTCCGGCATCGTGCTGATCTTCGACGAGTCCCTGCGGGTCGGGGACTACATCGAGCTGGAGAGCGGTCAGCGCGGCGTGATCCACGAGATCGGCGCCCGGGCGACCCGCATCCGCAACAATGACAGCGTCGATATCCTGATCCCCAACAGCCAGCTGATCCAGGGCACGGTGACCAACTGGACGCTGCGCGGGCACACCCGGCGGATCCGGATCCCGTTCCGCGCGGCCTACGGGGTCGACAAGGAAAAGGTCCGCGACGCCGTGCTCGAGGCGGCCGTGGCCGTGCCCTTCACCCTGCCGGATAGCGGCACCTACCGCACCCAGGTCTGGCTGGTCGGCTTCGGCGAGTCGGGTCTGAACTTCGAGCTGGTGGTCTGGCCGAGGCTGGAGGCGGTGAAGCGGCCCAACGCCATGCAGGCGGCCTACACCTGGGCGATCGACGACGCCCTGCGCAAGGCCGGCATCGAGACGCCGGCCCCCCAGCTGGATCTGCGCGTCCGTTCGTTGTTCGGGGAGGAGGGCGACGCCGCCCGCCGCTCGCTCGGCCTGCAGTCCGGACCGGCGGCGCCCGTGCGGGGCCGCAAGTCGCGGACTTCCAGCAACGACGCGGCGGATGATCTGCTCCGCCCGGTCGACGAAGACGAAGCGCCCCAGGCCGAGCCGCGCAAGCCTTGACGGCCTCGCGGCGCCGCCGCAATACCGTTCGCAGTTGCGAAAAGCAGGGACGGGGATAACGCCGATGAAGACGCCGCGCGGGTTTTTCAAGCCATTGGCCATCGGCGCCCCGGCGCCGCTTCGCGAGCTGCCGGTGCGGGTCGAGCGAATGATCCACTTCGTCCCGGCCCATCTGGAGAAGGTCCGCGCAAAGGTTCCCGAGATTGCCCCGAGCGTCGACGTGATCCTCGGCAACCTGGAAGACGCCATCCCCGCCGACGCCAAGGACGCCGCCCGCGCCGGCTTCATCGAGATGGCCAACGCCACCGATTTCGCGGCCATGGGCGTGGGTCTGTGGACCCGCATCAACTGCCTCAACTCGCCCTGGCACCTGGACGACGTGCAGGACATCGTCGCCGGCGTCGGCGACAAGCTGGACGTGATGATGGTCCCGAAGGTCGAGGGACCGTGGGACATCCACTACATGGACCAGTTCCTCGCCATCCTCGAAGCGAAGCACGGCCTGAAGAAGCCGATCCTGCTGCACGCCATCCTGGAAACCGCCGAGGGCGTGAACAACGTCGAGGCCATCTGCGCCGCCAGCCCGCGCATGCATGGCATCAGTCTCGGCCCCGCCGACCTCGCCGCCAGCCGCCAGATGAAGACCACCCGCGTCGGCGGCGGCCACCCCTTCTACAAGGTGCTGGAAGACCCCCGCGACGACGGCCAGCCGCGCGTCGCCGCCCAGCAGGACATCTGGCACTACACCTTCGCCAAGATGGTCGACGCCTGCGCCGCTTACGGCATCAAGCCTTTCTACGGTCCGTTCGGCGACATCTCCGACGGCGAGGCCTGCGAACAGCAGTTCCGCAACGCCTTCCTGCTCGGCTGCGCCGGGGCCTGGAGCCTGCACCCCAACCAGATCGCCATCGCCAAGCGGGTCTTCAGTCCCGATCCGGGCGAGATCGCCTTCGCCAAACGCATCCTCGAAGGCATGCCGGACGGCACCGGCGTGGTGATGCTCGACGGCAAGATGCAGGACGACGCGACCTGGAAGCAGGCCCGGGTGATGGTCGACTGCGCCAAACAGATCGCCGCCAAGGACCCGGAATACGCCGCGCTCTACGGATTCTGATCGTGGCCGAGCGCGAACCGCCTGCTGTCCTCTCGGACTTCACCTTCACCATGCCCCTGCGGGTGCGGTGGTCGGAGTGCGACATGCAGGGGATCGTGTTCAATCCGCACTATCTGACCTACGCGGACGTCGCGATGACCGAGTATATGCGGGCGGTGGGATTCCCCTATCCGCAGGCGTTGCTGCCGCACGGGGCCGACATCTTCGCGGTCAACGCCAACACCGATTTCCGCGCCTCGGCCCGGTTCGATGACGAGCTGACGCTTGGCGTGCGGGCGGCGCGCTTTGGTCGGACCAGCTTCCTGTTCCGGATCGCCGCCTTCCGGGGCGATGAGCTAATCTGCGATGTGCGCAACACATATGTCTGCGCCACGGAAGGTGAGCAGAAGCCGGTGCCCGTGCCGGCGGCGTTCATCGATGCCGTCATGGCGTTCGAGCGGGTGAAGCCAGCGTAGGGGACACGTACCTTCGGTACATGTCCCCCCTTTGATCCAGAGCAACGCTGCGGACGTCCATGCGACGCAAATTCTTGCGTCAATTTCAGCGAGGCGGCGTTCATGGAAATCTCCCGGCGGATCGCGCGAATCCTGGGCCCCTTCCTGGTCGTCCTCTCGCTCACCGAAGGGTTCAACATCCGGGTTTTCGCCGGCAATCCCGCGCAGGTCGTGTTTCTCAACGGGACCCTGCTGTTTGTGGCCGGGGTCGCCATCCTGCAGGCCTACGCGCGCTGGACATGGTCGCTGTCGACACTTGTGACCGTCTGCGGCTGGGCGTTCCTGCTGGGCGGGTTCTACCGGATGGCCATGCCCGCCGCGCCGCAGCTGGCGGAGGGCGCGGGGACGATTGCCCTGCTTGCGGTGCTTTTCGTGATCGGCGGACTGCTGAGCCTCAAGGGCTACGGGCGGACCTCGTAGGGGACATGTACCGCAGGTACGTGTCCCCTAAACCCGCGCGCTCGATTGGGGGACACGTACCTTTGGTACATGTCCCCTAGGACCGTCGCGGCGTGTGAAGCATCTGGCCGTTGCCGCTGGCCAGCAGGCGGCCGTCCTCGCTCCAGACCTGGCCGCTGCCGTGAATCAGGCCGCCATGGGCCTTTTCCGAACGCGCGTCGACCAGCAGCCAGTCGGCCCCCTTCGGGTCTTCGTGGAACCAGACCGCCAGATCAAGGCTCGGGGCGATGTAGTCGGCCTCCGGCGGTTGGGCCCGGCGGTGCGCCGGCCAGAGGATGGTGTCGATCAGCACCAGCGACCGGGCGCAGTCGGCGAACACATCGACAGCCTCGAAGTCCAGGAACCGCTGCCACTGCCGGATCGGCGCGCCGGGCGCCAGTTGCTCGCCCCACGGAATCCAGACCAGGGGCCGGGTCTCGAAATTGGCCCAGAAGGGATGTTTGGGCGCGTCGGCGGGCAGGTAGTGCTCGTTCGGCTTGAGGTCGGCCGGCGGCGGGGACTCCGGCGGAAGGGCCGCCGCCATCTCGGGGCCGCCCTCGCGGTTGGTGGTCCAGACCTGGGCGGTCAGAAAGGGTTTGCCCGCCTGTGACAGCTCCACGGCGATGCAGACCGCCGACCGTCCGGCCTTGAGCACGCGAACCTCGGCCTGCGCCGGGCCGAAGGCGCCCACGGACAGGTACTGGCAGGAAAAGCTGGCCGGCCGATGCCCCTCCGGCGCCAGGGTCCCGGCCGCGCGCAAGGCGATGGCGGCGACATAGCCGCCGTTCGGCCCCCAGATCTCCCAGTCCCGGGAGAGGGTGGCGGTCAGAACGCCGTTGGCTTCAACGACGGCGGAATCTTCGTGAAATCGTCCCATGCCGTCTCATTACCCGGATTTTCGCTGGGGAAAGAAAGACGTCAGTCGATGGGGTCCACCCTGAACCATGGTTCATGGTCCGGCGCGGTGGTCACCCCGCCGACCGGCATCACCGGACGGTCGCTCTCAAGTGAAAACTCGAACCGTTCCAGCACCTTTGCCAGCATGATCGACGCCTCGGCCAGGGCGAAGGCGGCGCCGATGCAGATGCGCGGGCCGGCGCCGAACGGCAGGTAGGCCGGCTCGCTGACCCACGGCTGGGCCTTGCCGGCGAACCGGTCCGGCATGAAGGCGGTCGGGTCGTCCCAGTAGCCCGTGTGCCGGTGCATCACCCAGGGGCTGATCCAGACCAGACAGCCCTTGCCGAGGCTCTCGCCGCACAGCACGACCGGGTCGGCCACCTGGCGCATGATGATCGGCACGGGCGGGTAGAGGCGCAGCGCTTCAAGCAGCACCATCTTGAGGCGCGGCCAGTGCTGCAGGTCCTCAAGCTTGGTCAGACGTTCGGACGGAAAGGCGCGAACCTCGGCCCGCAGCCGGCTCTGTTCGGCGCTGTCGAGCGCCAGCAGATAGCTGGCCCAGAACAGCAGGCGCGAGGTGGTCTCGAAGCCGGCGAACAGCATGGTGGCGCACTGGTCGCGGACCTCGGCGTCGGACAGGGGCTGGCCCGTCCCGGCGTCGCGCACGGCCAGCAGCCGGTCGAGCAGGTCGTCGTGGTCGGCGCCCGGCGGCTCGGCGCGGCGCGCGGCGACCAGGCGGTCGACGGCGGCGAACCAGCGCTTCTGGAACCGGCGACGCGCCCCGCCGGCGAAGGCGAAGTCACTCTCGGACCGGGCGAACCCGTCGAGGAAGGACGGCCGGCCGGCGGTGGCCACATAGTCACGAACCATGGCCGCCAGTTCGATCTGCTCCGGGCCAGCCGACAGCGAGAACAGCGAGCGCAGCACCGCCTCCAGCGCTGCCTGGTGGTAGGCGTCGGCGAGGTTGGCGCGCGTCTGGCCGGTCAGGCGGGCCGCAAGACTGTCCGCGGCGGCGTGAAAGTGCGGCAGAAGCGACTCGACGCTTCCGGGCGTGAAGGCGGGCGCCAGCATCCGGCGCTGGCCGCGCCAAGGCAGCCCCTCGGCCAGCAATACCCCTTCTCCGGCCAGCGGCCGCACGGGCCGCACCGCTGCCAGCGGGCGGACGAAGTGGCTCATGCCGGTCTGCATGACCTCGCGGATCGCCGCAGGGTCGTTGACCAGCAGGCTGTCGACCCCCAGCACCTTGCGGCGGCCGTAGGGGATGTCGAAGGCGTTCTTCGACCAGTTGCCGAGCGTGTTGCTGAGCGTCGCCACCACCAGCCGCGGCGTCGACAGGTCCTCCGGATGGACATAGGGCGCGGGCGGGATGATCGGGCGGGCGGGGGCGTCCATGCGCTGGACCTTTGCACTGCCGTTGCGGCGATGGAGTAGGGCGTCGGGAATAGGGAGTAGCACAGGCCAGGCGCGGCGCCTGCGGTGCGAGCAGGTGAAACTACTCCCTACTCCCTACTCCTACGCCCTATTCCCAATCCCGCCGCGTCCGCTAAACCGCCCTCATGTCCACGCCCTTTTTCGACCTCCGCGCCTCGCACAATCCCCACCGCTGGCACATGCCGCTGACACCGAAGGTCTGCGTCGGGCCGGAGGGGCACATGTTCATGTACGGCGGCGTCGGTCTGGCGGCGTCGATCTCGGCGCTGGAACAAACCTGCGGCCGGCCGGTGATCTGGGCCACGGCGCAGTACCTGTCCTACGCCCGGCCGCCGTCGATCGTGGATTTCGACGTCTGGATCGCCGCCGCGGGCAAATACACCACCCAGGCCAGCGTGAAAGGCCACGTCGGCGAGAGCGAGATCATCACCGTCAACGCGGCGCTGGGCGCGCGGCCGGGCGGGGCCTCCATGCAATGGGCGAAGATGCCGGTCCTGCCGCCGCCAGAGGACTGCGACCCGGTCCGCCTGTGGCCGGACCAGGGGGACAACCTCAACCGCCGGATCGAGATCCGCACCGCCGGCGGCGCCTACGGCATCGACAGCCGGACCGGCCAGCCGAACGCTGATGGCCGCATGCAGATGTGGTTGCAGACCCGCGAGGAGCATCCGGTCGACGCAAGCCTGCTGGCAGTGTTCGCCGACTATGTGCCTTCAGGCCTGGGACCGGCGCTGGGCCTGCAGGCCGGCGGCAACAGTCTGGACAACACGCTCAGGGTCCTGTCGCTGGTTCCCACCCGCTGGGTTCTGGCTGACATCCACATCAGCGGCGTTCACGCCGGCGTCGGCCACGGGTCCATGAACCTGTTCGCGCAGACCGGCGAGCTGCTGGCCGTGGCCAGCCAGTCGATGATCGTCCGGGTGCGGGAAGACTAGAGCGCCGCGACCGCCGCCACGGCCTTCGCCTGTATCTCGCCGGCCAGAGGCAGGACCGGCAGCGGCGGGTGGGCGGCGGTCAGGCCGAGGTGGTTGGCGACGGCGTACATGGCGCGCATCCCGCCGACGCTCCTGAACACTTCCCACAAGGGCGCGAAAGCTGCGTCGAGGCGGTCGGCCTCGGTCCGGTCGCCGCGTCGCGCGGCGGCGGTCAGGGCGGCGGCCCGTTCCGGGAACAGGCCGGCGGAGACGCTGAACCAGGTGTCCGCGCCGGCCAGCAGCCCGTCCTTGCAGCCCCAGTCGCCGCTGTAGCCGATCGTCAGCCGGGGCGCGGCGTCGCGATAGCGTTTCAGGTCGACGCCGATGTCTCCCTTCGGCAGCGGAAGCTTGATCGCCGCCACGCTGGGGATGGCGTCCGCCAGACGCGCCACGAGCTCGGGACTGAAGGTGAAGTTGGTTGTGCCCGGATTGTTGTAGATGACGATCGGCGTGTCGGTGACCGACGCCACGGCGGCGAAGTGCCGGAACACCTCCTCGTCGGTCAGCGGCGTGTAGCTGACCGGCGCCAGCAGCAGGCCCGCTGCGCCTTCCGCCGCGGCGTCCTTCGCCAGCGCCTGCGCCTGGTCCGTGCGCAGGGCGCCAACACCGACGATCACCGGAGTGTCGGTCAGGGTCTCCACCGCGATGGCCGTCGCGCGCCGCCGCTCGTCGCGGTCCAGGAACATGTAGGTCCCCGTGCTGCCGAGCAGGCCGACCGAGTCCGCGCCGCCGTCTTCGATGGCGCGAAGAATGCCCCGCAGGTCGGCCTCGATGACCCGCCCTTCCGGCGTCGCGGGCGTGATGGGAAAGGCCGACAGACCGGCAAAGAGTGACATGCTGTTCCTCCGACAAGCGGGCGCATACAGCCTCCGGTCGCCCGGCGGCTCAAGTCATGTTGCGCTTCGGATTGTGTCAGCGTTCGGTGAAGACGCGGCCTAGGCCATCTTCCCTGGCACCACCGGGTGCGAGCTCGACAGCCCGCCATCCACGGCGATGAACTGGCCGTTGACGTAGCTAGCGTCGTCCGAGGCCAGGAACAGGGCCACGCGGGCGATTTCCTCCGGAACGGCGCCCCGGCGCAGCGGATTGAGCTGGCCGATCTTGCCCTCGGTGCCGCGCTCGCGGGCGCGGTCGAACATGAACTGGGTCATGCCGGTTTCGGTCAGGCCCGGGCAGATGGCGTTGATCCGTACGCCCGTGCCGGCCAGCTGGTTGGCGCCGGTCTGGACGATGCTGATCACGCCCGCCTTGGAGGCGCTGTAGGGCATGCCGCCCGCGCCGGAGCGGATGCCGGCGACGCTGGCGGTGCAGATGATCGAGCCCTTGCCGCGCGCGACCATCAGTCGGGCGGCGGCCTGGACCGCGAGGAACACGCCGACCGTGTTGATGCGCAGCACCTCGGTCCAGTGCTCGGCGGTCAGGTCGAACAGACCCGGCAGTCCGCCGGAAACGCCCGCGTTGGCGAACATGATGTCCACGCCGCCGAGCATCTCGGCAGCCTCGATGGCCTTGTTCAGCACCTCTGTCGTGGCGACATCGCCGACAATGGCGACGCCGCGGCCGCCGGCCTTGGTCACCAGCTCCAGCGTCTCGCCCACCTTGTCCGACACGTCCGCCAGCACGACCGTCGCGCCGGCCTCGGCGAACAGCTGCGCCGACGCCCGGCCGATGCCGCTGGCCGCGCCGGTGATGATGGCCACCCGGCCCTTGAGCTTGCTCATGGTGCTGTTTCCTTCAAACGATTGTTTGAAGCAGGATGC
>CAZISF010000020.1:22103-37296 GCA_964541915.1 uncultured Caulobacter sp.
CTTGCCCGTCCCCCCGCCACCCTCTAGTTTCGCCCCCTCACAGGGGCAGCCCGCGTCAGGCGATTCATGGTTCAGCACTATCTCGAGTTCGAAAAGCCGATCGCGGAGCTGGAGGGCAAGATCGAGGAGCTGTCCAAGCTCTCCGACACGGCCGGCGCGGGGTCGTTCGACAGCGAGATCGACGCCCTGCGCGCGCGGCTGGGCGAGCTGCGCAAGGAGTCCTACGCCCGCCTG
This sequence comes from uncultured Caulobacter sp., assembly GCA_964541915.1. Classification (GTDB taxonomy): domain Bacteria; phylum Pseudomonadota; class Alphaproteobacteria; order Caulobacterales; family Caulobacteraceae; genus Caulobacter. Next base: position 22,338 of record CAZISF010000020.1, read on the forward strand.
ACGCCGTGGCAGAAGACCCAGGTCGCGCGTCACCCGGAACGGCCGCACTTCGTCGACTACCTCGCCGGCCTGATCGACGAGTTCGTGGAGCTGCGCGGCGACCGCAAGTTCGCTGACGACCAGGCGGTCATCGGCGGCCTCGGCCGTTTCCGCGGCCAGCCGGTGATGGTCATCGGCCAGGAAAAGGGCCACGACACCACCACCCGCCTGAAGCACAACTTCGGCATGGCCCGGCCCGAGGGCTATCGCAAAGCCGTGCGCCTCATGGACATGGCCGAGCAGTTCAACCTGCCGGTGCTGACCTTTATCGACACGGCCGGCGCCTATCCAGGCCTGGGCGCCGAGGAGCGCGGTCAGGCCGAGGCCATCGCCCGCGGCACCGAGCGCTGCCTGACGCTGCAGACCCCGATGATCGCGACGATCACCGGCGAGGGCATGAGTGGCGGCGCCATCGGCATCGCCGCCGGCAACAAGGTGCTGATCCTCGAACACTCGATCTATTCGGTGATCAGCCCCGAGGGCGCGGCCTCGATCCTGTGGCGCGACGGGGCCCGGGCCAAGGACGCGGCCGAGCAGATGCACATCACGGCCCAGGACCTGATCAAGACAGGCGTGGTCGACCGGATCATCGAGGAACCCGCCGGCGGGGCCCATTCCGATCCGGAGGCGGCGATCAAGGCCGTCGGCGACGCCATCGAGGAAGAACTGGCCCTGCTGTCGACGCTGAGCGCCGACGCCCTGCTGAGCCAGCGCGCCGAGCGCTACTACGCCATCGGAAGGACGGGTGTGGCATGAAGACCTTTGCGATGCTCGCCGCGCTCGCGGCGCTGACGGCCACGCCGGCGATGGCCGCCGACAAGACCGCTGTCGAGGCCCGCTACACACCCGCCTTCCAGACCTGCCTCGACTCCCCCGACGGGTCGTCGACGATGGGCATGGTTCAGTGCATCGACGGCGAGCTGAAGATCCAGGATGCGGCTCTGAACACCGCCTACCGCTCACTCGTCGCCGACATGACGCCGGACCAGAAGTCTGGTTTGCAGAAAGCCCAGCGCGCCTGGATCGCCTTCCGCGACGCGGACTGCGCCGCGCGCTACAGCCCCGACTGGGGGTCGATCTCCACTATCACCGCCAATATGTGCGTGCTCCAGCGGACCGTTGAACGGACCCTGGAGCTGGAGGCTTTCCTGCCGGACTGGGCAGGTCCCGCCGACAGCGACCCGCCGGGGTCCATCGGCATGGTTCCGTCCCACGGCTGACGTCGAACTTCCGCCTCTTGCCTGACGTGGCGTGACATGGCCCAGTCTCTCTCAAACGATTGTTCGGGAGAGGAACACCATGGCCATCAAGACCCGTTTCACGGAACTGTTCGGCGTTGAACACCCCATCGCCCAGGGCGGCATGCAGTGGGTCGGCAAGGCCGAACTCGTGGCGGCCGTGGCCAATGCCGGGGCGCTGGGCTTCATCACCGCCCTGACCCAGCCGACGCCGGAAGACCTTGCGAAGGAGATCCAGCGGACCAAGGACCTGACCGACAAGCCGTTCGGCGTGAACCTGACCATCCTGCCGGCGATCAAGCCGCCGCCCTATGCCGAATACCGCGCCGCGATCATCGAGAGCGGCATCAAGGCCGTCGAGACCGCCGGCTACAAGCCGCAGGAGCACGTCGACGACTTCAAGGCGCACGGCATCAAGGTGATCCACAAATGCACCGCCGTCCGGCACGCCCTGAGCGCGGAGCGGATGGGCGTCGACGCCATCTCGATCGACGGCTTCGAATGCGCCGGCCACCCGGGCGAGGATGATATCCCCGGCCTGATCCTGATCGCCGCCGCCGCCGACAAGGTGAAGATCCCGATGCTGGCCTCGGGCGGTATCGCCGACGCGCGCGGCCTGGTCGCGGCCCTGGCGCTGGGCGCCGACGGCATCAACATGGGCACCCGCTTCTGCGTGACCCAGGAGGCGCCGATCCCGATGGCGTTCAAGGAACAGATGGTCGCCAACGACGAGCGCCAGACCGACCTGATCTTCCGCACCCTGCACAACACCGCCCGCGTCATGCGCAACGAGGTCAGCCAGGCCGTCGTCGAGATCGAGCGCGCGGGCGGCGCCAAGTTCGAGGACGTCCAGCATCTGGTGGCCGGCACGCGGGGCCGCGACGCCCTCGCCAACGGCGATACCCAGGGCGGCATCTGGTCGGCCGGCATGGTCCAGGGTCTGATCCACGACATTCCGACGGTGAAGGACCTGGTCGAGCGGATCGTCTCGGAAGCCGAGGGCATCATCCGCGGCCGCCTGGCCGGGATGGTAAGCTAGGGCTTCAGACGCCCGTCGCGGCCTGACCATCCAGTCCCGTCATCCTCGCCCTTGTGGCGAGGACCCCTCGTTCAGCTGCGAGGTCGGCATTCCAGTCTGAGGGGTTCGGAACACGTCGGGAGGGATCCTGGGCACAAGGCCCAGGATGACGGTGCGAAGTCTGACCAAGGCTTAACTTCATTCGGTCGCATGGCGCGAGTAGCTTCGCGGTCGAAGGAGTTCGCCTTGCGTCCTGTTATCCTCATGATCTTGGCCGCCCTGACCGCGCTCGCCCTGACCGGCTGCGCGACCAAGGTCGAGCGCTTCCCGACATCCGCCGACTACCCGGCCGGAACCATGACGCGAACGGCGGTTCGGGCCGTTGGCCATCCGTGGAAACTGTCGACCCTCGCCACGCCCCGCGCCGCGCCGTGGAAGGTGGTGGTCATCACCGGCACGCCCTCCTGGTCGGAGTTCTGGGCCCCGGTGCTGGCCGCGCTGCCGCAACAGTTTTCCATGACCGTCGTCGACCGGCCGGGTTTCGCGCTCAGCGAGCCGCAGGGCGTCGTCGGCTCGATCAGCGATCAGGCCGAGGCGATGTCCGCCCTGCTGGAGGCCGCGTCCGGGCAGAAGCTGATCCTCGTCGGCCAGTCCTATGGCGCGCCGATCGCGACCCTGATGGCGGCCCGCCATCCCGACCGCGTCCAGGCGCTGGTGCTGATGAGCCCGTTCTACGGCGAGCGCGGCGCCACCGCGCGTCGGCTGACGGGACTGGGCGGCATGGTCCGGCCGATGCTGCCCCGCGACCTGAAGAACTCGATCGCCGAGGTGAAGGGCCAGCCCCCGCAACTCCCGGCCGCCCGGGCCGCGCTGGCGGCGCTGACCATCCCGGTTGTGGTGTTGCACGGCGAGGCCGACACCTTTGTGCCGATCGCGTCCGCGAAGGCGCTGGCGGCCAGCCGCGGATCGGCGCCCACGGCCATGATTCCGGTCCCGGCTGGCGACCACTTTCTCAACGCCTGCTGCGTCCCGGCGCTGATCGGCGCGCTGGAGACGGCGGCGGGGATGGCGGGGGAATAGATCCTCCCCATCGGGGGAGGTGGCTCGGCGACAGCCGAGACGGAGGGGGTCCGCTCAAATAGCGGGGGGGGGGGGGGGCGCCGCCCGCCGGCGCCGGGGGGGGGGCTCCGCTCAAATACCGGGGGACCCCCTCAGTCCGCCTTGCGGACAGCTCCCCCAAAGGGGGAGCATCTCAGGTCTAGGCTTCTTCCGTCTCGGGCTTGGCGCCTTCGCCACCTTCGAACGTGCGCGGGGCGCGGCGGCGGCGGGGCTTCTTGGCCTCCTCGGCGGGCGCATCGTCGCTGGCGGCGGCCGGACGACCGAGGAAGGCCGGCAGTTCGCTCACGGCGCCGTCCTGACCGCGCAGACGCGGGGACTCGCTGATCGTCGGTTCGGGCGCCAGTGGCGCGGCGGCCTGGGGCTCGACAACGGCCAGCGGATCGCGGGCCGTCGCTTCGGCGCGTTCGCGCTCACGGCGCTCGTCGCGCTCGCGCCAGCGGTCACGACGGCCGCCGCCTTCGCCTTCGGCGCGGGGACGGTCGTCCCGGGGCTGTTGCTGCTGCTGGGGCCGATCGTCGCGCGGCCGGTCATCGCGCTGAGGACGATCATCCCGGGGACGATCATCCCGAGGACGGTCGTCCCGCTGGCGATCACGGCCTTCGAACCGCTGGCCGTCGCGTGGACGGTTCTCGAACCGTTGGCCATTCTGGTTGTTGTCGCGATTGCCGTTGTTGTTGTCGCGCTGACCGTCGCCGCTGTCGTTGTTCTCCGTCTCCGGGACATAGCCGCCTTCGGGCGGATCTTCCGGCTCGGCCTCGAAATCGATGTCGAAGCCCGAGGAAAACTGCTCGCGACCGACGATGTCGGACACCGGGCGATGCGGCTGCATGGCGCGCAGCGTGCGGAAATAGTGTTCGGCGTGCTGCAGGTAGTTTTCGGCGAGAACCCGGTCGCCGCCGGACGCGGCGTCGCGGGACAGCTGCTGGTACTTTTCGAAGACACCCTGCGCGGCGCCGCGCACCTTGATGCCTTCAGGACCGTTGGAATCGAACGCCCGGTTGGCGTTGTGCTGGGGCTTGCCGCCCTGGTTGTTGCCTCCGCTGCCGCCGCGATTGCGGCCGCGCTGACGCTTCATACCCTTGAAATCTCTCATGTTACCCTTCGACCTGCCGGCGGGCGCGCGACACAGCGGTCGTTGGCGCGGGCCGGTTCTGGATACCTGTTCGGGCTTGCCGCCCGCTCTTGTTGTTTCGAAAAAGACGCTGTTCTTTGTCCTCGCCCGGCTTTCAGCGCCGCGACCCGGTCCTCTGGGGACCTCGCGCGCCCGCCGTTGATTGCGATCAATCTCTACGGCGTTCTGAGTGGGGACGAGTCAGATGTAGCGCCTCAGGCCCCTGTTTCCAAGGGATTTTTGGAACCCGCGACAACGCGGTCGCGCAGGCCCAGGTCCTTGATCGTCCGGACGCCCGCGGCGCCGGCCTCGCGGAACAGCGCCTCGACGGCGGCGCTCTGGTCATGGCCGATCTCGACGGCGAACATGCCGCCGGGCTTGAGCACCCGCAGGATCTCGGGCGCCAGAATGCGGTAGGGGTCGAGGCCGTCCTCGCCGCCGTCCAGCGCCAGCCGCGGATCGTGATCGCGGACTTCCGGATCGAGCGTCTCGATCACGGCGCTGGGTATGTAGGGCGGGTTGGCGACCACGAGGTCGAAGCCCGCGTCGCCGAGGCCCGCGGCCCAGTCGCCGCGCAGAAGCGCGGTCCGGCCGTCGAGATCCAGATTGGCGGCGTTCTCGCGCGCCACCGCCAGGGCGTCCTCGGAGATGTCGACGCCCAGGCCCTTCGCCGCGGGCCGTTCGGCGAGGATCGACAGCAGGATCGCGCCCGAGCCGACGCCGAGGTCGAGAATGCTGAAGGCCATGTGCTCCGGGAAGGCCTTCAGCGCCTCGTCGACGATCACCTCTGTCTCCGGCCGCGGCGTCAGCACCGCGCTGTTGACGTTTAGCATGATCTTCCAGAAGCCCTTGCGGCCGAGGATCAGACTGACCGGCTCCCGGCGGCTGCGCCGTTCGAGATAGCTGTCGTAGAGCGCTTCCTGTTCGGGCGTCATCTCACGGTAGGGGTCGGTGACGATCTCCAGCCGGCTGACCTCGGCGGCGACCTCCAGCATCAGGCGCGCGTCGATGGCGGGCTGGTCGATGCCGACAGCCTTCAGCCGTTCGCCGCCGGCCTTCCAGGCTTTCACGAGGGTGGTCACGCCATCAGCTCCAGGACGTCGCCTTCGGCCACGCGGCCGGCGGCGGTGGTCTGCACATAGATCCCGCAGAGGGTGTGGCCATAGTTGTCGAACAGCGCCTTGACCACCTCGATATCGCGCTCGGCGGTGGCAGGATCGACATGGGTCGCCGCGCAGCGGACGATCGGCTTGAACACGGTGGCGGTTGCGCCGCCAACGGTAAGGGTCCGGCCGCTCCAGTCGTTTTCCGCCCAGGCAGGCCAGCCATCGACATAGAGGTTGGCCCGGAAGCGCAGGGGGTCGAGCGGCCGGCCGATCTTCGCTTCCAGATCGCGCACGCTGGCCAGGTTGATGATCGACACATGGCCGAGGGGATGGTCCGTGAACCGCCAGCTTCCCGGCGCGCGCAGGACCTTCAGCGGCGCATGGGCTTCGTCGCCCAGCAGGGCCGTCAGCCAGGCGGCGAAGGCGTGGCGGTCGGCCTCGCCGGTCAGGTCTCCGGCGAAATCCGGGTTGCCGGGCGCCGTGGCGTGGAACAGGCCGGTGGCGTCATCGTACCGCGTCCGGGCCTTCGCGACGTCGGCGATATGGGCCAGCACGGCGAACTTCGTCTTCGGCACGAAAGCCGGCGCGGCGGGATCAAACCCGCAGTCGCCGACCTCGACCGCGTACATCCGGTCGCCGGGAAAGGTCTCGCCGACGGCCAGAGTCGCCGCCGCCAGCCGCTCGGGCGTGAAGCCCTTCACAGGATGACGGTAGAGGGAGGAGACAGTGGATATCATCTCGTGTGAGTGCCCCAGCCGGCGAAACGGGGCAAGCGCGATTGCTGGACGCTAGTCGGCGCCGCGTCTATGCCTTGGGCGCTAAACCGGGGGTAGGCAGATGGGCAGATCGTTGGTTGTCATTCTGGCCGTGGCGGCGCTGTTTCTCAGCACAGGCGCAACGACGCCGCGCGCCACGACGGTCGAGCTCACCCCGGTCGATGGCGGCCTACAGGCGGCCTACCGTTTGCCGGCGCCGACCTCCGCCTTCAACTTCGACGAACCGGTCGCCGACGTTCGTGCTGATACCTGGCATCCCGCGGCCGACTTCGTGCTCGCGGACGGCGTGCTGCGTCGTCGGGACGGAAAGACCTTCAACGCTTTCACATTGAAGCTGACTTCCGACAGCGAGCCGCGCGATCGTCGATACCCGGCGCTTACCCGCATCGGCATCGGCTGGCAGATCTATGGTCCCTATTTCAAACCGGCCACGGGCGATGTGACCGTGCAGGCCATCCTGCCAAAGGGCTGGGTCTCGGTCGGCGGCCGTCGAACAGGCGGCCTCTCGACGGAGGGTTATGCCTACGTCGGGCCGGCAGCCTATGTCACAAGGGGTCCAGCTACGCTGGTCATGGCGCCAGAAACGCCCGCCTGGCTGAGGACCGGTATCGCCGAAAGCGCCCGCTTCGCGACCCGTTACTATGGGCAGCGACTCGACACGCCGTTGGCCGACCGTCCAACACTGATCGTCACCCCGATCCCGACCTTCAAGGCCGGCTGGCAGGGCGACACCACGGATGGACCCGTCGCCTCGCTGCGGTTCTTCGGGACCGGATGGGTTGATGCCGGCCCGGGCAAGGCCGGCGAGGTCACCCATTTCGTGACGCACGAGTTCTTCCATTTCTGGAACACCCGGCTGTTCGTCTCCCGCGACGGTGAGAACGAAGCCTGGCTGCACGAGGGCATGGCTGAATACGCCGCCCTGCGTGCTTCGCTGAAGGACGGCGCGATCTCTGAAGATGATTTCCGCGCGGCGCTCGGCCAGCGCCTGTCCGCCTGCGCGATGGTGCTGGGCGACAGGGGACTGGCCGCCGCGCCACCGAAGCGGGGCCACGGCGTCTATGACTGCGGCGTGCTGATCGAATGGATCGCTGACCTCAAGGCCCAGGCGACATCGGGCGGCCAGAGGGACGTGTTCGATGTCTGGCGCGGAGTGTTCAAGGCCTCGAAGGCCGGTCCTGGGACCTATGACGGCGCGGCGCTTCTGGCCGCGGCCGGCATGACCGATGCGGCGGAGGATCCCTTCGCCCTGCTGATGAAGCCCGGCGGCCCGGACCGATGGCCGCGTCTGGTGGCGGCGCTATCGGACCTGGGCGCCCGGCTGACGCCGACCCGCGACGCCGCGCAGGAGCGGGAAATCCTCGTGATGCATCTGATGCGGCAGGTCTGTAACGGCTCGATCGGCTTCTGGAACAACAGCGGCCGTCCGGCCATCAAGCTCGACAGCGGGGACCATTGCGGCGTCCTCAGCGGCGAGCCTCAGGTCGACGCGATCGCAGGATTCAATGTCGTGGAGGCGACCAGCGCCGCCTACGACGCCGTCACCGCGCTCTGTGCGAAAGACGCGATGGTGCCGTTCACCTTCGAGGGACAGATGGTCGCGCAAGTGCCCTGCAGGAAGGCCTTGCCGCCGCCGCCGCCCGCCTGGACGGTCGTGGGATGGACTCTCAGCCGAAGCTATCTTCCAGCGTCGCCAGACGCTCGGCCTGATCCTCGGCGATCAGCGGGTTGATCACGTCGTCGAGCGCCTCGCCCTCCATGATCTTGGGCAGGTTGTAGAGCGTCAGATTGATGCGGTGGTCGGTCACCCGGCCCTGCGGATAGTTGTAGGTGCGAATGCGCTCGGAACGGTCGCCGCTGCCGACCTGGCTCTTGCGGGAGTCGGAGCGCGCGTCGTCCAGCGCCTGACGCTGCATGTCGTAGAGCCGCGCCTTGAGGTTGGCCATCGCCTTGCGGCGGTTCTCGTGCTGGCTCTTCTCCGACGAGGTCACGACCACGCCGGTGGGCAGGTGGGTGATGCGCACGGCGGAGTCGGTCTTGTTGACGTGCTGCCCCCCGGCGCCGCTGGAGCGGTAGGTGTCGATGCGCAGGTCGGCGTCGTTGATGACGATGTCGACATCCTCGGCCTCGGGCAGAACGGCGACCGTGGCGGCGCTCGTGTGGATGCGGCCCTGGGCCTCGGTGGCCGGAACGCGCTGCACGCGATGCACGCCGCTCTCGAACTTCAGCCGGCCGAACACGCCGTCGCCGGTCACCGAGGCGATGATTTCCTTGAAGCCGCCCATTTCGCCTTCGGAGATGCTGTCGATCTCCACGCGCCAGCCATGGTTGGCGGCATAGCGCTGGTACATGCGGAACAGGTCGCCGGCGAACAGCGCGGCCTCGTCGCCGCCGGTGCCGGCCCGGACTTCGAGGATGGCCGAGGCGTTCTCGTCCTTGTCGCGCGGCGCCAGCAGCAGGGCGACGTCGCGCTCCATGTCCGGCAGCTTCGCCTCGAGCCGTTCCAGCTCGTCGCGCGCCAGTTCGGAGATGTCGGGATCCGTGTCAGCCGCCATCGCCTCGAGTTCGGGCTTCTCGGCCAGGACCTTGGCGAGCGCCTGGACGGCCTCGGCGATGGGCCTCAGCTCGGCGTGCTCCTTGCCCAGGCGCACGATCTCGGGCCCTTCCGTGGCCGCGCCCATGCGGGCCTCGATCTCGCGGAAACGGTCGAGCACCTGGTCGAGGCGGGCCTGGGGAAGACGCAAGGCGGAAATCCGGAAACAGCGACGGGAAGGGGCCGCTGTTTACAGTGGTCGGGCCGGTCGTGTCGACAGGCTCACCCCGTGCGGGGGCGGAGGCCGGCCCTGGGCGCGCTGAAGTCGGTCCGGGCGAGCTTCTTGGTCGAGACGGCGTCTTCCGGCGTGCTCGACACCGGGGTCACCGTCGGCGCCGTCGGCGTCGGGATCGCCGCGGCCGTGCGACGCGGGGCGATCAGGGCCTCGATGCGCTTCTTCGTGGTGTTGAAAGCCGCGACGTCGCGCGGATCGACGCTCGTGCCGGTCGGGATCTTGGCGCCGAGAGGGTTGACCCGCTTGCCCTTGAGCCAGACCTCGTAGTGCAGGTGCGGGCCGGTCGAGGCGCCGGTCGAGCCGGAATAGGCGATCACCTGGCCCTGGCTCACGCGCATGCCGGCCTTGCAGCTCTTGCCGAAGCGCGACAGGTGGCCATAGCCCGTCTCATAGCCGCCGGCATGGCGAAGGCGGACCCAGTTGCCGTACCCGCTCCAGCGGCGGCACTCGACGACCACGCCGTCGCCGGCCGCCAGGACCGGCGTCCCGGTTCCGACGCCGAAGTCGATGCCCTGGTGCATCTTGTTGTAGCCGAGGATCGGGTGGCGGCGCATGCCGAAGCTCGAGGTGATGCGGGCGCCGTCGACCGGCGCGCGCAGCAGGAAGCCCTTGATGCTCTTGCCGATGGAGTCGAGGAAGGTCCGCTTCCCGTCGGCGCGGGTGAAGCCGTAGAAGCGCTGGCCCTTGATCTCGGCATACTGCAGCCCGCCGGCCTCGACGGTGCGGCCGCTCTCGGTGACGGTGCGGTCGAACACCAGGCAGAACGGGTCGCCCGCCTTGATGTCGCTCGAGAAGTCGATCTTGTGCGAGAAAAGTTTGGACGCCTCGGCGATCACGCCGGCGTTGGCGCCGACCGCCATGGCGCTCTCGTGGAACGAGCCCTGCATCCGGCCGCAGGCCGCCACGGTCTCGGGCTTCACGACCTCTTCCAGTTCGCGCAGGCGCAGCGCGCCGTCGAAGGTACGCGAGACGGTCAGGGTGCTGGCCGCGCCGTTGCGCATCGACAGGCCGATCAGCCTGGCCGGGCCGCGACGGTCGTGGGGGCGCGCGACGGAGGCGACGAAGTCCATCCCGGCGCGGATGTTCACGGTGTCCATGGCCTGGGCCAGGACGCGGACAGCAAGACGGGCGTCGGTGGGGGCCACGCCGCTGCGCAGCACGGCGGCTTCCAGGGTCTCGCCGGGGCGAACCTCGACGGCGATGTTCTGGCCGTGGTCAAAACCGGGCTGAGCCTCGGCGCGGACGAAGGCGATATGTTGCAGGGCGGTGAGGGCGGCAGGATCAAGCGGGCGGGCGCCCGGCGCGGCGGGGCCGGCCGTCAGTTTCCAGCCCACGCTGAGCATGGCGAAACCGGCGATCGCGACCAGCACCTTGGGCGCGAAACGGACTGTTGGGCGCCTGGGATCGAATTCCTGCATCGTTCCCCCATCAGTTGACGATGCCGCACGAGGTCAGAATGGCACGGCCGGGATACTCCCAGCAATCGGCGGGCCGGTTTCACCGCGCCTGCCCTCTCGACGCAAGCAATATTCGGTGCTTCGTCGATTTTGTCACGCCCCGGGCGTTCAGCGAACGGGGGTCACCGTTTCCCCGTCTTCCTTGGTGAATTCCGCCGGCGGATTGTCCAGCAGGGCGAAAACCTTTTCCGAAGGTCGGCAGAGCGCCGCGCCCTTTGGCGACTGAACGATGGGCCGCTCGACGAGAATCGGATGGGCGACCATGGCATGGAGAATCGCGCCGTCCGTCGCACCTGGATCGGTCAGTCCGAGCTCTTCGGCCGGCGTGCCGCGCACGCGCAGGATATCGCGCGGGGCCTGCTCCATCGCCTTCAGGAGGCCTTCGAGCTGCGGCCGGGTCCAGCCCGCCTTGAGATACTCGACGACGACCGGCTCGACGCCCGACTCGCGGATCGTCGCCAGGGTGTTGCGCGAGGTCCCGCAGGCGGGATTGTGGAAGATGGTCACGGTCATGGGGCCGGTTTCTCCTTCAACAGCCAGCCGAACACAAGCAGGGCGACGAGGGCGCCGGCCAGCTGCCCGGCGATGAACCCGGGCGCCGAGGCCGGGGCGATTCCGGCGAAGCTGTTGCTCATGGCGCGGGCCACGGTCACGGCGGGATTGGCGAACGAGGTCGAGGCCGTGAACCAGTAGGCGGCCGTGATGTACAGGCCGACGCAGACCGCCGTCAGGTCCGGCCGGTATTTCGAGACGCCGAGAATGGTCCCGATCAGGCCAAAGGTCGCCACCGCCTCGCTGAACACCTGGGCCGGACCGTCGCGCAGCTTTTCCGAGACCTGCAGGATCGGCAGGGCGAACATGGCATGAGCGATCCAGACGCCGGCGATGGCCCCGAGGGTCTGGGCGGCGACATAGGCGGTGGCGGCACTCGCTGAGATTTCCCGGCGCAACGCCATCGCCAGCGTCACCGCCGGGTTGAAATGCGCCCCGGAGAGCGGCCCGAACACCGTGATCAGCACGACCAGGGCCGCGCCCGTCGCAATCGTGTTGCCGAGCAGGGCGATCGCGACATTGCCGCCGGCGAGCGTCTCGCCCATCACGCCGGAGCCGATGACGACCGCGAGCAGAAGCGCCGTCCCGAGGGCTTCTGCCGCGAGGCGGCGGAGGAGGTCGACCGGCATGCTCAGCAGAACTTCGGAACGCAGGAAAGGCGCTCGGGCGCGCCGATGAGCGGGCCGCAGATGGCCGGCTCGCCCTGGCAGCAGTCCTCCACCAGAAAGGTCAGCAGCCCGCGCATGGCGTCGTAGTCGGCGGTGTAGATGATCTGGCGGCCGTCGCGCCGCGAGCGGGCCAGGCCGGCCTGGGTGAGGATGTTGAGGCTGGTCGACAGGGTGTTGCTCAGGGTCCCCGTGGCCTCGGCGATACGCCCGGCGGGCAGGCCTTCCGCCCCGGCCTTCACCAGCAGTCGAAACACGGCCAGCCGGCCGGGATGAGCGAGGGCCGACAGGGCGGCTACGGCGTCCGTATTTTCCATGGTTCGGGAAATATAGAAATAACAAAAGCCGTCAAGGCGCCCGCCCGAATGGCGCCCACGCGAGGCCTCACTCGCCGGTGGTGAACTGCCCGGTCGTGACGCTCGAGTCCGACAGGTCGAACGGCATCAGGTCCGTCGGCCGTGGGGGCAGGGCCGTTGCGCTGGCCGGCCAGTGCTCGTCAAAGACGGCGTAGCGGACGTCGACCGTCGCGCCGGCCGGGAGACCGATCTGGCTCGACTGCGGAGCCCCGGCGATCCGAAGATGAGTCCAGGCCCCGGCCTTTCCGGTCAGCGCGACAGGCTTGCCGTTCACGGTCAGGGTCCGCAGCGGCTGGCGGCTCCGAACGTCGAGCAGGATGACCCGAGCCGCTGGCAGGTCGAGGGTCGTGGCTGTGTCTGACCTGGACGCCGAGACGGGCGCCTGGCCCGGTGGCATGGCGTTCGCGGGCGCCGCCCAGACCTTTGCGCCGGTCAGGGCCGGCAGGGACTGCCTGCTGACATCGCCGCCATCGGACGTCAGCACGCCCCGCGCCCAGGGGGACAGGTCCGGCGTCGCCGCGACGCGCCAGGCCTTGCCCGAAAGCGCGTCGTGGACATGCAGGACGACGGTCGACCGGGGGTGCCGGGGCGTCCACGGATCGGCGAACCGGACAACGCCCAGCAGCACCACGCCGAGGACCAGCATGCTGATCGCGGGCGCCAGCGCCAGTCGCGCCTTCCCGGTCGGCCAGGCCAGCGGCCAGAACAGGAACGCCCCGAGCCACAGGTACAGCGCCAGCAGGTCCGGCAGGTCGAGGCCCTGCGACACCACATGGAAGAACACGGCCAGCCACCCGCCGCCGAGCGCCGCCAGCAAGGCCAGACCCGCGGTCCGTGTCCGGTCGAGTTGGGCGCCCATCCCGCTGATCGCGGCGCCGAGACCCGCCAGTACAAGCGGCCAGGCGACGAGGAAGGCGGCGGCCGGCAGGGCGATCTGCAGCGCGATGCCGGCGACGAGGCCGGTCAGCAGTAAGCCCAGCCAGGTCCCGGGCAAAGCGGCCGGCTTGCCGAAGGCGGCATAGCCGACCAGCGCGGTCGCGACGCCCAGGCCCACGCCGACCGGATCCCAACCCGCGAAGGCCAGGCACAGCAGCCCGCCCGCCAGACCGGCGCCGGCCAGCCAGAGCCGCGCTCCGCCCCGCGCCAGAAGACCTGGAACGAGCAGCAGGCCGCCGGTCGCCAGCACGGCCAGCGTCGTCTCCCAAAGCGCCCACCGGGCCAGCAGCGGCCGCTGACCGAGGAAGCCGAACTCGACCCCCGTCGCCCGCCGGGCCAGATGCAGCAACAGCGCTTCGGCAAGCAGCAGGAACACCGCCGCACCGGCTCCGCGCGCGACGTCTGCCAGCTTGAAGCCGTCGTCGCGGCGTCCTCGCAGGACGGCCAGCCCGATCAGAGCCCCGGCGATCAGCAAGACGATCCAGCCACCCCAGGCCGGATAGGCCAGCAGGTGGTCGCCGAAGGTCTGGCTGTAGACCATGTCCGGCGCCTTGCCGGGCAGCGTGTCGGCGAAGGCGAGGGCGGACGCCGCCGCCAGGGCCTGTTCACCCATGTGCCGCACCGACCCCTTGTCGAGGTTGGCCAGTGTCGAGGTCGGCGAATGGTAGTCGAACTGCCGGCCGATGAAGGCGAAGTTCAGCCCTCGCACGCCCGCCGCGCTGGCGACGGTGAAGTCGGTGTCGTTGGGCATCCGGCTGTAGAGGAAGACGGCCAGCGAGTTGCTGATCGGCTGGACCGCGGTCTTCGCGAACAGCGGGATCAATGCGCCGTTGTCCGGGCCCGTCTGGAACATGTTGCCCCGGCCGCCGCCGCCCCGGCTCTCGAGATTGATCAGCAGGTCGATACGACGCGCCAGCGGGTGTTCGGCGAAGAACAGGTGTGCGCCGAGCAATCCAGCCTCCTCGCCGTCGGTGAGGATGACGATGACGTCCCGCTCCGGCGTTCCCTTCGCCTTCAGCGCCCGCACCACATCCAGAACCACGGCCGTCCCCGTGGCGTCGTCGGCCGCCCCTGGAGAGGCGGGTACGCTGTCATAGTGCGCCATCAGGGCGATGGCCGGCGCGGCGCGGTCCTTGCCCGGCAGCACGCCGACGAGGTTCTGCATCTGACCGGCGAGGATCCAGCCCTCGCGGCGGGAAACGCTGTTGACGGCCATGCCGGCCTGGATCGTTGGCTGCAGACCGAGCGCCGTCATGCGCGCGAACAGATAGTCCCGAACCTCGGCGTTGGCCGCCGAGCCCACGGGATGGGGCGCACGGGCGATCCGGGTGATGTCGGCGACCGCCAGGTCAGTGCGGAAAGACGTCGGCCCGGCCGCGGTCGCCGAGGGGCCTGGCGTCTTCGTCCCGCTCCAGGCCAGCAGCATGGCGCCCGCCAGCGCCGCCGCGAGCGCGATCATCCGTCCCATCCCGGTCCTCCCCGAACCTTTTGAGGGGGCAGGGAGACATGCCGCCGACCGTTGCGCAACGTCGAAGGCGCGTCACACAGCACAACGCCCGCCGGAGGGGCCGGCGGGCGCTGGTACGCTGGACGATACTAAGGTGGTGGATCAGGCCGCGACGATGGCTTCCTGCGGGTCGCGCAGCACGTAGCCGCGACCCCAGACCGTCTCGATGTGGTGCTGGCCGCCGGAGGCCGTGGCGAGCTTCTTGCGCAGCTTGCAGATGAAGACGTCGATGATCTTCAGCTCGGGCTCGT
>CAZISF010000021.1:0-36514 GCA_964541915.1 uncultured Caulobacter sp.
AGGGCCGCGAACAGCTGGGCCGGCCGGAGCGGTTTGGCCACGTGCAGGTCGGCGCCGGCCAGGCGGGCCGCCTCGACATGCTCGTCCATCGCATTGGCGGTCAGCATGATCAGCAGGGCCGGCTCGGCGCCCGCCGCGGCCTCACGCTCGCGGATCAGGCGGGTGGCGGTCAGGCCGTCCATGACGGGCATTTGCATGTCCATCAGCACCGCGTCGTAGCCGCCGGCGGCAAACGCCGCGACCGCTTCCTCGCCGTTGCCGACGATGGTCAGGTCTACCCCGAACGGCTCCAGCACGATCTGCAGGACCTTCTGGTTGGTCGGATGGTCCTCGGCCGCCAGCACGCGCAGCCCCTCGAGACTTACGTCTTCCGAGGGATCGGCGCGTTCTTCATCGACGGCCATTTCTGCGCGCGGCAGCGGCAACAGGACGGTGAACACCGCCCCCTCGCCCGGCGTCGCGGTCGCGTCGATTTCCCCACCCATCATCCCGGTCAGGGCCGAGCAGATGGACAGGCCGAGACCGGTGCCGCCGAACCGGCGGGTGATCGAATCGTCGGCCTGCTCGAAGCGACGGAACAGTCTTTCGCGGGCCTCGGCGTCGAAGCCCACACCCGTGTCGCGAACGGTGAACTTCAGCCTGTCGTTCTCGCGGTCGACGGTCAGGTTCACCTCGCCGCGATCGGTGAATTTCACCGCATTGCCGAGCAGATTGCTGAGGATCTGGGCGATCCGGCCGCTATCGCCGAGCCAGGCCCCGCGGGCCGCCTCCGCGATGTTCCAAGACAGGGTCAGCCCCTTGGCCTCGGCCGACGCCCGGTGCAGGTCGGCCATCGCCGCCACAGTCTCTTGCAGCTCGAACGGCGCCGGCGACAGACGGAACTGGCCGGCCTCGATCTTGGACACGTCGAGAATGTCGCTGAGCACCTGCTCCAGCAGTCGCCCGGACGACGAGACGAGGTTCGCCAGCTCGCGGCGGCGTGTCTGGTCGGCCGTATCCGCCAGCTGGTCGGTCAGGGCGATGACCCCGTTCAGCGGCGTGCGCAGCTCGTGGGACATGTTGGCCAGGAAGGTCGACTTGGCGCGGTTGGCCCGCTCCAGCTCGGCCGTGCGGGCCGCGACGCGGTGCTCCAGGGAGCGGAACAGCTCGTCGTTATCGGCCCTCTGGGCGCGCAGCATGCGGGCCAGGCCGCCGATCTCGTCCTGACGGGCTTCGACCTCGGGCGCGCAGGCGGCGCCGTCGCGGGCATGGACGCTGGACAGGGTCACCAGCGGGTTGACGACCTCGCGGCCGATGAAGCGGAACAGCAGGACGGCCTGGACGACCATCCCGATCAGCCCGAACAGCAGAACCCAGGACGCGGTCCGGGCGGCCGACGCAGCGATCTCGGCCGTCGGCAGGCTCATCACGAAATACCAGTCAGGCTGTTCGAGGTGGCCATAGGCGATGACGCGCTCGCCGGACTGGAACACGCCCGACGCGCCGCCCCGCTTGCGGATGCTCTTGACCAGCGGTCCGATGCCCCGGCGGCTCTGCTCGTGCACCAGCTCGGCGGGCGAGACGACCCCGCCCTTTCCAAGGCCGGGCGCGGCGATGAGCTCGCCATCGCCCGAGACGATCATGTTCTCCCCGCCCTGAACGGACTCGCCGACCGCGGACATCAGATAGGAATCGAGTGTCACCGTGGTGCCCCAGGCGCCGACATGCCGACCGTCAATGTCGATCGGCGTCATGCAGGCGGTGGTGAGCGCCTTGCCGGACGGATCGCTCATCAGCTTGCGCAGTTTGGTGCATTTCATCACGCGCGCGGGATTGGCCCGCGGGCGCGTCAGCTCGGTCATTTCCTCGTTGCGGAAGTCGAGCGTCGCGGGAGCATCCTGGCGATAGTAGATCAGCCGGTCGTCGCGATCCGGGCCATACATGACCATCCGGTTGGTCGGCGTGAACATGTAGAAGTTGTCGTAGCGCGAGTGCTGCGCCTCGCCCGCCAGCGAAACCACCTGCAGCGACGCGATGAACAGGGCCTTGTCCTGTTCGGTCATGTGGGCGCCGTCGGCGAGAAAGGCGCCCATACCGTACATGTAGGCGCCATCGCCTCGGGTCGAGCCGTCGAAAAGGTCCGGGACGCTGCGGCGTGTGCCGTCGGCCTTGAGCGGGAAGAGCCGGTCGAACCGCGCGTCGAGTTCGGGGCCCTTGAGGCGCTCGACACGGCGCATGAGGGCCTGGGTCGCGTCCGTGTGGACCTTGACCAGGTTCGAGAACAGCCGGTCCTCGGTGTTGGTCCGTTCCTTCACATAGAGCTGCAGGCTGCGGATCTGCCGCTCCATCGACACCTTCTGGACGAAGGCGAACGTCGCCGCGGTCGCAAGGCCTGTCACGGCGATGGACAGTACGACCACGGTGGCCAGCAGCTTCCGCGCCAGCGGTTTGGCGACAATCGTCATGGACCCGTCGGCCCTCCCTCAACGCGACAGGCTTAACGGACAGACCTGAACAGGCCGTTGACCGGATTTGGGCCTGTTTGCTCCCCCGCGCATCTGGCGCTATAGCCCTCCGGCTCGCGCTCGCGGGGGCCCTGTGCGCCGCCGCTTTTCCTGCAGAAGCGCGCCCAACGGAGAAACATCCCCATGGCCAAGATCAAGGTCGCCAATCCTGTCGTCGACATGGACGGCGATGAGATGACCCGCATCATCTGGAAGCTCATCAAGGACAAGCTGATCTTCCCCTACCTCGACCTTGAGCTGGACTACTACGACCTCTCCATCGAGCACCGCGACGCCACCAACGACCAGGTGACGATCGACGCCGCCGAGGCGACCAAGCGCCATGGCGTGGCCGTCAAATGCGCGACGATCACCCCGGACGAGCAGCGGGTGGAGGAGTTCAAGCTCAAGAAGATGTGGAAGAGCCCCAACGGCACCATCCGCAACATCCTGGGCGGCGTGATCTTCCGCGAGCCGATCATCTGCCAGAACGTGCCGCGCCTGGTGCCGGGCTGGACCCAGCCGATCATCGTCGGCCGCCATGCCTTCGGCGACCAGTATCGCGCCACCGACTTCCGCTTCCCCGGCAAGGGCAAGCTGACCATCAAGTTCGTCGGCGACGACGGCAAGGTCATCGAGCACGAAGTGTTCGACGCGCCCGGCAGCGGCGTCGCCATGGCGATGTACAACCTCGACGACTCGATCCGCGACTTCGCCCATGCCTCGTTCGGCTACGGCCTGGCGCGCAACTACCCGGTCTATCTGTCGACCAAGAACACCATCCTCAAGGCCTATGACGGGCGCTTCAAGGACATCTTCCAGGAAGTGTTCGACGCCGAGTACGCCGACAAGTTCAAGGCCGCCGGCCTGACCTACGAGCACCGCCTGATCGACGACATGGTCGCCTCGGCCCTGAAGTGGTCCGGTGGTTACGTGTGGGCCTGCAAGAACTACGACGGCGATGTGCAGTCGGACATCGTCGCCCAGGGCTTCGGCTCGCTGGGCCTGATGACCTCGGTGCTGGTCACGCCGGACGGCAAGACCATGGAAGCGGAAGCCGCCCACGGCACCGTCACCCGCCACTACCGCCAGCACCAGAAGGGCGAGTCGACCTCGACCAACTCGATCGCCTCGATCTTCGCCTGGACGCGTGGCCTTGAGCACCGCGGCAAGCTCGACGGCAACGCCGAGCTGATCAAGTTCGCCCGGACGCTGGAAAAGGTCTGCGTCGACACCGTCGAGTCGGGCTTCATGACCAAGGACCTGGCGCTGCTGGTCGGCGACAAGCAGGCTTGGCTCACGACCGAAGGCTTCCTCGACAAGGTCGACGAGAACCTCAAGGCGGCTATGGCCGCCTGATCCGGTTACCGCCCCTCCCCGCGCAGGCGGGGATGGGGCGGGCCCGTTCCCTTCCCTAGAATTTCCAGCCGGCCGACACAGACACGATCGTCGAGTCGCGCCCGCCGACGGCCTTGACCGTCTCACCCGCCATCTGGCGGATCACCGTGCCCGACAGGGTCCAGTTGCGCGTCGGCTGCCAGCGCCCCCGCAGATAGATCTGCTTCATCATCACGCCGGTCTGACCGGGAACCAGCGCGACGGGGTTCTGCGCCGAGTAGTAGAAGCCGTCCTGCTCCGACATCCGTCCCATCACCTGCCCTCCGACGGAAAAGCCGATGGTCGGGTGCGGGTGGAAGCTGACGAGCGGGAAGATCGACCAGGCATTGCCCGGCCAGTAGGCGCTGCTGGTCGAGAGATAGGACGTGTTTGGATAGGGCGCGTCGAAGCTGCCCATCCGGCCGTCGCCCTTGCGCGTGTCGCCGCTGGCGACATCGATGCGCAGGCCGAAGCGCGGCGTCCAAGGCCAGGCCGCGGCCGTCCAGCCGGCGTCGAGGCTGCCGGCCCAGGCGCGGATCGGCGCGGCGCCGAACCGCCCGCTCTGGCCAACCAGATAGAGGTTGTAGTCGACCGCGCCGCGCGCGCCATGCAGGCGGGCGCCGAAGGTCTCGCGGCGTTCGCCGGCGATACCGTCGGTGTAGACCGAGCGGTCACGCTGCCGGCCCAGCCAGAACAGATCGAGGCCTCCGGCCCTCGCGGGCGCGGGCAGGGTCAGATAGACGCCCCGGAAAATCTCGCCGGGCTGGCGACGGTCGTCGAAAGCGTCGGGACCGTTGAAGACAAGCCCGGCGCGGAAGGCGGTCACCGTCACATCACCAAGCGTCAGGTCCGCGCGCGCGCCGTCGAAGCTGCGACGCAGGTCATAGGTTTCGCGAACCTCGGACAGGCGCTGGTCGCCGAGCGGCAGCTCCTGGCGACCGAGCCGCAGGCGCAGGGCCGGAGTCGGGGTCAGGTCGACGAACAGCTGCTGAAGGTCAGGCGCGCTTTCGTCGAACGTCTTGTCGAGCGGCCGGCGGCCCCCTTCGTCGGCATAGCTCAGCTGGCCGAACACCCTGACCCGGCTGCCGAGGTGGGCGTCGGCGTGCAGGTAGAGGCGAGTCTGGGCGGTCGGGTACTCATGCGCCGCGCTCAGCCCCAGCTGGCCGTGATCGATGGAATCCATCCGCTGTCGGACTTCGCCGCCGAGGGAAAGCCAGGCGTCACGGTCGGCGGTCAACGGGATGAACTTCAGGCGCTTGAGGCCGATGGGAGCGACCTCAGGCGTCTTGAGCCAGGCGTAGTCCTCTTCCCAGCGCACGGACTTCGGCTCGAAGGGGTCGCCGGCCAGGGCGGGACCGGCCAAGGCGGCAGTGGCCAGCGCCAGTACCGCGGCCCGTCGCCGCCGGATGTTCGACATCGCCGCCAAGTGCATTGTTCCCGAGCCCACCCTGTTCCATCGGACTGCGGCAGGCCGGGTCAAGTCTCGAAACGAAATGCAGTGCCCGAATTTCGGCCGGTGCGGCGGTCAGGACGCGGTCGTCAGACGCCGGGGGCATGCTCGGCGGCAAGCATGGCGGCATACTGGGCGATGCCGGCCTCCTGATCGGGCGCTACAAGCCGCAGCACGGCCACGGCGAAGCTGGCGGGGGCAGAGCCCGGCGCGGTGACCAGATTGCCGCCCGTCACGGCCCGGGGCGTGTCCTGATACTGCGCCGTGCCGCTGTAGGCCGGCGCCCGGACCTGCAGAAAGTCCAGGGCGTTGCTCGTATGAGGCCGGGCGTCCAGCAGCCCTGCCCGCGCCGCCGCCAGGGTCCCGGCGCAGATGGCGCCGATCGGCAGACCGGCGGCGTCGGCGCGCCGTAGCAGGTCGGTGACCGCGGGATCCTCGGTCTCGATCCAGTGCGCGCTGCCGATGACCAGCAGCAGATCGGCGGCGGTCGGATCGACCGCGTCGAACGCCAGGTCGGCCGCTGCCCGCACGCCGCCTATGGACGTCATCTCTGCCCCACCCGGCGTTGCGATACGGACGGCGAAGCCGAAATATTCGCGAAGAGCCGCCAGGACGAAGCCTGCCTCCCAGTCGGCCCAGCCTTCGTTGAACAGCGCGATACAGCGTTTCATGGCGGTCCTTCGGATCAGTGCGTGTCAGGTCTGTAGAACGCCGACAGCTTGTTGCCGGTCGGGTCCCGGACGTAGGCCAGATAGTAGCCCTCGCCGTAGCCCGGTCTGGGTCCAGGCGGGCCTTCGCAGGCGCCGCCGTTGGCCAGAGCCGCCGCGTGAAAGGCGTCGACCTGGGCCGCATTTTCGGCATGCAGGCCGATCATGACTCCGTTGCCGGCCCGCGCGGCCTGGCCGTCAAACGGCGCACAGATCAGCAGCGTGCCGTGGTCATCGCCCTGCGGCCCGTAGCCGGCCCAGTCGCCGTTGAGCCAGGCCCGGCGCAGGCCGAGCGCGGCCAGCACCGGATCATAGAAGGCGACCGCGCGCGCGATATCATCGGCGCCGAGCGTCAGGTAGCTGACCACCGGCCTCAACGTCCCGCCCATCAGAACGGTCCGCGCGCGAAGAGACAGAACTTGTTGCCCGTCGGATCGCGCAGGTAGGCGCCGTAGAAATCCTTTGAATCTTCAGGGCGGGGGCCGGGTCCGCCTTCGTCGGTCCCGCCATGGGCGAGACCGGCGGCATGGGCGGCCTTCACCGCCTCCACCGACGGCGCGAGCCAGGCCGGCATGATGCCGTTGCCGGCGCGCGCCGGCTGGCCATCGAACGGCGGACAGATGTAGGTGTTCTGGGCCTCGCCCCTGGGGCCATAGCCGGCCCAGCCGTTGCTGAAGAAGCCGCGCTCATAGCCCAACGGGGCGAAAACGGCGTCCCAGAAGGGCAGCGATTTTTCGACGTCCAGCGCGCCGATGGTGACGTATCCGATCATGAGGGCCTCTCCCGTTTCGTTGACCAACGCTATCGCGCGGGTTCGAACAAAACAAGAACGAGAGTCTCTCTAGTCAACGCCTGCTGACATCATGGTGGCAATAGAAGTGCGGCTAGCGCTCGCCCTCGGGCAGCTGAACGTGGACCAGCTTCCAGGTAAACAGGGCGCGGCGCTCGAAGGTGAACACCGTGACCCTCGCCTCGTCGCCCGGCCGCTTCACGGCGATGCGGGCGCGGTTCGGATCCCAGTAGGGCATCGTCGGCCAGGGCCCCTTCAACGCGGCCTTGACCTTCACGCCCAGCGGCTCGACTAGGCTGGCCGGCGGCGGGGCCTTGCCGGGCTTGTAGCCGCGAGACAGGGCCGACAGGCCGGGGAGGGTCAGGTAGCGGTCGACCTTTGGCTCGGGCGGCGCCAGCGGCTCGATGGCCCGCTTGAGCGCGCCGAGCGGATCCTGCCAGATCGACGGCGGCTCGACACCGGCGGTCGCCGTGTCCGGCGCCAGCTGGCCGGTCAGGCTCTTGCGCACGGCCGGAAAGTCGACGAGCTCGGCCGTCGCCTGCACATCCTCCGCCGCCGTCGCCGCCCGCAGCGCACGGAACGCGAAGTAGGGCGCGCTGGCGAACGCCAGGCCGAAGATCAGGGCCGCCGTGACGGCAATCTTGAAGAGGTCGAACCGCATCGGGACTGCCCGTTTACTGTGACGGGTATCAGAGCACGCAATATGGGCCGTTTGGCAACCCGCGCTCGCCCGTGGGGGGAATGAACGCCGGCTCCGGAGTCGTCGAATGTCGTCGCCTGTCCCGGGAGTATTGGTATCGGAAGTCTCGCTTCTAAGCAGATCTACCCGTTCGTCGATGGGGTCGCTTCGCCTCGGCTCAGGACCTCAACCTCGAACAGGAGCTCATCGTCCGTAAGCCCGGGCGGTGGCATGGGGAACGGCGCGGCGGACCGGACCGAGGCCAGCGCCAGGCGGTCAAAGGTGGGCCGGCCGCTTGATTTGGCCAGGGACAGGGACACGAGCCTGCCGGAACGCGCCAGCCGGAAGCTCACGCGCGCTGTGCCGGCTCCCTGCGCCGTAGCCGGCCTGCGAGCGTTGACCCGTCCCCAGACGACGCGAGCATAGGCCGTCGCGGCGGACTCCAGGACCGGAGGGGGTCCGGTGGGCTGAACCGGAGCCCGATCTGCGACCTGCGCTGTCGCCTCGGGTAGGAGTGCGTCGGGACGTTCCGCCGAACCCGTGACGGGCCCGCTCCCTATGGCGGTGGTCGGCCGCTCGCGCGAAGGGGACGTCGCACCCCCGACGGCCGGAGAAGCCCCCTGCAAGGGGGCCGGCCGGTCTATCGGGAGCCCTGGCGGCTCCATAACCAGACTGACCTCGAGCCCCGGCGAATCGAAACGCCCAGCGGGCGCCCGGCCGACCAGAATGGCGGCGACGAGGCCATGCAGGACCAATGAGATGGCCACACCCAACCCGCCGCCGCGCATCCTGTTCATGATCAGAAGGTGACGTTGAGGCCGATGTTGAACGACCGACCGACCCCCGGCAGCGCCCCGATCGGCGGAACCGAGCCTCCGGCCTTGTAGTCGCCATAGGACACGCCCCCGAGCGGCAGGTCGTACGCCTCGTCGAAAGCGTTTTCGACCGCCAGATCAATGCGCAGGGCCGTCGTGGGGCGCCAGACCGCACGGAGATTGAACAGCTGATAGCTGTCGGTCACCGGTTCGTGACGCAGGCCGTTCACGGCGTCCTTTCGGTCGACCAGCTCAAGGTCTCCGATAACGGTCCATTCGCCCAGTGGCTGCTCCAGGCTGAACCGGGCCGTCAGGGGCGACATATGATAGAGGTCATCCCCCGTGTCCCGGTTCTCACCCTGGACGAAGGAGACCTGTCCCGAAAGAACCGCCGGGGCGAAGCCGCCGATCGTCCAGAGCTCGCTGCGGCCGCTCACCTCGAAGCCCTGTAGCAAGGCATCATGGTTTGCGAACCGGAGCCGCACGAAGCCGGCCGCGAGACTGGCGATCAGATCCGCATCCACATAGTCCTGAACGTCCGAACGGAAGACGCTGACGCTCAGCGAGCGTCGGGCCTGCGGACCGTCGGTCAGGCGCAGTGTGGCCGCTAGGTTGTTCGCCACCTCAGGCTCGAGATCGATGTCCCCGACATAGGAGTTGGCGTCACCGGCCAGGGAGGTCATGGCGCTGGACATGGCGCCCAGGCCCCAGCTGTAGCGCTCATAGAGATTTGGGACCCGCGACTTGCGGGCATATCCGAACTCCAGGCTCACCTGATCCGACGGGGTCCAGCGGGCGCGCAGGGTGACGTCTGCGGTGTCGTTGCTGCGCTTATGCTCCTTGGCATTGAAGACCGTCGCCGCCGCGGCGTCCGCCGCATTCATCATGCCGGTCCAGCTGTAGGGCTGCACATCCCCGGCATCGGTCTCGACCCGTTCGAGGCGGAGCCCCGCCAGCAGGTCCCAGCCGTCGGCCGGTTGCGACGTCCATTCCACCCAGGCGCCGGTCCGTGCACGGCGCCCGTCGTTGATATTTACATAGCGATTGGGGCTCATCATCATGCTGCCGGCGACCGGCGGCCACCAGTCGTCCAGGCTGGTCCGGTGCACGTCGATCCCGAAACCGATCGCGCCGTCGGCGCCCGCCGGGATCTTGATGGCCAGAGCCAGGCCGAGGTCCTTGCCGTGGGTGAGCATCGGCATGTCGCCGCCCTTGTCGGACAGGAAGTTCATCTCGTGGCGCACGTCGCGGAAGGACGCCCGGGCCGAAACCTCGCCCCAGACATAGCCGCCATCGTACCGAAGGTCAGCGAAGCCGCTGCTGTTCTCGGTCATGTCCATGCGCTGGTTGGGAAAGCCCTGATAGGGCGTGAACTGACGACCCACGCGCAGGGACGTCACACCCTGTCCGGCCCGGACGGCCGCGAAGGCCGCCGCGCCGTAGCTGGCGTATTCGGTGGACAGCACATCCCGACCGTATCCGGACCGGTAGTTCTCGCCCTGCGACGCGGACGCCTCGACGCCCAGGCTGACCCGCTCGTCGGCGGTGAAGGCATTGGCCGACGCGGCCCCGCCCCTCGTCGCGCTGCGATAGGTCAGGTTGGCTTCGCCGCCGGAAATGCGCGACCCGCCGGCTTCCGCAAACCGCGGCGCCCGCGTGGAAATCGCGACCACCCCGCCGATGTTGTCGCCACCGGCGCTGACCGCCGAAAGTGTCGGGGACATCGAAATCGACTCGACGTCCGCGCCCAGCACGTAGGAGCCGGGCGGGTTCATGTGGTTGGGGCAGAAGGCTGTCGTCTCGGCGCCGTCAACCGTCACCAGGATACGGTCGTCGGCCATGCCGCGCACGACTGGCAAACTTGTTGTTCCACCTCCGGCCTGCACCGACACGCCGGGTTCTCCAAGCAGAAGGGAGATCGCGTCGTCACCGGCGACACGCCGGCGCTGGAGGGTTTCTCCGTCGACAGTCTGGTCAGGAGCTCCCAGGACCGGCGGAGTGGCGGTCTGGACGGTGTCGGCAATGACAGGGGGAAGCTGGGTAGCGGTCTGCGCCGCGGCAGCAGCGGGTGCGGCCATGGCGACAAGGGCGACGCCGGCGGCCAGAGCCGCGCGCCGGGAAGGCATGAGTGACATGAAAGCTGTCCTTGATTGATCTGGATGGAACGCGCGCGACCAAACCCCCGTCCGGAGGTCATGGCGCGATGGGCGGTCTTCAGATCAGGGTCGGCGGACCGGTGGACGGCGGCGGCCCGCCACGGACGGCCGGCTCGAACCGGGGCGCCGGCGCAGGGCCATGCCGCAGGCTGGAAACGGAGACCAGGGCCACGGAACCGCTATGGTCCGGCCCCGCGTCACTCGCCCCGACCGTGGAGAAGGCGCAGGGCGACTTGTGGGCTTGCGGGTCATCGTCGCCAGGCGCCGGCTGGCCGGGCATCTGGCCGTCGACGAGACTGGTGACCAGGCCTTCCGCGGTGCACATGACCACGGCGACGCGGTCGGGCCGGGCCTCGATCATGTACCCGGGCGCAAAGGACAGTCGCATGACGACCGCCAGCGCAACGAGCGCCCAAGCGCCCGCGCCGAACCGTCGTCTCGCGGGTCGCCCTCGGATCATCGATGCGTTCCTGGCATACAGCCAGGCCGGCGCGCGTTGATGAGCATCAATTCCGTTCCGTGAGCATGGGGTCCAACCTGCGGCAGCGTGGCGGCAGCGCAGGCCGGACGCGCCTCAGCTACCCCAACGCTGCCCGCACCGCCGCAACCCCATCGGCGGCCTTGCTGTCGTCGGGGGCGCCGCCCTGGGCGAAGTCGGGTTTGCCGCCGGCTCCCTGGCCGCCCATGGCGATCACGGCGGCCTTGGCCAGCTCGGCGGCGTTGAAGCGGCCGGTCAGGTCCGGCGCGACGGCCACGGCCACGGCCGCCTTGCCGTCGGCCGTGCCGACGATGGCGACCACGCCCGCCTGTTTCCTGAACTCTTCGGCCAGGCCGCGCAGTTCCTTGCCGCCGACGCCGTCCAGCACCTTGCCGATGAAGCTGACGCCGCCGATGTCCTCGGCCGCGACCGGTCCGGCGCCGCCGCCGCCCATGGCCAGGGCCTTCTTCGCCTCGGCGAGATCCTTCTCCAGCTTGCGGCGCTGGCCGTCGAGCGCATCGACGCGCTGGCCGACCTCGAGCACGGGGACCTTGAACCGGTCAGCCAGATCGCGGGCGACATTGGCCTGGTCCTGCAGCCAGCGGCGGGCGGCGAGGCCCGTCAGGCCCTCGATGCGACGCACGCCGGCGGCGATACCCTGTTCGGCGATGATCTTGAACAGGCCGATGTCGCCGGTGCGGGCGACATGGGTGCCGCCACACAGCTCGACCGAATAGGCGCCCTGCCCGGCAAGGCTATCGCCCAGCGTCAGGACCCGGACCTCGTCGCCGTACTTCTCGCCGAACAGCGCCATGGCGCCGGCCTCGATGGCCTGTTGCGGGGCCATCATCTTCGTCTCGGCGGCGCGGTTCTGCAGGACGACGGCGTTCACCTCGTCCTCGATGCGCGCCAGCTCGTCGGCGGTCAGCGGGCCGCCATGGCTGAAGTCGAAGCGCAGGCGCTCGCCATCGACCATCTGGCCTTTCTGGGTGACGTGCTCGCCGAGCACATTGCGCAGGGCCGCGTGCATCAGATGGGCGGCCGAGTGATTGGCGCGGGTCGTGGTGCGGTTGGCCGGGTCGACGTGCAGCGACACGGCCTGGCCTGCCTTCAACACGCCGGCCGTGATCTCGACGTCATGGACGAACAGGTCGCCAGCCTGCTTCTGGACATCGGTGACCTTCGCCGAGCCGCCGGCCCAGTCGATCAGGCCGATGTCGCCGGCCTGGCCGCCGCTCTCGGCATAGAAGGGCGTGCGGTCGAACAGCACCTGGACCGTGTCGCCGGCGGCGGCGCTATCGGTTTCGGCGCCGTCCCGGACGATGGCCAGGGTCTCGCCCGTGCCGTCGACGTCGTCATAGCCGGTGAAGACGGTCTGTCCGAGGCGGTCGCGCAGGGTGAACCACTGGGCCTGGGCGACCTGCTGGCCGGTGCCCTTGAGCCCCTCGGACTTGCCGCGCTGTTCGGCCATCAGCCGGTCGAACTCGGCGGTGTCGACCGTCAGGTCGAGCGCCCGCACCGCGTCCTGGGTCAGGTCGAGCGGGAAGCCGTAGGTGTCATGCAGCTTGAAGGCGACGTCGCCCGGCAACTGGCCGCCGGCGGTCAGGCCCGCCGTGGCCTCGTCGAGCAGGATCATGCCGCGGCCGAGCGTACGGCGGAACCGCTCTTCCTCCTGGCGCAGGGTCTCGACGATGGCCGGCTGAGCGCGGCGCAGCTCGGGATAGGCGGCGCCCATCGCCTCGACGAGGGTCGGGGCCAGGCGGTGCATCAGCGGCTCGGTCGCGCCCAGCAGGTGGGCGTGGCGCATGGCCCGGCGCATGATCCGGCGCAGCACATAGCCGCGCCCTTCATTCGACGGGGTGATGCCGTCGGCGATGAGGAAGGACGAGGTGCGCAGGTGGTCAGCGATGACCCGGTGCGACGGCGCCTGGTCGCCCATGGCCTTGACGCCGGTGGCCTCTTCCGAGGCGGCGATCAGGGTGCGGAACAGGTCGACGTCGTAGTTGTTGTGCACACCCTGCAGGACCGCGGCGACGCGCTCGAGGCCCATGCCGGTGTCGATCGAGGGCTTGGGCAGACTGGTGCGCGTGCCGTCGGCATGCTGCTCGAACTGCATGAAGACGAGGTTCCAGATCTCGATGAACCGGTCGCCGTCTTCCTCGGCGCTGCCCGGGGGCCCGCCCCAGACATGGTCGCCGTGGTCGAAGAAGATTTCCGAGCAGGGCCCGCAGGGCCCGGTGTCGCCCATCGACCAGAAATTGTCGTTGGTCGGGATGCGGATGATGCGGTCGTCCGACAGGCCGGCGATCTTGCGCCACAGCGCCGCCGCCTCGTCGTCGGTGTGGTAGACCGTGACCAGCAGCTTGTCTTTCGGCAGGGCGAAGTCGCGCGTCAGCAGGGTCCAGGCGTGGGTGATCGCCTCTTCCTTGAAGTAGTCGCCGAACGAGAAGTTGCCGAGCATCTCGAAGAAGGTGTGGTGGCGCGCGGTGTAGCCGACGTTGTCGAGGTCGTTGTGCTTGCCGCCGGCGCGGACGCACTTCTGCGACGAGGCCGCGCGCGGCGACGGCGGGGTCTCGGCGCCGGTGAAGACGTTCTTGAACGGCACCATGCCGGCGTTGACGAACAGCAGGGTCGGGTCGTTCTGCGGCACCAGCGGCGCGGACGGGGTCACGGCATGACCGTTGCTCCCGAAATAGTCGAGGAAGCTGCTGCGAATGTCGTTGAGGCTCTTCATCGTACGGCCGGGTCGCTGTCGGTCCGGGGCGACGCCCCTCGCCGGAAATGGAATGGAACCGGCTCCTTAACCAAGGGGCGGGCGGGTCACAAAGGAAAAGGACACGCGGGCCGGGAATTGCGGGCGCATACCTGGGGGCCAGGCGGCCTCTTGCGGCGTGTGCAGGAGGGCGCCGCCGCAGCGCAGCCGCTCACCGCGGCCACGACTGGCTCCGAAAGCGCTGCACACTCTCATTCGTCAGCGTTACACGGGCCGTCGTCCTCAGGGATGCGGAAGCCGCTGACGCGAAAAAGGACGCCCGGCGGTGGCGCCGGACGTCCCTCATTCACGGTGAGCCCCGCGGGGCCACGCGGGCGGCGGGTGGGCAAACGCCCGGCGCGGAGAGGCGCCGTGAAAGCCTTTGCCGGGACCTAGTCCTCGTCGGCGTCCTCGCTGGGACCCACCAGCAGTTCTTCCTCGATGATCTCGGACTTGCCGCGCACGGCCGCCTCGATCTGACCGGCGATGTCGGCGTTCTTCTTGAGGAACTCGCGGACATTGTCGCGACCCTGGCCGATGCGCTGGTCGCCGAAGGAGAACCAGGAGCCCGACTTGTCGATCACCCCGGCCTTGACGCCCAGGTCGATGATCTCGCCCAGCTTGGAGATGCCCTCGCCGTACATGATGTCGAACTCGACCTCGCGGAACGGCGGGGCGACCTTGTTCTTGACCACCTTGACCCGGACGTTGTTGCCGACGATCTCGTCGCGGATCTTGACCGAGCCGGTGCGGCGGATGTCGAGGCGGACCGAGGCGTAGAACTTCAGCGCATTGCCGCCCGTCGTCGTTTCCGGGCTGCCGTACATCACGCCGATCTTCATGCGGATCTGGTTGATGAAGATGACCAGGGTGCCGGCCTTGGAGATCGAGGCGGTCAGCTTGCGCAGCGCCTGGCTCATCAGGCGGGCCTGCAGGCCCGGCAGGCTGTCGCCCATCTCGCCTTCGATTTCGGCGCGCGGCGTCAGGGCCGCCACCGAGTCGATGACGATCACGTCGACGGCGTTGGACCGCACCAGGGTGTCGGTGATTTCCAGAGCCTGTTCGCCGGTGTCCGGCTGGGAGACCAGCAGGTCATCCAGATTGACGCCGAGCTTGCGGGCGTAGGCCGGATCCAGCGCGTGTTCGGCGTCGACGAAGGCCGCCGTGCCGCCGTTCTTCTGGACCTCGGCCACGACGTGCAGGGCCAGGGTGGTCTTGCCCGAGCTTTCCGGGCCGTAAATCTCGACCACCCGCCCCTTGGGCAGGCCGCCGATGCCGAGCGCGATGTCGAGGCCCAGCGAGCCGGTCGAAACGGCCTCCACCTCGATCTTGCTCTTGGAGCCGAGCTTCATCACCGAGCCCTTGCCGAAAGCCCGGTCGATCTGCGCCAGCGCCGCTTCGAGCGCGCGCTGCTTGTCACCTTCGTCGCGTGTCACGAGTCTCAAAGCCGCCTGGTTCATGGGAGCCGTCCTTATTCCACGATTCTGTCGGGCCGCGTGGCCCACGGACGAACTATGATCATGCTTTGTTCTCGTTGGCAATATGTTCTCATTGTCACGCGTTAAGGGATAATGGCATCGGCCAGATGAGCCGTGTTTTGGGCACCGCTTGGGGTCGGCGTTCGTGAGGTGGTCGATTCCAAATCTCCGAGACTCGCCTGCGTCCGTTTCGGGATGGGATGGTGATGACCGATCTCGCCCCCTAGCGGACGGTCGGAATGTCCGCTTCATGGCACCGTTGGCACACCCTATCGCGGGTCCGGCAGCTTGCTGAACTGACACAAGCTCTCGGTGGTGATCTGATGCCTAGGCGGCGGATTTTGTGCTCGTCCGCGACTGGTGGTTTACTGTCACCTTGACTGCGATTTTGACGTACCATCGCCCAAAACCCACCTCGATTGTGCAGTCCGATGAATCTCGCAAAAATAGTACCGCGAGCTGCAATTGAAGCAGCAGTCCCTGGCTCATCCTTCGTCGAGCGAACCAAGCGCGACCTGAACGTGCTCGCACAGGAAGAAGCGCAGTCCCTGCGCGAGCTGGCATTGAGCGGTTGGGACTACGCCCTCTCAGGGCCGTTTCGCCAGGTCGACCCTCGCCTTCTCGGCGACGCAGTGGATCAGCATGACGCGAAGTTGCTCATCAAAATGGAGCGCGCGTTAGGCATTAAGCTGCTTCATGATGTCTATCATTTCCGGATGACTCTCCCGGAGGATAGCGAGCCTTTCGCGGAAGGCACGTTCGCCAGCATGTACAACAAGCGTCTGCACATCGCAGACATCAAGATGTTGAATCCTGCCGAGCCGAGGCAAGATTCAGAATGGCCCGATCAGACGCACCACAGCCTTCGCCTGTTCTCGACTCTCCTCGACAACGCACGCGAGGTCGGCGGCGAGATCGGCGCCGAGAGGATCACCCTAACTGCGGCAAACCCGTCGCTCTTTGATGCCTTCCGAAGGCATGGCTTCCGCCTGGCGGATACTCGCACAGCGCGCTCCGCCTACGAAGCCGGCGTAGGGATCCCGAT
The DNA here is from genome assembly GCA_964541915.1 of uncultured Caulobacter sp. GTDB lineage: Bacteria > Pseudomonadota > Alphaproteobacteria > Caulobacterales > Caulobacteraceae > Caulobacter. Next base: position 16,211 of record CAZISF010000021.1, read on the forward strand.
GATGTCCGCGATATAGTGGAGGTTCGCGACGGATCTGCTTCTGGCCATAGCGACGAGGCATCCTTCCCCCTTCCACCCCATGCTGACATCCAGCAGGCCTGCTCTTTGGAGGCCAAACCGCGTTGCGCTGCCAAAGTCCAATTTCTGGATCGGGAGCGTCCGCGCGAAGGCCAATGCCGAAGACCAAGCGCAAACGGCCCTGAACCAAGCGGCTGGCGCTCTGAGAGCGTTGCGCTGCCCAGCCGTTGACAAACTCTATCTGTGCAGATAATTCTACAGATAGATTTGCGGCGGAGCTTGGAATGGCTGTTCGGATAACTGCAACGGGTGCATTTGAAATCCACCCTGGCATATGGTCCTTTGATATGCCGCCCCACCAGGTTCGGCACTTCGGGCAGACGAACCATGCTCAGGGTGCGTCGAGCGTACTCGTGCTCAATGACTGCGAGTACGACGCCGAACAGAAGCAACTTCACTTCGCCATTGAGGATGCAATGCCCATCAATGTGGGCACCACGTCTAGGGTCATCGGGATAGCCGCAGGTATCGCCGGCAACGGGACGCCCGAAGCAGCGCCTCGTAGTTCGCCAGAAGCGAGCCACCTCGGCCCCGGCGATCGCGAGTTCCTGCGCTTGGCAAAGGCCGAACTGTCTGCAGGTATGGCGCAAACGGCAGAGAGCCTCCTGCTAGCTGTGCGGCAACGATCCGCAGGCGATCTCAAACGGGGACAGGCAAGGAACTTCAGCGAGACGCCGGACAACTTTTGGTACGTGATCATTCAGAACCGGATCGACGAACTTTCAATCACCGTCCGGGGTCCGGTCAGTCACTTCGCAGGCGTTTCTGCACTCGAGGTGAAAGACGATAGAGGCAACACCCGCTTCAAGGTCCGCTCTAAACGCGACGTGCCTCAAGCGTTGAAGTTGCTCTTTCACGCGCTTCGGAAGTTCTGACGGTGGCTCCGCTCGCCACATCGTCTGCAACCCACCCACAGCTGAAGTTGTGATCGGCACCAGGCGCTAACAGTTGCTCCGCGCCTAGTGTAGACATTGGCGTCGCGGCGGTAAGTGGACGTTCTGTGGCTCACCTGGCGGCTTCTAAGGCTCCACGATGTAGACGATTGCCAACGCTTCTCTGGGGTCGGTCAAGAACCAGTATTCATTCTTGGACACTCGCTTCAGCTTGGAGGCGTCGTAAACAAGAATTCCGTTGGCTTCACACAGCGAAACAGTGAGATCCATCTTTTCTGGCGGACCGCTGTACCGAACGAGGTAGTCTGAGCCGGTTAGCTCCACCACGTAGGCGTAGATAATGTCGGCCGGCGCCTTGCCCATGGGCTGGGCATCGTGATCGTAGTCGTGGCCGTAGACATTACTGAATGGGCTTCCATCGTCCCTGTCTGTGCCGGAGCGCCTGACGATACCGAGACGATCAACTCCGGGGCCCATCTCATTGTCTGGGCCAAGTTCATAGGTGAATAGATCAAAATTCCGGATTGCGAGATCGCCAGCGAGGCCGAGTTCCCGCGCGGTGGTGTTTAGATTATTCGCAAACTGATCCCATCCGGACAATCTAATGATGGGCCCGTCCCAATCAGACATCATTTCCTCTTGCGCCAAGACCATTGATCTATCGGTAGCCGGAAACACGACATCCGCGCGAGCTTCCAAGCCATTGCCTGGGTTGCCGCCGGATTCCTTCTATAAGCGTCAGAGGGGCAAACCGATTCAGATAGACGCTCGTGAGTATTCCAAAGATATCGTAGGCTAGGCTATCGCTGAGTTTGAACAGGTCGAAGCAGAGGTCACCGACTTCCAATATGTTGCGGCATCTTGGCGAGATCAATGACGCCAGACCGATAGTGTTTTCGGGAATACCCACGCACCTTCGGGTTTCTTTCCGTATGCCCTACTCGCTCCGATTTGAGTATCGACGGCGATGTCCAATGTCGAGAAGGCGTCGAAAACGGCTGCGATATCGCACTTCTCGAACTTCGAGTCCGGCTTCAAATAGCGATACTCAAATGTCCCGTGCTGTTCGCCGAACACATGGACCAAAAAGTCAGCACCTTTGTCAGAGAAGCCATAGCCTTGAGAAAGGGCGAGGAGATGCGAAAGATCATGCCCGCTCTTTCCTTTAAGCTCCTTCTCAGGATGGCCCTGAAACCTAAGTAGTGACTTGAGATATAGTTCCGTGGCGAAGCCGCATAGCTGATGGAACGAAAGGAAGAACGTTAGATCGTTCGGCTGCTTAACGCGCACCTCACTAGCCATGAGCGCATAGGCGGATTGAACGTAGTCCTTCGCTGTACCGTAGTCGGTATGCGCGTCATTCGGCTTTACAGGCTCGCTCATTGTACCCCTACGATTCCCTGACCGAAATAGGAGGCCATTTTCTGGCGGTTGTTCATCCTACGCTAAGCCGGCACTGGGAGGCCGAGACCGGCCATGATGCGGGCCAGCGCAGCATCACAATCTGACGTCAGGTTCGCGAAATGAGCCCGGTATGACCCGAACTCTTTCAGGGCCGTCCTGGCGAGCTCTTCCTTTTCCCGCGGCGAGGAATGACCCCGCACCTTCGAACGCAGATGGTGAAGCGTCTTCAGCGGCGCGACAACATGAACAGCGTCAGTCGGCTGGAGGCCTCGCGCCGTCAGCGCTGCAATTAGCCCATTGAGCCCGCCAGGATTAGCGGCCGGCGCGCCGCCGGCCTCTTGCGTGACCCGCTTGATCTCCCGTTCGACGAACCCCTCAACGACCAACTGATCTAGGGCGAGGATCTCATCCGCCCATTCCTTCGCGGCTTCCGTCGCCGGATAGCGAGTCGTATCGAGCAACGACGATGTTCGCGGCGACCACCATGGGCGGCCGCTGGCGTTCAGGAACGCGATCTTTCGCTTTAGTTCAGACAACGAGTCATAATCAGTAGACCACTGACCTTCGAAATCCGTCTCGTATGCGCGCTTCGAGATGCCGCCTTTTGGCTCCTCATTGAACGCCTTCCAATAGCGCTGTTCGGCGATCGGCAGGTCCGCGAGGTAGCAGAGATAGGTGTGGACCTGGCCTGCTTCATTGATGTCGTATGTCTTCAAATACCACGCGTTTCGGCAGGTAATGGAACGGTCATCGAGGCGATATTTGTCAGGATCGGCCTTGTATCTCGCAAGGACCTCCGCGCGGAAGAACGCGGGGCTCAACTCGAAAGGCAAATCGGATTTCGTGAAGTAGTTGGCGGTCGCGTCCGGCGCGCAAGACGTCTCGACCAGCGCTTGGTTTTTCCAATCCCAGGCCTTGAATTTTTCATACTCGCGCTGGCTTCGCCCGGAAGATTCCGCCTCAAACGCCGCAACAAGGTCGTCGACGGTGACGCTTGATCGGAGGAGTTGATAGCCGTTCGCCCAACTGCCATTCCCGCCCCCAATACCGAGGCTGTAGTAGAGATCGTCTCCCCCTCGCATGGATCTTTCCGGCTTTCCCCAACCCGAGAAAGTGGCGTGATCGACGCGGGTGAAATCGAACCGACGCACGAGCGTCATCCCGCTGAGTGCGAGGTACTCAGCTAAGTCCTTCGGCCTGATCGTGACCATTTCACGTATGTCGTAGGAGCCGTGGCCCTCCTCGCTGTGGACACTGATCACATCCTCCAGGTCGCCGTTGGCGTCGAGGCGGCAATAAGCAGAACGATGGTCGATGTAGAAAACGCCCAAGGCATGGACAAGCTTCTGATTGAGTTCCAACGGTTCGCGCCGATTCATCCCATGGAATGTGCGCCGATAGACTGGGATTTCGCCGCCTTCGAGTGTCTTGCATGCTGACGCCAAAGGCGGCTCCAGGTACACCTTGTGACCTTCACCGCCCCCAAAGCTCTTCTGAACGACCCAAGTGTCGTCCAGCTGCAAGTAGGCTTCACGAAGGTCGTCGCGATCCACCGGTTTGAGGTTTTCGTTCAGGGCCATTGCGCTGGTGATCCAAGCGCACGGCATGCTGGCGTAGAGGACGACCGCGTCCGATATTGCGTTTGCCTGCAGGAAGGCAATGCTGTCTTCGGCAGCCGCCAGCCATGCGCGCCGGTCGCCATCGGGTATGACGGCGATCGATTTCAAAGCCTCGAACTGTTTCTTGCTGGACATCGGCACTTCCAAACTGACCAACCTCAGTGAGGCCTGCCTGTTGGATCGCAGAACAAACAAGAAACATCAAGCGGCGGCTGGCTCAGCACAGACTGTCCCATCGGCCGCCATGAGTCAGGAGCCGTCATCAGCCTCGTCCAATGCTTTGGTGCGGTGGCACTACGCTTCAGCATTCTCAATCAACGCTGTTAGCCGCTCGACCATTTCAGGCGTCATCGGCTTTTCACCCCTAAGGACCCGCCCCAAGTATGGGGCACTAACGCCAAGCAGTTTGGCCAGCCGATTTCGCCCGCCGACCTCATCCCGAAGCCGAACAGCGAATTGCCGCCAATCCTCCCTCTCCCGCGCAATGGGGTCGGCCACTTGCCTCAGTTCCTCCACCGCCTGGGCGATCCGCAGAAGCGACTGCTGAGTGACCCGCTTGCCCTTCCGCAGGTCTGACAAGGTGTGGTGCGAGACATGGGCCTGTTCAATCAACGTCCTGTCCGCGATCCGGTAGGTCCGAAGCACGTCTTCGATATCGCCTAGCAACTTCGCTCGGGTGGAGTGATCCAGGTCCAAGGTGAGAATGTCGTCGCCGTCGCCGCCGAGGGTTTCGCGTTCCTCCAGATTGTCAGCCTCTTTTCCGATCGGGATGAGCGCCCAAACCTGAACATGCCGGCGCTGAAGCGGACCGCTCTCAGCATCCTCTCCACCCCTGAACTTCAGCTCTGAGTGCAGATGGTGGCGCACGAGCGCTCGCCGATAGGTCTTGAGCCAAGCCCACGGGATCGGTTTTCCATTCGCCCGATCGAACACCTGCGGCGGATCGAGGATCAGATTGCTGGAATAGCGGGAGGCGGGATTGGGCTTGCGCCGCTGCCACACCTGACCCGAATTGACCCCTAGGGCATCCGCTATGAGTTCCGTTCCTGACTTAACCTGGAAGGCTAGAAGGAAGTTGAAGGGCCGCACTCGGTCCAGGTGCGAGCACTCCGAGTTGAAGCCCCTAAACCATGACAGCAGCGTCTGATTGGTCGCCGCGTACCGGCTCGCCGCAGGAAGATCGATGTTGGGCATCTGATCGAGGTTGGGCTGATCGGGTTTGCCCCGGTCATACGCCTCGATGATCGCCCGCCAAAGATCCTCCTGCCACAGATGCACGCCGATGCGTCCAACCCGCTTTCGGTCTGGATCTGGATAAGGCGACATCATGTGCCCCAATCCGTGCGCGGTCGCCTTGCGGATCACTGGCTTCCCGTCGGCACTCCGGTCAAAGAGCACATAGCGCTTGGCCGATATCGCCAGGCAGTTGATCGGCCGAAGTTGAGATCGATCATTGTGTCTACCGGGTGGGAAGTTGACCTTTTCCAGCTGGAGGATGGAGCCCTTCACCTCATAGGGGTTGAGGGGGTCAAACCACGCCAGAACTTCGGCGATACGCGCGACGAAATCTGATGCTTCCAGCCCAGACGGGTTGGCGATTGCCAGGCTGTCGGTGTCGCAGAACGCCCAATCCAACCCGCGATCAATGGCGTTACGTTCGGCGAGCGCGAGCATCAACCTCGCCGCACCGGTGATCAGCGCACCAAGCAGGGGGTGGTAGTAGCGTCCCGGCTTTTCCACCTTGCTGATCGTCATCTTGCGACCGACGCCCCGGTAGTCGTAGCAGGTCACGGTTTGCAGACGGTCGAGCTGCTCGACGTTTACCTCGACGAAGATCCCGTAGCTGGTCGAGTTGGCGAGGATTTTGAGACCCTGCTGACTGGCGTTCAGAGCGGTCTTTTCGGTGTCGGAAGCAGCGTCCTCCGCCGCTTGAACGCGGCGGCGCTGGTCAATCAGCAAGCGGTAGAAATCTTGCTGAGCGGGCTTCACCTCAACGCCCTCCAGCATGATCGAGGCTAGCCCCTGCTGCGGCGCGTTCGGGGTGAACCGAATGGCTTGAAGGATCTTCGGCGACTTGCCTCGCAACAGCTTGGAGGCCAGGACGTCCGCCAGTGGGAACCACATGGGTTCAGCGCTCGTCAGCCGGTTCAAACCGATAGTGGCGGGCTGGTCTGGCTGGTACTGAGCCCGCACCGGGAAGATGTCGTCGTCCGGACTAACCTGGACGATGCAAGACAAGTTTGCCCACGCATGCGGACTTTGCAGATCGTCCCGCTCACAGGCTTCGACGAAGGCGCGGATCTCGGTTGTCGCGTCCTGCGAGGTCATCCCGTCGGCGATCACAAATCGCCAGAGCCCCATGAGTGTGCAGACCGTCGGATACATCGACAGGAAGTCGCAGTGGATGACCGGCGTCGGCTCCCTGCGGATGTGCACCTCGGCGCGACCGCCATAGTAGGTGCTCATGATCTGGCCGATCAGCTCCGGTGGGAACTCAGGCTGCACCTGACGCCAGGGTTTGACGCCCATCGCTTGAAGGTAGGCCTTGCCGAGGCTCGCTTCGCTGTAGAGGTCATGCAGGCCGGTGCGCTTCAGACCATAGGCCTCGAAGCGATCGGCGAGCTTAGCGAAACACTCCCATGTCGCCTGCACGTCATTCAGGCAGTAGGCGACCATCTCCGGATTGATTGGGCCCTCATAGCTGTCGAGCGGGCTCTTCGGCGTCGTCTTCAGAAGGCCCGTCAGACTTTCAAGGCTGTGTGACTGTCCGGTGAGCGCGGCGGCGAGGGTCTTCACATCCACGAAGAACCCACGATCCGGCTTGAAGTCCTTGCTGTGTTTGCCCGCGAAATTGATGAAGGCGGCTCGCTGGGAGAGATGCTTCACACGCAGGTTTGGCCGGCGCTCAGCGAGTTCGAAACTGAACCCGCCCTTCATGCTGCCCTTGCCGTAGCTGTGGCCTGTTGCGATCCGCGAGATATCGAAAGGCAGATTGAAGCCCACGATCAGACCGCCGGTCTCGTGGCCCCATTTGAAGAGCACCTGGTCGACAAACTCAGCGCGGCTCAGCACGCAGAGGAGTTCCCCCGCCTCGGACGCGCCGCCCGCCAGGAAGGCCTCGCGAAGGCTGGCGATTTCCAAGGTGGTCAGGTCTTCCGCGTAGAAGACGCCACGCTCGATCAGCTGCCCATGGTCGCGAACCTGATAGGTCCCAAAGCGCAGACGCTGTGACGGGTCGGTCGTCGTCTCAGTGTCGAAGACGACTGCGATGCCAGAGGTCCATTGGCGATCAGACTGCCAGTCCGTCCTTGGAGCCGCCCCCAAATAGGCTCTCAGTTGGATGATGAGCCGGTCAACGGGATCGTCTGAGGGTGTTCCCGTGACCGGCTTCATCGCAATCACTCCCCTTGGGGTTTGCCCCCGTCTGCAAGTTTGAACATAAGGGCGGCCGCCTCGTGCAGGTGCGGCCCTATGAAGGTGAGATAGTCCCGCACTCCCAACAGCATGTGCCCGGCTCTGGCATAGGGATCGCCCGGTTCGATCCCGATCATCGGATGTTCGGACCATCCGCGCGCAGAGCGCTTCTTGTGACAGTTGCAGCAGATGCCCCAGCAGGTCGGGTCATACTCCCGGCGATAGATGTGATCGGCCTCGAAACAGACGGGATCTGTCTCGCCGCAGAAGCATCGAATGTTGCTCACGCCAAGCCGAGCGAGACTGCGTTGCCGGGTGCGGAGGCGACGCTGGTAGAGCTCGCGATCGTCCTTTGGGAGTTCCATCACTGAACGTCCGCGTAGATTTCGATGAAGTTCAGCTCGCCGATGGAGTCGAGCTTGCGCAGCACATTCGGCCGCGTCTCGAACCGGTGAAAGCGGCCCTGGACGTCGTAGACGCCTTCCCCCTCAAACCGCTCAACGTGATCTGCGTCGTTGGTGTTGAGGAACTTGTCGACGGCTCTCCAATAGGCGCTGACGGAGCTGCCCTCGTCGTTTGGAAGCGTTACGGCCATGAACTTTCCATCCGTGATCACCCAAAACGCCTGCGGGCGAGAGTCGAAGATCACCCACTTCTGGCCACTGCGCTGGGAGGTCGTGTGAAGGAGCCGATAGCGGCGAAGCTTCTCAATGCTCACCCCGGCCGATTGTGCGGCCGAGGTTTGGCTTTCCCCTCGGCGCATTCGAGCAAGGGCCCTTTCTAGCGGCGAGTTCTGATCGGGTCGCGACAGCGTCGGCCGTGGAAGGTCCTCCGCGCGCGGATGGCCTCGCGAGGCCGATCGGCTCTTTCCGACCATTGCGCCGCGCTCTAGCCGTCGTTGATACTCCGCGCGATAGTCGCGGGCCTTCCTTGGTTTCGTGTTGGGCTTCCTGCGCATGTCCGCGCTCCCTCTGGGTTGTCGAGGGCGCGAACATGAAAACTACGAATCAGCGGGAATCGACGTTTGGCGGGGAGCTCTGCAGCGATGTCGCTCTCGCCAGCTTGGATCTCGGATGAGGCGTTCAAGGCTGAGCTAAAGGCGTTGAATTGCTCAGCGACTGTCCGTCAGCTGGAGCGGTGGCGGAACGAAGGCCTGCTGTTCCCCCGACCCCGGCAGATCTCGAATTTTCGTGGCAGCCAGGTGCAACAGCCGGCAACCGCCGCACGCCAAGCGCTCGCTATTGAGAGGGCGCTCGCCGCTAAGAAGGATTTCGCTTACGCCGGTGCCGTTCTTTGGGTCGCCGGCTTTGACGTCGATGACAAATACTGGCGGCCACAGCTCCGGAAGTCAGACCGATCGACTCAACGGGTCATCTCCGCCGTTCGCCATTTCCTGAAACGCGAGAACGCAGAATCTACAGTTGGCGATCGAGTGGCTGGTCTGGACCGGTTTACTGGGCTTTTCGCGAAAGTCTCTCGGCGGCTTCCAGCTGAGCAACTTGCCCGCGTCGTGAATGTCGGGGCCGAAATATTGGTCGGCGATTTCGAAGGCTTTGACGCATCGGCCTCAGATCGCGATGAATTCACCAGCGAGACGGCTACCAAGGAGGCGATGGATTTCGCCAAAGGGCAGGACGATCACATTTGGGGAAAGCGACTGATGCTTTCCGGCGGGCTGGAGAGCGTCCTAGCTGGGATGTCGGCGTCTCGATCTGAATTGGAGGGGGAAGAATTCTCCGATACCGAAATTCAGAATGCGCGGGACGATGTCCGCAACGCATTGAAAATTGCGGTCTGCCTTTATCAGGCGCTCTCTTGGATTTACGGGCCGCAGGCTTTCGGTTTGCGCTTGGCTGCGTTTCTCGGCCGCACAGTCCCGGCACACTCGATTTTCGCCATCACGCTGGGCATGGCTCGCCTCCGCCGCCTTTCAAATCAATTCTATTCCAGTGCCGAAGTCGCTGAAATTGCGAGCGGCGCGGAAGGGGTTTGGCTGATGTCGGAATATTTCCGTGATCTCCAGAATGAGAGCCCAAAGCTTCAGACGATAATTGGCGCAAAAAGACTCAAAGCGGCTTTTGAAGATTCACGGGAATATCGAAATTTGCTAGAAGATTTAGAGACTTGCGAGTTTCCCAAACGCGAATTTCGGCCGTGGGATCAATGGAACAAATTGTCCAAGAAGACGATATCGCCTGGGCTTCTCGCAATGAGCATTGGAGCGCCCGAAGCGCTCGCGTTCGACGAACTCCTGGGAAACATACGCGACCACGCGACCCCCTGATCCTCTGTGGTCATGGCGTCTCCCTCAAGGTCGACAAAGGAACGCTGCTGATCCGCGACGGCTTCACCCATTGGCCGCAGGAGCGACGGGAAATCCGCTTGTTCAGAGGCGCTCGCGACCTACCGCCCCGGATCGTCATGCTCGATGGCAGCGGCTCACTTTCTTTCGACGTGGTGAGCTGGCTTTCGGACCAGAGCATTCCGCTAGTGCGGCTGAACTATCAGGGCGAAGTGGCCAGCGTGATCGGAGGCGCCGGGTTCGCCATGTGCGCCGACAAGGTCCGCTGGCAGATCGAAACCCGCGACGATCCCGACAAACGCCTCGAGTTCTCCTGTGAGCTAATCCGCCGAAAGTTGGAAAGCAGTCTCAACACTTTGCAGGTCGCCATTCCTGCCAAGGCAGCCGCACCTGCCATCGCGCGAATTGAAAGGGCTTTGGAAAGGCTGAGCAAAAGGGCGGTGGCGAGCGTTGACGAACTGCGCATGATCGAAGCGGTCGCGGCCGGAGCCTATTTCGCATCCTGGCAGGGTCTGCAGTTGGAGTGGCGATCCCGCCGCCGGCATCCCATTCCCGACGCATGGCTCACAATCAATGGTCGAAACTCGATCGGCGGGGGCAAGTCATTGTCCAACCGCAATGCGAAGCACCCAATGAACGCCGTGCTGAACTACGCCTATGGAATGTTGTCCGCACAGGTCCAATTCGAACTGATCGCTGAAGGATATGATCCACGACGGGGGATTATGCATCACGACCGCAAGGAGGTCGGCGCTCTGGCATTCGTGTTCGACATGATCGAGCCGCGCCGGGCGGAAGTGGATGCCAAAGTGCTCAAGTTCATGTTGTCTTCGACATTCACTGGGGCAGATTTTGTGATCCGCTCAGATGGAGTTTGTCGCCTAGCTCCGCAGTTGGCCCGGCGAATTTGTAGGGAGATCGCATGCTGACATGCTGGGAGAGGTCCAGGCGACGCCAATTTCGTTGCGAAACGCGTGGGGATGGCGAACAACCTATGGTCACTGAGGGGGCGCGACGATGGCGGACGATGACCGGGGACGGGCGGCATGACGCCACACGAGTTCCTTTCGAAGTGGCGCAATGTGGAGCTCAAGGAACGAAGTGCTTCTCAGAGCCATTTCAACGACCTCTGCCGTCTCATCGGAGTCGATGATCCGATCGCGGCCGACCCAAGCGGGGCATGGTTCACTTTCGAAAAGGGAGCTTCGAAAACCAGCGGAGGAGATGGTTGGGCCGACGTTTGGCGGAAGAGCTGTTTCGCTTGGGAGTACAAGGGCCGCGCTGCAAACCTAGACAAGGCGTTTGATCAGCTGCTGCGCTACTCGATCGCGCTGGAAAACCCTCCACTGCTAATCGTCTCGGACATGGCACGCATTCGGATTCACACCAACTGGACCAACACGGTTCAGCAGGTGCATGAAATCGCACTTGCGGACCTAGCTGACGCTGCGAAGCGAGACCTTCTGCGCAATTGCTTCCTCGACCCTGAAAAGCTGCGTCCTACCAAGACCCGCCAGATGCTTACGGAAGGCGCGGCGAGACAATTCGCATCCCTCGCGCTCCGTTTGCGAGGTCGAGGACACGAGGCGCATGCGGTTGCCCATTTCGTCAATCGGCTCGTCTTCTGCATGTTTGCCGAGGATGTGGACCTTCTCCCTGGGAAGATGTTCACGCGGATGATCGAGGCGAGCCGCACTTCGCCGACGCAGTTTGCTGAGCATGCGCGCACTCTTTTTGATGCGATGAGATCTGGGGGAATGGTCGGCTTCGAGCAAGTCGAGTGGTTCAATGGGGGGCTGTTCGATGATGACGCCACCCTGCCGCTAGAGCCTATCGACATCGACGACCTGTTGATCGCCGCGCGCCTAGACTGGTCCGAAATTGACCCCTCAGTACTCGGAACGCTGTTTGAGCGAGGGCTTGATCCGGACAAGCGAAGTCAACTTGGTGCTCACTACACCGATCGCGAAAAGATCATGCAAGTCATCAACCCCGTCGTTGCGGAACCTCTGCAACGGGAGTGGGCTGGCGCCAAAGCGCAGATCACCAAGCTGATCGAGAACGCGCCCATGCCGACAAAAGAGAAACTGCTGCGTGGCAGGGAGCTAGCGGCTCGCACCAAAGCCCTCAACGACGCAGCGTCGATTCATAGGGCCTTTCTTGAGCGCCTTGAGAGATTCCGCATTCTTGATCCGGCCTGCGGGTCGGGAAACTTCCTCTACCTCTCATTGTTAGCGCTGAAAGACATCGAACACCGTGCCAACGTGGAAGCGGAGGTTCTCGGCCTCCCACGCGGTTTCCCTCGCGTTGGGCCTGAAAACGTCCTGGGATTAGAGCTCAATCCCTACGCAGCGGAACTGGCTCGGATCTCGGTTTGGATTGGTGAAATCCAATGGATGCGTCGAAACGGCTTTGAGGCCTCCCGCAACCCGATCCTCCGCACATTGACCAACATTGAGTGCCGAGACGCGCTGCTAACCGCCGAAGGCAAGCGGGCGAATTGGCCCGATACCGACGCGATCGTGGGAAACCCGCCGTTTCTCGGTTCGAAGTTCCATCGCAAGGGTAGGCCGGCGACAAAGACGAAGCCTGCATTGAAGGGCCTAGGCGATCACTACACTGACACGCTTTACGCAGTCTATCGTGGCTGCGTGCCTGCATCGGCCGATCTGGTCAGCTATTGGTTTGCCAACGCCGCTGCCATGGCAAGCTCGGAGCGATTGGCGGCGGTCGGACTTATCGCGACGAAATCGATTGGAAAGGGGGCGAGCAACCAACCTCTCTCCAAGTTGGTTACAAACACCGATTTTCGAATTTTCAGCGCATCACGAAACCAGCCCTGGGTCGTGGATGGGGCCCAGGTGCGGGTTGCAATTGTCTGTGCCAAGCGTTCCCCAACGGAGTTTGAGCTGGATGGAAAGCCATCGGGCGTCATCAATCCCGACCTGACGGCTGGATTGGACGTGAGTAACGCAAAGCCAATTCGAGAAAATCGGAACTGCGCGTTCCAAGGCGTGAAGCTTAACGGTCCATTTGAAATCAGCGACGCTCAGGCCAGGTCATTCCTGCAAGAGCCGACCAACCCAAATGGGGAACCCAACTCGAAGGTCGTCCGAAGGTTCGCGGGAAACGACGACGTTACAATGCGGGACCGCGACGCCTGGGTGCTCGATTTCACCGACTATCCAAACTCCTACGATGCCGCCCTATTCGAAAAACCGTTTCAGCACGTTCGAACTCAAGTGGTCGAACATCGGCAGACCCGGGAAGTGGGAACCGCAACTGAGGTAGATCGACTCGAAAAGTTCTGGCTGATGCAGCGACCCCGCCCGAAGTTGCGAAGCGCCGTCGCCGCATTCGATCGGATCATTGCGGTTCCGGAGACTAGCGAGCATCTCCTGTTTCGCTTCTTACCGAGCTCGTATGTCTTCAGCGGCAGCTTGTTTGTCATTTGCCGTGATGACGACATCACTTTTGGCATCTTGAGCTCTCACATCCACCATGTCTGGACAAAAGCACATGGTAATCAAATGGGCGTCGGAAATCAGGGCAGATACAATGCGACCCGCACCTTCCTGACTTTCCCATTCCCAGTCGGCCTCTCGCCAGACTCGCCTGCGAAGGTTCACGCTGAGGGTACGCCAGGTCACGCCATCGCTACTGCTGCGGCGGCTCTAAACACGCATCGCGAGAATTGGCTCAATCCTTCGAACCTTGCTCACCGTGTGCCCGACATTGTGGAAAGTTTTCCAGAGCGGGTCGTGCCCCTAAGTCCTAGCGCTGCCGAGGACCTCGCTAAACGCACTCTTACTAAGCTCTATAACGACTATCCGGAATGGCTGAAGAATACGCATAAGACACTCGATGAAGCGGTTTCTGACGCTTACGGATGGGGTGACGATTTTCGGAGCGGAGCATTGAGTGACGACGAAATCCTAGCGCGGTTGTTCTACCTAAATCAGGAGCGAACCACGTAGTGAGCGGGCTGAATGCGAACCACGCGCATCAGCTATCAAAGTGCAGGGAAGCATACATGGCCAGTTGGGCTACTATCGGGTTCGGCATCGGCATGCGCAGTATTGAACGCGCATACGGTGAAAGCCGTAAAGCGTTCGAGGGCGAAATCTCGACTTGGGAGGCCCGCTGGCAAGAGCACCTGAATTCAGTCCAGGCGAACGCTGAAGTTGTCGATGACGAGCACGAGGGCGATCCCTTCGATTTCGGGGAACACGTCGGCGATATGATTGTCGATGCCGAAGAAAGTCTACGTCTCATCCGCGAAGCCTTCGCCATGACGCTCTATCATTTCTGGGAGAAGACGGCCTGCCAGCTCCTTCACGTCACCCGTTATGTCCAAGATAAGATATTCACACTTGCAGACGCCGACCCCCGCCTGACCGTAGATAAGGCGGCGGTGAATCGTCTTCGCCTATTAGTCAACTGCATAAAGCACGACGCAGGAGCCGATCTTTACGCTGAAGACCCTGCCCTCTTTGATTCTAGTCTCATCCCGGAGCTGACCGCCAATCATGGATGGTATGCGGCATTGAAGCTGCGTGACGAGGATTTGAAAGCTGCTTTTGTTGCGGTGTGGGCCTCCGGGCCGAAGTCACCCCCAAGCTCCCAAGTAATCGAAGAGGTAGAGCTTTAGCCTCTCTGGCTCGACTTACCCATGTAGCGCCGACCTCTCAGGCATCACGCCGGCGGGGGAACACTAGTGCCCAAAGTGCGGCTCTTCGGGCCGGTACCTATATCCCATTGTCACGCGTTAAAATTGCATTCTGATCTCCGCGGACGTCTGTCGCGGGACGCGCTGGCTGATCGATGACGGGCGGAACCGCGGCGGCCGCGTACCGGAAAAAGTCCGGTTCGTTCGGTCAGGGCCACCCCGTTTTGGGTCGGGTTTTTCCGGCGAGGCGCCGGGAGCGGAAACCGGGGCTTAAGGGCGTTCAGGGCAGGATCGCTTCGATCCTCTCGGAGAGTGTGTCTTGACCATCGCCGCCCGCCGCCTGCTCGGCCTCGCCTTCGCCAACGCCGACATGCTGCTCGAGATCGAGTCCGGCGGGGTGATCCTGCTGGCGCTGGGCGCGGCCCAGGCGACGCTCGGCGCCGACGAAAAGACCCTGGTCGGCCGATCCTGGCGCGATCTCGTGGTCGAGGCGGACCGGCCAATGCTCGAGGCCCTGTTCGGCGGCCTGGAAGACGGCGCGCGTCGTCCGCCGCTGGTCGTGCGGGTCGCGGGCCAGCCGGGACGCGCGGTGTCCTTCACCGCTCGCCGCCTGCCCGAGAACGAGGGCCGGATATCCTGCGCCATCCTGTCGGCGCCGCCGCCGCAGGCCGCCGGCGCGACGGACGGTATGCTCGGCCGCGAGGGCTTCGAAGCGATGACCAAGTCGCTGATGGACGCGGCCAAGGTCACCGGTCAGCAGCTGGAACTGGCCATGATCGAAATGGCCGGCCTGACGGATGCGCGTGACGGGCTGGACCCGGAAGCGGCGGCGGCGCTGGAGCGCCAGGTCGCCGGCGCGCTGCGGGCCGAGTCGCACCAGGGTTCGGCCGCCGCCAAGCTGGGCGACGATCGCTTCGCCATCCTGCGCGAGCAGGGCGAGAACCCCGCCACCATGATCAAGCGGCTCGGCCGCCTGATGACCAGCAGCGTCGGGGGTCCCGGCCTGGGCGTCGCGGCCCACGCCGTGCCGCTCGAGTCAGGGTCGCCGGCCCGGCTGGCCCGCGCGCTGCGCTATGCGCTGGATGACTTCATCGCCGAGGGGCTGAAGGACGTTCCGCCGGTGTCCCTGAGCCAGGCGATGGACCGCTCCGTCCGTCGAACCCTGACGCGCGCCGGGGAGCTGGGCGCGGCCGTCAGCCAGCGCCGCTTCACCCTCGCCTATCAGCCGGTGGTCAACATCCAGACCGGCCTGGCCCATCACCACGAGGCGCTGGTCCGCTTCGAGGACGGCGGCAGTCCCTTCAGCATGGTTCGCATGGCCGAGGAGTTCGACCTGATCGGCGAACTCGACCAGGCCGTGGTCGAACAGGTGGTTCGCCAGCTCAAGGGGGACCGCACGGGCAAGCTCACGCTGGCCGCCAACATCTCCGGCCGGTCGATCGGCAGCGAGATGTTCGTCGGCGGGCTGGAGCGGATGATCAAGGCCGACGCCCGGCTCAAGAACCGGCTGATCTTCGAGATCACCGAAAGCGCCGCGATCGACGACCTCGACGTCGCCAACCGGCATATCCAGAGCCTGCGCGGCCTGGGCTGCAAGGTCTGCCTCGACGACTTCGGCGCCGGCGCGGCCTCGTTCGCCTATCTGCAGCGGCTAAAGGTCGACATCGTGAAGATCGATGGCCGCTATGTGCGCGATCTGGCGAGCGATGGCCGGGACGGCGCGCTGGTGCGGCACCTCGTGCAGCTGTGCAAGGAGCTCAAGGTGCAGACCGTCGCGGAGATGGTCGAGACGCCGGAAATCGAGGACGCCGTGCGCCTGGCCGGCGTCGACTTCGCCCAGGGCTGGCTTTACGGCCGACCGGCCGACCGGCCCGAGCCTGCCATCGTGCGGGAGACCTCTTCGCCGGTGGCGGCGCGGAGAAGCGGGATGAAGGAGCAGTGGGGCTAGGGCCCGACCCTTCCCGTCATCCCGCCCGGCAGCCCAACGCGATACGCCGTCCAGCGCGCATCCGGCGTCATGTAGTCGGTTGAGACATACTGGGCGCCCGACGCCAGTGCGGCGTCACGAGGCGCGGTGTCGCCGGTCCGGGCCTGCTCGGTGTCGGCGTCGGCGCGGGTGCGCACGATCAGCCCGGCGGCGACGTCGGCGCGGATGCGCGCGCCCTCCCCGACCGGATCATTGAGCGTGATGTAGCCGGCGGCCGGCGAGGCCTCGTCGATGTTGACGAACATCACCCGCCCCTCGAGCACGGCGCGGTCGGCGCGATAGCGCGCCACCTGATCGGGCGGGGCGTCGAGCGCGAACAGCACCTTGCCGCGCGCCGCCCCAAGCGTCGGCCAGGCGCCCGCCTTCGCCGCCTCGCGCAGGGTCCGATAGCCGGCCTGGACCTGGTCGGGGGTGATCAGCTGGTCCTTCGTGAACACCGAGCGGACCTCGGCGTCCATGCCGTCCATCGCCGCCGCGTCGAACAGCAGCGGTTTGACCGAGCCGGGGATCGAGAGCGCGTCCTCCTTGAGGTTTATGAGGATCAGGATGGGCAGGTGATCCGGATGGGCCGCAGACCAGGCCGCGATGGTCTTCAGGCAGTCGGTGAACAGGGCGCAGGAGGACCGGTAGTCGATGTCCTGAACATGCAGCACCTTGAGCCCCGACCGCTTCATCGGCTCCGGATCCCAGTCAGGCAGACTGGCGCCCGTCAGCCGGGCCATGCGGCGACCGAGCGGGTCGGCGTAGCGGCCGCCTTCGGGGTCAGACAGCAGGTCCAGTTCCAGCTGGCGGGCGCCGGCGTTCAGCTGGGCGTCGAGCGGGGGGTGGCCATAGTCGAGGGTGCGCGCGACCGCCTTCGCCGCCAGCGTCAGGCGGGCCATCTCGGGTGGCGAGATCGGCTGCTTGTAGCTGTTATGGGTGCCGATCGCCTGCATCCGGCTCATCGGCAGGGCGTCGACCGCCTCGCGGGAACAGTCGGGCGCGCCGGACGGGCGTTCCAGATCGCAGTCAGGAGCGATGGCGAGCGCGGCGGCGGCGAGGATCGGGATCAGCATGACGGCAGGCTACACCCGTTAGACGGGTTCGCGCATAGTGCCCCCGCCGGGGTTGGAGTGGTTCATGAGTCGGAACGGTGTGGTGCTGATCCTCGGCTGGTTGCTCAGCGGGCTGGCGCTGGCGGTCGCGCCGCCGATGCTGTCCGGCGTGCTGACCTTTCTGTTCGTGATGATCGGCTGGGTCGTGGCCCTGGCGGTGCACGAGTTCGGCCATGCCTTCGTCGCCTGGAAGGCCGGCGATCATACGGTCGAGGCGCGCGGCTATCTGACGTTCGACCCGCTGCGCTATGCCGACCTGTCGACCAGCCTGGTCTTCCCGGTCATCGTGCTGGTGATCGGCGGCATCGCCCTGCCCGGCGGCGCGGTCTATCTGCGGCCGGACCTGATGCGCAGCCCGCTGTGGCGGGCGGCCTCATCGCTGGCGGGGCCCGGCGGCACCTTTCTGGTGCTCATGGCGCTGGGCGGAGCCCTCGTGGCGGCGGACAGTCTGGGGCTGGCGGGGCCAGTTCTGCCGGCTATCGCATTGCTGGCGCTGTTCCAGGCCATGGCGCTGGTGATCAACCTGCTGCCGGTCCCCGGGCTGGACGGTTACGGCGTTGTCCGGCCCTTCCTGCCGGCGGGCCTGCAGGCCCGGCTGGCGCCGGTCGAGCGGTTCGCCATCCTGCTGCTGATCGCCGCGGTGTTCTTCATTCCCGGCGTGTCGGACGTGCTGTGGGCCACCGCGCTGTCGATCACCGACATCCTCGGCATCGACATGGGCAGGGTGCGCGATGGCTACATCGCCTTCCACTTCTGGAAGCAGCTGTAGGCCACGCGCCCCGGCCTCATGGGCCGGAGCGCGCTGACCCGGTCTATTTCGCGCCGGCGATGTAGCCGTCGACGACCCGTTCCAGCACCGTCAGGGGCACGCCGCCGGACAGCAGGCAGGCGTCGTGGAACTTGCGGATGTCGAACTTGCGGCCCAGCGCCTTCCTGGCCTTGTCGCGCAGACGCAGGAACTCGATCTTGCCGACCATGTAGCTGCAGGCCTGGCCCGGCCAGACGACATAGCGTTCGATCTCGGTGATCGCCGCGGCCTCCGGATCGCCGATGTTGTCGATGTAGTATTTCAGCGCCTTCTCACGGCTCCAGCGCTTGTGGTGCATGCCGCTGTCGACGACCAGACGGACGCCGCGGAAGATGGCGTCGTGCAGCATGCCGATCTGGCCGAGCGTGTCGTGTTCATACATGCCCATCTCGACGGCCAGCTGCTCGGCATAGAGCGCCCAGCCCTCGCTGTAGCCCGAGAAGCCGATCATCTTGCGGATCAGCGGCAGATCGCCGGCCTCGTTACTGAGCGACAGCTGCAGGTGGTGGCCCGGAATCGCCTCGTGGTAGGTCAGGGTCGAGAGCGTGAACTTCGGCTGCTCGGCGCTGTCGCGCAGATTGATCCAGTAGATGCCCGGCCGCGAGCCATCCAGGCTCGGTGAATTGTAGTAGCCGCCCGGCGCGCCGGCCTCGATCGCCTTGGGCACGCGGCGGATTTCCAGCGGCGCCTTGGGCAGCTGGCCGAAGTACTTCGGCAGCAGCGGCGTGATGGTCTTCACCTTGGCGTTCAGGTCGGCGATCAGCTGGACCTTGGCCTCGTCGGTGTTGGCGTACTGCTGCTTGGGGTCCTCGTACATCTGGCGGAAGCGCTCGCCGACGGTGCCGCTGGTGTAACCGACCTTGCGCATCAGCTTGTCAGCCTGGGCGCTGAGCGAAGCGACCATATCGAGACCGGTCTGGTGTACCTCGTCCGGGGTGATCCGGGACGTCGTGTAGTTCTCCAGCGAGGTCAGGTAGTACTCCTCGCCCTTCGGCAGACGCCAGACGCCGGCGTCATGCGAGGCCTTGGGACGCCAGCTTTCCAGCAGCGCCGCCTGGCGCGCCAGGGCCGGACGGACCTTTTCGGCGTAGAGCCGTTCGGCCTGACCCGCGTAGTCGCCGGCGATGCCCTTTTCCTTCGTGCGGCGAGCCACCGACTGGACCAGCGGCGAGGCGTTCGGCGCGACGCCGAGCATCGACTTGAACTGGATCAGGGCCTTGTCGAGGGTGAAATCGGCGGGAATGACGCCGAGGGCGGCATCGTGCTGCGCGGCCTCGACTTCCTGGTCGAGAAGGCGACCGAATTCCTCGACGCGCGAAAGGTAGGCGTCAGCGTCGGCCTTCGTCTCGATCGTGTGCTGGCTGTCGAGGAAGTCGGGCAGCGACTGGTAGGCGCCCGTCAGCTGCGAGATCACATAGGGCGCGCCGCCATAGGCGCCGTTGTAGTCGAACTTCGTGGCGAACTCGTCGCTGTTGGCCAGAACGAACTCGACCGTGTCGTAGCTTGCGGCGTCCATGCCGGCGAGCTTGCTGCGGTCGACCGTACGCAGCGCCGCCAGTTCCTCGGCGTTGTACTGAGCGTTCTCCTTCTGGGCGGCGAGGGAGAAGTCTGACAGCAGCGACTTGGTCCAGGCCATGTCGCCCGTGTCGAGGCCAAGGCCCGTGGCGCTTTCCGGCGAGCGGCGGAGCTGACGGGCGACAAGCGCATCATAGATGGCCGTCGCCTTCGCCACGGTCGCCGGGTCGCTGCCCGGCGAGGGCGCGATGGCCGCGAAAGCGCTCCCGGGCGAGACCGAAGCGGCGAAGGCGGTGGCGGCCGCGGCGGAGAACAGGAAATGACGACGATTTTGCACGGAGCGGCCTCCCAGGCGCTGATGATCTGCGCAGAGGGGTAGGCCTATGGCGCCGTAACGGCAACGCGGACGGCGTTAATTCGACGTAATGCGGACGGGCTGAACCGACGGGGTCAGGCCGCCGGGCGCAGCTGCTGCTTGACCCGCTCGGCGAGGGTCTTGATGTCCAGCGGCTTGGGCAGGA
>CAZISF010000022.1:0-35646 GCA_964541915.1 uncultured Caulobacter sp.
TGCCGATGTTGCAGTGCGGCTTGTTACGTTCGAACTTTTCCTTGGCCATTTTCTTTCCAATCCCTGGCGCCAGCGTAGAAGATGTAGGGAGCGCCTGGAGCGGGTAGCGGGAATCGAACCCGCATCCTCAGCTTGGAAGGCTGCTGCACTACCATTGTGCTATACCCGCCCTGAGGCGGGATCGCGATGGACTCCCGTTGTTCTGATTTGAGGGTCCCTGGCTGCCAGGAGCGAGAGCCTCTAGTGCGTGGTGGGGGAAGTAGGACTCGAACCTACGAAGGCTGACGCCAAGGGATTTACAGTCCCTCCCCTTTGCCACTCGGGACATTCCCCCGCACGCGGTCTAAAGGCTTTCTTCCTTGGCGGCTTAAGCCTCCGCAAACACGCGGAAAACCGTGGGGCCCCAAATCGGAGCGCGTCTTATAGTGTCGTCCCCCAAACAACGCAACGACCGGAAATCAGGCTTTCGTCCTCATCTTGAAAAAGACGGAAAAGCCCGCCCGCAAAGGGTTTCCGGAGCGGATTCCAAGGACTGGCTGTGGGGTGTCCACGCTGTGGAGGCGGCGCTCGACAATCCGAACCGCGCCACGCCGCGCCGACTCCTCGCCACGCCCGATCGCGCCCAGGCCCTGACTCGCCGCTTCGGCGCGCTCAAGACGCTCGAGACCGTGGACGGACCCGCGATCGCCCGGATGCTGCCCGCCGGCGCCGTGCACCAGGGCCTGGCCCTGAAGACCGATCCGCTCGAGCCCCTCTCTATAATAGAGATAGGCACGCCCGCCGAGGGCGTGATCCTCGTGCTCGATCAGATCACCGATCCGCAGAATGTCGGCGCAATCTTCCGCTCCGCCGCCGCGTTCGGGGCCCGTGGGGTGGTCCTGCAGGACCGGCACGCTCCGGCATTGAGCGGGGCCCTGGCCAAGGCCGCCGCCGGCGCCGTCGACAAGCTGCCGCACGCCATCGTTGTTAACCTTTCGCGCGCTCTGGAGACCCTTTCGGACCTCGGGTGGCGCACTTTGGGGTTAGATAGTCACACAGACGTGCGGCTAGGCGACGCGGTGGACGGTTCGCCGACCGTCCTGGTCCTCGGATCCGAAGGCGAAGGCTTACGGCGCTTGGTGTCGGAGCACTGTGACGTGCTGGTGAAAATTCCCATGCCAGGGGGTTTTGAGAGCCTGAACGTGTCCAATGCGGCGGCAATCGCGCTCTATGAAGCCACGAAAATTCGCGCCTGAGGGGAAGGCATTACGAGAATCTGAATTAACCGTTTTGATTTCGTCGCCAAGCCGTGTTTTTGTTCGTGGCTTGTGAAAAGGGCGGGGCCTGTATCCCGCCGTTTCGGCATGGGATCGGGGGTTCTCTATGTTGAAGAGCTTTATGCGTCTGGCGGCCTGTACCGCCTCGGGCGCGGCTTTTCTGGCTTTGACGGGTTGCGGGGGTAACGCGCCCGACGACGGGTATTCCGCCCCTCCGCCCTCCAGCTATGACCGCGGCGCCGCCGCCCCGACCCTGATGGGCAAGACCGCCCCTGCCCGTCCCGCCCCTGACGGTCTGGCCGGCGGCCCGGGCAGCTTCGCCGGCATGACCCCCGTGCCGAACCCTGGCGACCTGTCCAGGGCTGACCGGGTGAAGTTCTACGGTCACAAGTACGACTATCTACCGGAACCCAAAGGACAAACAGCGACCACTTCGAGCGCCGGACCGCGCTTCCAGCTGGTCACCCGTCGCAAGGCCGACGGGACACTGCAGATTTCCATGCGGCCCGTCGCCAATCCCGAAGACATGAGCGCCGCCGAGCGCCGTCAGGTTTACGGCAACCGCTATGCGCCGCGCGCCGTTGCCGCGGCCCCCCGCCGGTCGTGGCGCGCCGCCGCGGCTCCCGTCGCGACTCCGGTCGTCAAGCCTGTCGCCAAACCCGTTGTCGCCGCCGCGCCCGCGCCCAAGCCCGTCGCCAGCACGCCGGCCGCTCCGGCGGCCCCGGCGGCCACGATCGTCGCCCCGCCGAAGCCGTCGCCGATCCAGCAGCTGCAGACGGCCATCTCCGCCGGCGTCAATCGCGGCGCCTCGCTGTCGGTGCCCGCTGATCTGAAGGCCGGCAAGGAAGCCGACGTCGTCCTGTCCCTGCCCGGCGACCTGCTGGCCATGGTCCAGGACCAGGCCGCCAAACTCGGCCTCGGCAAGGCCGCGAAGAAGGTCAACGCCTACGCCAACCTCAAGGGCGACGGCTACGCCATCAATCCGCCCGGGCAACAGACCGCGCCGGTCGCCGGCGGCAAGCCCACGACCTTTACCTGGAAGGTCAAGCCGGTCGAAGGCGACAAGACCCCGCTTACGGCCGACTACGGACTGGAGCTGAAGGGGACCAAGCCGACGTCGGCCTTCTCCGTCGGGTCCCTGCAGGAAGCCGTGGCCGCGCCGGTGGAAGCCGCCAAGACGGCCGCCAAGGGCTTCAAGTGGCCTGCCATGCCGAAGTTCGGCATGCCCTCGCTGAAGGCGCTGGCCTTCCCGTGGGTGCCCGAGCCGACCGTGCCGGGCGTCGGCAAGGTCGCGCGGGAAAACGTCGTCGGCGGGGCGCTCGCCCTGCTGGCGCTGATCCTGCTGGTGGTCCTGGCCCGGGGAGCCGGCGCCAGCCGCGCCCGCGCCGAACGCCGCCGCAAGTTCCGCACTATGCAGGACTACGGCGTCAATGAGCCGGAGCATGACGCCCATCCCGTCACGGCCGCGAGCCAGGGGTATGTGAACCCGATGATCGCCGCCGCCGCCGGCGCCGCGGGCGGCTACGCCCTCGCCTCCCATGGCCACGACGACCATGGGCATGACGATCATGGCCACGGCCATGATGACCATGGACACGGCCACGATGATCACGGTCATGGCCACGACGACCATGCCGCCGGTCACGACGACCACGGCCACGGCGCGCATCACACGTCGCATGACGCTCACGGCCACGACGATCATGGGCACGGCCATGACGACCACGGCCATGGCAAGGACGACCATGGCCATGACGGTCATGATGATCACGGGCACGGCCACGACGATCACGGCCATCCCGCCAAGCACACCTCGGCCGGCCACGACGACCATGGTCACGGCCATGACGACCACGGACACGGGCATGACGACCACGGACACGGTCATGATGACCACGCCAAGGGTCATGACGATCATGGTCACGGCCACGACGACCACGGCGCCCACCACACCGCCCTGACCTCGCACGGGCACGACGATCACGGCCACGGCGGTCACGACGACCACGGTCATGGAGATCACGGGCATGGTCACGACGACCACGCCAAGGGTCATGACGATCACGGCCATGGCCACGATGACCACGGCGCGCACCACACGGCGCTGACCTCGCACGGCCACGATGACCACGCCGGCCACGACGACCATGGTCACGGCGACGGCCACGGCCATGACGACGGACATGGTCACGACGACGGCCACGGCCACGGGCATGACGATCACGGCCACGGCCCGGCGCAGCACATCTCCAACGCCGGCCACGGTCATGACGACCATGGGCACGGACATGACGACCACGGCCACGACGATCACGGCCATGGCCATGGCCATGGCCACGACGACCACGCCCACGGCCACGGCCATGACGACCACCACAAGGAACCCGCGCACGCCCACTAGGCGTTCCGGACGGCAGACCTTTCAGCCGTCGACGCCTTGCACGGCGTCGGCGGCTGACGCATTGAGGCGCGCATGTTTGAAAGTCTGATGTCTGTCAATCTCAGCGGGGCCGGCGCCGCCCTGCTGCAGGTCCTGATGATCGATCTGGTGCTGGCCGGCGACAACGCCGTGGCCGTGGGCCTGGCCGCCGGCGGACTGCCGGTGAAGGACCGCCGCAAGGCCATCCTCTGGGGCCTGATGGCCGCCGTCGTTCTGCGCATCGGCTTCGCCCTGGTGACCGTCCAGCTGCTGGCGATCATCGGTCTGCTGCTGGCCGGCGGCGTTCTGCTGCTGTGGGTCTGCTGGAAGATGTGGCGCGAGCTGCACGAGCAGGCCGCCCACGACGAGGCGGAGGCCCAGGCCTGTCTCGACAGCGACCCCGGGACCGAACCGAAGGTGCGCCGGGCGAAGTCGTTCCGCGCCGCCTTCCTGCAGATCCTCATCGCCGACGTGTCGATGTCGCTCGACAACGTGCTGGCCGTGGCCGGAGCCGCCCGGGAGCATCCCGCGGTGCTGGTGTTCGGCCTGCTGCTGTCGATCGGCCTGATGGGCGTAGCGGCCTCGTGGATTGCGCGACTGCTGCACCGCTTCCGCTGGATCGGCTACATCGGCCTGTTCATCGTGCTCTACGTGGCCCTGCACATGATGTGGGAGGGCTCGCGCCAGGTGTTCGTCGATCTGCACCGGGTCGACCAGTACAACGCCTTTATGCCCGACATGCTCGACATCACCCCGGCCGAGAAGGCGAAGTTCGAGAAGCACTAGGTCGGCGTCCTGCGGACAACGCGCTTACCGGACCCCGGTGATCAGGCCGGCGGCGCCAAGCACGCGGCGACCGCCCATGCCCCGGGGAATGCGGATCCGGTCCGACAGACGCGAGAAATGCACCTCGCGAAGCCCGCTGGCGCGCAACATGTCCAGCAGATCGTCGACGCGACCATACCGACGACGGTCGAGAAACATGTCCTGCACGCAAAGCACGCCGCCCGGCTTCAGCACCCTCACCGCCTCGCGCAGGGCGACGCGGGGTCCGTCCTTTCCCCGGACTTCATGGAACACGAAGTGGCTGACCACGGCGTCGAAGGTCCCGTCTTCGAACGGCAGGGCCGAAGCGCTGGCGCGTTCGAACCGCACCCGGTCCGCGGCGCCGACCGCGCTTGCATTTCGCTCGCAGGCCGCTTTGGAATAGGCCCAGTCCGAGGCCCAGAGATCGATGCCGACGACCTGTGCCGAAGGAAACCGTTCGGCGAGACCGATGGCGAGAGCGCCCTGTCCGGTTCCGATATCCAGCGCCGCGCCCCGCCCGTCCCAGGGCAAGGCGTCCAGCACGATATCCCATAGCCGCCTCTGGACCCTGCCGCCGCCATCCGAAAACGCGACGTAGAGGTAGGTCAGGAACAGTCCGATCCCCAACGGAACCGTCGCGGCCGCCAGCAACGCAAGCCGTACACCCGGATCGCTCGCCAGGCCGCCCGCGACCGCCAGAACCGCGCCGATGGCGAGATGGGACAGGACGATGCGCAGGCGGATCCAGTTACCGAAGCGCGGACGGACGCTCCGTCCCGATCTGACGGTCATGAGTCTGCCCCCGGTCGCGCCGGCGTCCGCAAGCCTCCCTCAAGGAGATCAATCGTCAGATTGATCCGGTCTTCCAGCCGCTCACCCGCGTCGCCCTCACCGATCAGCCAGAGCCTGACGGTCATCAGCATGGCCGAGACGTAGACTTCGGCCAGCCGCAGGGGATCGATGTCGTCGCGGATTTCCCCAGCGGCCTGCCCGGCCCTGAAGATGCCCGCCACGGCGGTGAAAATCTGGTGACCGAGTTCGCTGCGCCGCCCCTTCGGTTCCCCGTCGGAGGCGAGGGACCTTCCGGTCCGCACGATCACCAGCCGCATGAAGTCACGGTCGGCCTCGATCGCCCGGGCCTGATCCGAGACCCAGCGCCGCGTGGCCTCGAGCACGGGCGCGCCAGCGGGCAGGTTCGGGTTGAACGTGGGCAGATCGGCCTGCCGCCGCAGCCAGGCGACCGCCAGCTCCGTCAGAACCGCGTCCTTGCCGGCGAAGTAGTTGAAGAAGGTCTGCCGGCTGATCCCGACATCCCGGATGATGTCGTCGATTCCGGTGGCCTCGAAGCCCCGTGCCCGGAACTGCGCTTCACAGACCTCGAGGATCCGGGCGTGCACGCGGGCGCGGTTGGTCTCTCTCAGGCTCATAAACCTAGACTGAGTAAAATATTTGATTGAGTCAAATATTTATCGGCGCAGGGTCCGTCAGCCGGCTCCGCCGAACCGTTCGGCCCATTCGACGATCTGTTCGTCGAGGATCTTGGGGAACAGCACGTCCGGCGCCGCGACCGCCCTGCCCGGCTCCAGCCGCGACAGTTCGGCGACGATGTCCGTCCCCGGCCAGGCCGGCGGCCAGGACTCGCCGAAGGCCTGGCAGATGCCCTCCGCGGCGAACGGGATGAACGGCGCGCTGACCCGGCCGTAGAGGGCCGCGAGGTTCAGGGCGGTGCGGGTGACCACGGCGGCGCGGTCGACGTCGGTCTTGAACGCCGTCCAGGGAGCCGCTTCCTGCAGATACTCGTTGCCGAGCACCCAGAGGGCCCGAACGGCCTGGGCCCCCTTGCGC
Organism: uncultured Caulobacter sp.; assembly: GCA_964541915.1. Classification (GTDB taxonomy): domain Bacteria; phylum Pseudomonadota; class Alphaproteobacteria; order Caulobacterales; family Caulobacteraceae; genus Caulobacter. Next base: position 6,328 of record CAZISF010000022.1, read on the forward strand.
ATCTCGATGGCGTCCAGCTCCGTGGTCAGCACCGCCAGCTGGGCCGCGACGTCGGCGTAGAGCTTTTCCTCGCGAGGTCCCGGCTCGCCGCCGGCCGACACGGCCGGGCCGAACTTGCTTTCGTTGAAGCGGACGATGCGATTGATGAAGTTGCCCAGAACGTCGGCCAGATCCTTGTTCACCGACGACTGGAACTGTTCCCAGGTGAAGGTGGTGTCCGAGCCTTCCGGGGCGTTGGCCGTCAGGTACCAGCGCCACAGATCGGGCGGCAGCAGCTCCAGCGCCGTATCCATGAACACGCCGCGACGTTGGGTGGTCGAGAACTTTTCGCCGTACCAGTTCAGCCAGTTGAAGGCCTTGAGCCGGTCGACCATCTTCCAGGGCTCGCCCGAGCCGAGCACCGTCGCCGGGAAGTTGATGGCGTGGAAGGCCACGTTGTCCTTGCCCATGAACTGGACATATTCGACGTCGGTCGCACCCTCGTCCTCGCGCCACCAGCGCTTCCAGTCGGCGCCGGTCGCCTCGGACCATTCGACCGTCGCGCCGATGTATTCAATCGGCGCATCGAACCAGACGTAAAACACCTTGGACTCGAACCCTGGCCGGGGCGCACCGTCCTTCATGACCGGGATGCCCCAGGCGAGATCCCGCGTGATGCCGCGGTCGATCAGGCCTTCATCGAGGTGCTTGTAGGCGATGCCGCGGGTCAGCGCCGGCCAGCTGTCCGCCCGCGCATCCACCCAGGCGCGGAGGCGATCAGCAAGGCGGGTCTGCAGCACATACAGATGGCGCGTGTCGCGCACCTCGATATTCGTCGAGCCGCTGATCACTGAATGCGGCGCGATCAGATCGGTCGGATCGAGCAGGTTGCCGCAGTTGTCGCACTGATCGCCGCGCGCCTTGTCGTAGGCGCAATGGGGACAGGTCCCTTCCACATAACGGTCCGGCAGGAACCGCCGGTCGTCGATGGAATAGACCATCTTGTCCGTCCGCTCCTCGATCAGGCCGTTCTGCTCGAGGACCTCGGCGAAGTGCTGGGTAAGGCGGTGATTGGGCGGATTGGAGCTGCGGCCGAACCAGTCCCAGCTCAGGCCGAAGGCGCGGCCCAGGTCGTGCTGCAGCACATGCTGCTCATCACAATAGGTGCGGACGTCCTGACCGGCGTCAGCGGCCGCCAGTTCGGCCGGCGTGCCGTGCTCGTCGGTGGCGCAGATATACAGCGTCTCGTGGCCCTGGGCGCGCTTGAACCGCGCGTAGACGTCCGCCGGGAGCATGGACCCGGTCAGGGTGCCGAGGTGCTTGATCCCGTTGATGTACGGCAGGGCGGAGGTGATGAGGATGCGAGCCATGGCCCGGGCTATAGCCGTCACGTTCCGGATTGGGAAGTTTGCCGCGCGCCACATGCCGGACGGGGTAAGGGCTTTCGTCCGTCGCCCAAGGCCCTATAACGATTTCAGGCCTTCTGGGGAGACGTGGGGATGTCTGTAATGACGGGTACGACCCGGCGCTGGACCATGCTGGTCCTTGGGGCCGCGGCCCTTGTCCTCGCGGCCTGCGGCGGCGGGGCGGAGAAGCCGCAGCCCCTGCGCATCTACAACTGGTCGGACTACATCGACCCGGCGCTGCTGGACGAGTTCACCAAGGAGACCGGAATCAAGGTCGTCTACGACACCTTCGATTCCAACGAGGTTCTCGAGACCAAGGTGCTGACCGGCGGGACCGGCTACGACATCGTCGCGCCGTCGAACCACAACGTGCCGCGCTACATCACGGCCAAGGCCATCGGCCCGCTCGACTTCACCCAGCTGCCCAATCGCAAGAACCTCTGGCCCGAGCTGATTGCGCGCATGGAGCCGTTCGATCCGGGCGGCAAGTACACCGTGCCCTACATGTGGGGCACCATGGGCATCGGCTACAACAAGGCCGCCATCGCCAAACGTCTGCCTGGCGTGGCGATCGACAGCTGGGACGTGGTGTTCAAGCCGGAAAACCTGGCGAAACTGAAGGACTGCGGCGTCTATTTCCTCGATGCGTCCGAGGACATGTACGCGGTCACGCTGAACTACCTCGGCAAGGACCCCAACTCGCGCAACATCGCCGACTATGAGGCGGCGACGAACCTGATGGTCAGCCTGCGCCCCTACATCACCAAGATCCACTCGTCGGAGTACATCAACGCCCTCGCCAACGGCGACGCCTGCATCGCCATCGGCTACAGCGGCGACATCCTGCAGGCCGCGACCCGCGCCGAGGAAGCCAAGAACGGCGTCGAGATCGGCTATGTCATTCCGAAGGAAGGCAGCCAGGTGTGGTTTGATGTGTTCGCTATCCCGGTCGACGCGCCGAACAAGGCGGCGGCCTACAAGTTCCTCGACTACATGATGCGGCCCGCCGTGATCGCCCGCGCCTCGAACTACACCGAGTACGCCAACGCCAACCTGCCGGCGACGGCGCTGGTCGACGCCGAACTGCGCAACAACCCCAATGTCTATCCGACGCCGGAGGTCTTCAGCCGGCTGTTCGTGACCACGACCAAGGACCAGACCCTGCTTCAGCAGGTGAACCGCCTCTGGACGCGGGTGATGACCGGGCGATGAGCCGCGCGCCCACCTCCCGACAACCCCGCGGTGAACAGACCCGGCGCAACATCGGCGCCGTCCGGTCGAGTTTCGCCCCGTGGAACGATCCCAACGCCACGCCGCTGGTGCGTTTCCAGGGCGTGACCAAGCGCTTCGGCGACCAGGCCGCCGTCAACGACGTCTCGCTGGACATTTATCCCGGGGAGTTCTTCGCCCTGCTCGGTCCGTCCGGCTGCGGCAAGACCACCCTGATGCGGATGCTGGCCGGGTTCGAAAGCCTCGACGCCGGCCGCATCACCCTCAATGGCGAGGATCTGGCCGGGGCGCCGCCGCACCGGCGGCCGGTGAACATGATGTTCCAGAGCTACGCCCTGTTCCCGCACCTGACCGTCGAGCAGAACATCGCCTTCGGCCTGAAGCAGGAGGGCATGGCGAAGAAGGACATCGCCGCGCGCGTCGCCGAGATGCTGGCGCTGGTGAAGATGGAGGGCTTCGCCAAACGCCGGCCGGACCAGCTGTCCGGCGGTCAGAAACAGCGGGTCGCGCTGGCCCGGGCCGTCGCCCGCAAGCCGCGGATGCTGCTGCTCGACGAACCGCTCGGGGCGCTCGACAAGAAGCTGCGCGAGGAAACCCAATTCGAGCTCATGGACCTGCAGGTCGAGCTCGGCGTGACCTTCCTGATCGTCACCCATGACCAGGAAGAGGCGATGGTCATGGCCGACCGGATCGCGGTGATGCGCGATGGCAAGATCGTTCAGGTCGGCCGGCCCGAGGAGGTCTACGAGGCGCCCAACAGCCGCTACGTGGCCGAGTTCCTCGGCGATGTGAACCTGTTCGAGACGACGGTTGAGGCGATCGAACACCCAATGGCGCACCTGAACCTCGCCGAGGCCGAGGCGGGCTTCTACGTGCTCGACGACGACTGTCCCGGCCCGGGATCGACCGTCTGGCTGGCCGTGCGGCCCGAGAAGATGCGCATCAGCCTGGAGCCCCCTGCCCCGGGCGCGCGCAATACGCTGGCCGGCGAGATCTGGGACATCGGCTACACCGGCGACTGGACCAACTACATCGTCGAGCTGCCCGGCGGGAAACTGGTGCGCGTGGCGCGGGCCAATTCGCGGCGCTTCGTGGACCGGCCCATCGACTGGGACGACAAGGTCTGGGTCAGCTTCGATCCCGACGCGGGCGTGGTGCTGACGTCGTGAGCCGGCCGCGCTCGAGAGCCGCCATCCTGCCCGGCGTCTGGCTGGGCCTGTTCTTCGCCTTCCCGTTTCTGCTGGTGCTGCGGCTGTCGCTGTCCGACACGGCGCTGGCCATCCCGCCCTATACGCCGCAGATCGACTGGAGCCGCGGAGTGGACGGCATTCGGGCGTTCCTGGGAGCGCTTGATGGCGAGATGTATCGCCGTCTTGTGTCAGACCGCCTCTACCTGGACGCCTATATCTCCAGCCTGAGGTTCGCCGCTACGGGCACTGTTCTCGCGCTGCTGGTCGGCTATCCGATGGCCTACGGCATGGCGAAGTGCCGGCCCGCGACGCGCAGCATCCTGCTGATGCTGGTCATCCTGCCGTTCTGGACCAGCTTCCTGATCCGGGTCTACGCCTGGGTGGGCATTCTCAAGCCACAGGGCCTTCTGAACGCCTTCCTTGGCCTGCTGCATATCCCGCCGGTCGACCTGCTCTACACCCCGACGGCCGTGCAGATCGGGCTGGTCTACAGCTATCTGCCGTTCATGGTGCTGCCCCTGTATTCCGCGCTGGAACGGCTCGACCACACCCTGCTGGAGGCCGCAGCCGACCTCGGGTCGCCGCCGTGGAAGAGCTTCTGGCAGGTGACCTGGCCGCTCTCGATTCCTGGGGTCATCGCGGGCTGTCTGCTGTGTTTCATTCCGATGGTCGGCGAGTTCGTCATCCCCGACCTGCTCGGCGGACCCGGCTCGCTGATGATCGGCCGGTCCATCTGGATGGAGTTCTTCGCCAACCGGGACTGGCCGTTCGCCTCGGCCGTGGCCATCGTGCTGCTGATCACCCTGATCGCGCCGATCCTCCTCTACCAGCGACAGCAGCAGAAAGCCCTGGAGGCCGGCGCATGAGACGCGGCCCTTCCTGGTTCAATCTGGTGTCGCTGACCCTCGGGTTCGCTTTCCTGTATCTGCCGATCGTCCTGCTGGTCGTCTGGTCGTTCAACGCCAGCAAGCTGGTGACCGTCTGGGGGGGCTTCTCGATCCGTTGGTACGCGGCCTTGCTGAAGGACCACCAGCTCCTCGACGCGGCCTGGACCACGCTGCGGATCGGACTGATGTCGGCCAGCGCCGCGACGGTGCTCGGCAGCCTGGCCGCCATCGCCCTGGTGCGCGGCGGCCGGTTCCGCGGCCACACCCTGTTCTCGGGCATGGTCTATGCGCCCCTGGTGATGCCAGAGGTGATCATGGGCCTGTCGCTGCTGTTGCTGTTCGTCGCCCTGCGGTTCGACCGGGGCTTCTGGACGGTCATGCTGGCCCACACGACCTTCACCCTGTCCTATGTCGCGGTGGTCGTGCATTCACGGCTGATCACCTTCGACCGTTCGCTGGAGGAAGCCGCCCAGGATCTCGGATGCACGCCGGCAAGCGCCTTCATGCAGGTCACCCTGCCGAACATCTTCCCGGCCGTGCTGGCCGGCTGGATGCTGGCCTTCACCCTGTCGCTCGACGACCTGGTGATCGCCAGCTTCACCAGCGGCCCGGGGGCGACGACCCTGCCCATGCGTATCTACAGCCAGGTTCGCCTGGGCGTGACGCCTGAAATCAACGCCGTCTGCACCATCCTCATCGGCATCGTGGCGACCGGCGTGATCATCTGGTCCGTGGCGCAGAAGTGGCGCGCGGCCGGGGCCGCCCGCCTCGCGACGGGGTGAGCCGGACAGGGCGCCAATTACACCCATTCCGGGCCAGAGAAGGGGTTGGCTAAGACTTCGGTGACGCCTTTCGCCTAGCTGGAGGGGGTCATGACACGCAGCCGTTCCAGTCTCGCCCCGCGTATCACCCTGCTGAACGCGGACACGTTCGCCGCCAGGGTTCGGGCGCACGAGGCTTTCGTCATGGGCAGGGCCGGTGGGGAGCGCGGCCTGCTGCGCTACGTGGTCGCCCGCGGCATGCGCTGTGATCGCAAACGCCTGGCGGACGCCGATTTCACGGGCGCGGACCTGACCGGCAGCACCTTCGTCGGCTCCGACATGAGCCGCGTCAGCCTCTACTGCGCCAACCTGACCCGCTGTGATCTTCGCGGGGCGCAGTTGTTCCGCGCCGATCTGCGCGGCGGGACCTATGCCGGCGCCAAACTGGCCGGCGCCAATCTCGACCAGGCAGACATGCGCGCCGCGGTCCTCTGCATCGCCGACGAGACGCTGGGCCTGAAGTGGATGGGGCATCGCACCGAGATGGTCGGCGCCACGGCCAATGGCGCGAACATGACCGACGCAGTCGCGCTGGGCGTCGACTTCACTAACTGCTCGATGCGTGGCGCCCTGCTGCGCAACGCCAATCTGAAGAACGCCAACTTCACGAACGCCAATCTCGATGGCGTCGACCTGGCCGGCGCCCGGTTGAGCGGCGTCGTCCTCAAGGGGGCGATCGTCACCAACGTCGACGTCGGCGCGCTGCAACGATCCGGCGTTTCGCTCGAGAGCTGCGTCGTGGACCCCACGCCCCAGGCGATCGCCCGTCTCGGTGATATCCGCGGCGAGCTCGAACGCTCGGAAAGCTGGGGCAAGACCAACGGCCGCAGCGGCAAGCCGGCGTGTCTCGACGGCTTTGATCTGCGCCCCGCAGGCCAGCTGTTCTCCGGCCAGTTGCTCGCCGGCCTGACGGCCCGGTCGTCCATCGGCATCGGCATCGACTTTTCCGGAACCCAGCTGCAGGGCGCTGTCTTCGACGACGCCGACCTGCGCGGGGCCAATTTCAAGGGGGCCGACCTGCGCGGCGCGTCCTTCCAGCGCGCACGCCTTGGACACGCCATCTTCCAGGACGCCGACATCTCGCCGCTGGAACAACAGGGCGGCGCACGCCGCGCGGTGCGCTTCGACGGCGCCGAGTTGACGGGCACGGGCTTGACCCGCCAGGCTTCGGTCGAACTGCTCTGACGCGGCATTGAACCGCCTGGTTGACCCGGCGCGGCTTCTGTCAGAGGAAGAGCCCAGCGCGGTTCGCCATTCCGGCTCACCGCCGCGCCGGCTTAGCTCAGATGGTAGAGCAGCGGTTTTGTAAACCGAAGGTCACGGGTTCGATTCCTGTAGCCGGCACCACGCGTCACGGGGGGAAAGCGTGACCACGATCCGCACCTCCGACCTGCAGATCCAGGCCTGCCGGCTCTGGGCCGAAGCGCACGAGGCCGAAACGGCGGGCCGACTGTTCGAGGCCGAGGCGCTCTACACGGTATCTGCCCAGCTGGGCTACTGCATGGCCATGAACAGCCTGGCGATCCTGATCGAGGATGTCATGACGCCGCCGCGGCCGTTGGAGGCCGTCTACTGGCTCAAGCGGGCCGCCGCGGCCGGTGACGACGCCGCGGCGTGGAACCTGGCGATGCGTCATCGACAGGCCAACCGCAGGCGATGGTACATCCACTGGCTGAGGATCGCTGAGCAGATGGGCCACGAGGAAGCCACCGAGGTCCTCGCGATCGCCACAACCCGCGACGACATCTGGTGGGCCATCGAGGGCGTCAACCCGCCACCGTTCGTTAAGCGGCCGCGCCTTGCCTAGCCGCCGGCGGTCATCGTCCAGATCAGGGCGTCGATGTCGGCAAGAATACGCTTCAGGAACAGTGGCATGGTGAGCAACTCCCCTATGCACTTTGACCTCGCGTTAACGATTGTTGGCCGATTCGGGTTCCGATGGCTAAACCCTCAATATGAGCACGCTCTCCGACCCCATCCGCATCTACATCGACGCGGATGCCTGCCCGATGAAGGACGAGACCTACAAGGTCGCCGCGCGCTACGGGCTGAAGACCTTTGTCGTCTCAAACAGCTTCATGATGATCCCGCAGTCGCCGCTGATCGAGCGGGTGGTCGTTGATGCCGGGCCGGACATCGCTGACGACTGGATCGCCGAGCGCGCCGCGCCGGGGGACATCGTGGTGACCAACGACATCCCCCTCGCCGACCGGGTGCTCAAGTCCGGGGCCGCCGCCATCAAGCCCAACGGACAGCCGTTCACGCCCGACTCCATCGGCGCGGCGCTGGCCCAGCGGTCGATCATGGAGCACATCCGCTCCACCGGCGAGATCACCGGCGGGCCCCGCCCCTTCGACCGCAATGACCGTTCCCGATTTCTCCAGGCGCTCGACGAAGCCGTGCAGAAGTCGCGACGGCAGCGGCGCTAGACCTTCACCCAGTCCATCAGCCAGCTGTAGTCCCAGGTCGCGCCGCCATCCTTGGAGACGCCCTGACGCCAACGGTGGGACTTGCCGGTGATCTGGTCCCAGATCCCCGCCACCTTGATAGATTTGCCGTCAGCATCGGTGTCGTCGGCGGTGAACATCCCGACTCCGTCGACAAACCCGCCCGTGAGCCCGGCCGCGCCGAGCACGCCGCTCTTGGCGTTGACCCAGAAGTCCGACCAGATCCGGGTCTCCAGATCGAGGTAGCGCAAACCGCTGCCACTGAAGTTGCGTGCCGGAATGCGCAGTTCCTCCACGTGACCGACGCCGCCGATGATCGACCAGCAGGTGGCTTCGCCCTCAAAGACGTCCCACTCGCCCGGGGCCTTGAGCCGGCGATGCTTGATCCGCCATTCGCCGGTCAGGAAATCGAAGTCGCCGGGCTTGCCGGTCGCCACCGGGGTCGCTGACACCAGGGTCGGCGCGGCGCTCGCCGCCGCAAGGCTTGCCGCGCCCTTGAGGACAGTCCGGCGATGAAGGCGTTTTGTAGGGCTGGTCATGGCTGGGCTCCTGTCGGACGCAGCGTCCGTTGGTCCCGATCTAGACGATCACGGCGCCAGCATTTGTCAGCATGGCGCCGGGAGCCGGGCCGGTAGGCGCTCGAGGGCGGAATGGGTTAGAACGACCACCCCATGATCGAGATCACGCCCGCCATAGCCCTCGACGATTCCGAACTGGAGTTCGCCTATATCCGTGCCGGCGGACCGGGCGGGCAGAACGTCAACAAGGTCGCCACGGCTGTACAGATGCGCTTTGACGCAAGACGGTCGCCGTCCCTGCCCAACGATGTCTCGACGCGGCTGCAGAAGCTGGCGGGGTCCCGCCTGACGCTGGATGGCGTGATCCTCATCGCCGCCAGCCGGTTCCGCACCCAGGAGCGCAACAAGGCGGACGCCATCGAACGGCTGGTTGAGCTGATCCGCAAGGCGGCTGAGCCGCCGCCCCCGCCGCGCAAGAAGACGAAACCCTCGGAGGCCGCGAAGGCGAGACGCGTTGACGCCAAGACGCGTCGGGGCGGCGTGAAGGCGATGCGCGGGCGGCCGGCGGGCGAGGACTAGCCCTCAAGCCAGAACAGCGTCTCGACCGGCTCGCCCAGGGCCTTCGCGAGGCGCAGGGCGAGCACGGTCGAGGGCACGAACACGCCGTTCTCGACGGTGTTGATCGTCTTGCGGGTGACGCCCACCCGTTCCGCCAGGTCCGCCTGGGTCAGCCCAAGGCGCGTTCGGGCGGCCTTGAGCCCGTTGGCGAGAGATTGATCAGCCATGGCGCTCCGCGCGACTCTCCAGCCATACAAAACGCATGATCGGCACGACCACTCCGACCGAAAGCAGGCCGTGCACGACGTCGACAAGGCCGAGCGGCTCGAACAGGCTGATCACATAGAGCGACAGGCAGCCCAGGATCAGCACCCAGTAGCCCCAGGTGAAAGCCGACCGGCGATGCGCGCGGGTCACCTCGTCGTTGGCCATGGCCCGGACCTGAGAATTGCGCTCGCGCAGCAGGCCACCCCCAGTGGTCAGGAGCATCAACAGGGCCGCCACCCAGAATACCTGGGCGCTGAGCCTGACCTGTTCGACGGCCCGCAACGGCAGGGACAGCTCGTGGCGCGAGCTCCAGTACGAGCCCTGCCAGATCAGGAACAACACGCCCTGCGCCCAGAGAATCCGCGTGCGGCGGCGCTGCATGCGCTCGGCCCGCTCGACCAGTGACAGTTCCTTCTTCGCCATGACCCCACCCCCTTTATGTAACGTGAAGGTTACATGTAACCTCAGCGTTACATGTCGTCAAGGCCTTGGCCGACACCCGGCGATTGCGCTGGATCAAATCCTGCCCGCGCCGTTGCATCGGCGGCAAACCGCGCTAGCTTGCGCCTTACCTGTAGGGGAGATTTCGCCATGCGCGCTGATGTCAAAGTTCTGGTCCTGGTGAGCGCCGCGGCGCTTCTCACAGCCTGCAGCAAGCCTGCCGAGACCCCGGCCGCGGAGAACACTCCGACGGCTTCCGCGACACCGGCCGCCGCACCCGCGCCCGCCGCGCCTTCGGAGGCGGAAAGCGAATCCGCCGAGCATGCCGCCAAGGCGCTCGCCGCCCTGCCCGCACCCTACAACACCGCCGATCTGGCCAACGGCCAGCGCACGTTCGCGCTCTGCCGCTCCTGCCACACGATCAATGCCGGCGGCATGAACATGACGGGTCCGAACCTGCACGGCCTGTTCGGGCGCAAGGCCGGGACGGTCGAGAAGTTCAACTATTCCGACGTGGTCAAGAACGCCGGCTTCACCTGGGACGCAGCCCATCTCGATAAGTGGCTGGCCGATCCGAAGGCGGATCTTCCCGGCACGCGCATGACCTTCATGGGCGTGAAGGATCCTAAAGCCAGAACCGATCTTATCGCGTATCTTATGGTCGAAACGGCAAAGCCCGCCGACGACTGACGAGATGCGATGGGCGATCGGGAAGCCCTGCTGATCCGCCTCTACGAGGCCTTCAACCGCAAAGACATCGACGCGGTCATGGCCGCGCTGCACCCTGATGTTTCGTGGCCAAACCTGTTTGGCGAAGGACGCCTGCAAGGTCACGACGCCATGCGCGCGATGTGGCGTGACCAGTTCTCCAGGATCGACCCTGAAGGCACGCCGATCAGCTTCGCGACGCTACCGGACGGACGGGTCGAAGTGATGCTGGCCTACGTCGTCCGCACGCTGGAGGGCAGACTGTTCACCGAAGAAATCGTCACCAACATCTACCGCTTCGAGGGTGACCTGATCATCGGCATGGAATGGAGTTGACCGGGCAAAGCTCTGGCCAATTTCGCGTCAAGGTGGAATAACAGCAGTACGCCGCCTTTTGAGGGGTCGCGCAATGACCCGTGAAGAAACCCGCATTGACGCGCTCTGGGACGCTTTGAACCGTCAGGACATCGACGCGGCGCTCGCGCTCCTGCACCCCGACGTCGACTGGCAGGACGTCATGAAGGGCGGCCGTCTGAAAGGCGCCGCCGCAATGCGAGCCTACTGGACGGACGTCTATGCGCTGATCCGTTCGGACTCCTCGACGCTGGAGTACAGTGACGCTGGCGATGGTCGTGTCGTAGCCCGCAGCTGGCACAGCGTTCGCGACCTGAAAGGCAAGCTGTGGACCGAGGAAACCATGACCTATGTCTTCAGCTTTCGCGACGGTCTGATCAGCCGGATGGACCTGACGCCGGCCGACTAGACCATCAGGTCGGCGCAGGCATCGAGGATGGCGTCAGCGTCGAGACGATACTTCGCGTAGAGGTCCGGCAGGTCGCCGGACTGGCCGAAGCTCTCCATACCCAGAGCCCTTACCCGTTGCCCGCGCACGGACCCTATCCAGGACAGGGCCGCCGGTGAGCCGTCGATGACCGTCACAAGGCCTGCCGTCGGGGCCAGATCGTTCAACAGGGTTTCAATGGTCGCGGTGCGACGCTCGCCCGTGGTCCAGCGCGCGCGACCCGAGGCGGTCCAGTCCGTGTGCAGGACGTCCGGCGACGTCACGGCCAGCAGGCCCGCGCCGGGTTCGTCTTCCAGCAGTTGCTCGAAGGCCGTCAGGACTTCCGGCGCGATCGCTCCGCTGTAGACCAGCGCCAGCCGGGCATCCCGCGCCGGACGCTTCATCCAGTAGGCGCCGGCGACGCAGCCGGCGCGCCAGCTGGCGTCCTCGCGCACAGGCTGGTCGATCACGCGGGTCGAGAGGCGCAGATAGGTCGAACCACCATCCGCCGCCTGAATCCGCTCGAAAGCGTGGGCCATCAGCACCGCCGTCTCGTCCGCGAAGGCCGGTTCATAGCTGTCCAGGCCCGGTTGACTCATCCCGATCAGAGGCGTGCCGATCGACTGGTGCGCTCCGCCCTCTGGCGCGAGCGTCAGGCCGGACGGCGTCGCCACCAGCAGGAAGCGCGCGTCCTGGTAACAGGCGTAGTTGAGGGCATCGAGCCCGCGGGCGATGAACGGGTCGTACAGCGTTCCCACCGGGAACAGCCGCTCGCCGAACAGCGGCGCCGAGAGGCCGAGCGCCGCCAGGACGATGAACAGGTTGTTCTCCGCGATGCCGAGCTCGACATGCTGGCCGGTCTCACCCATCGCCCAGACCTGGGCCGATGGAATGCGTCGGTTCTTGAACACGTCCTCATGCGCCCGGCGGTGGAACACGCCGCGTCGGTTCACGAAGCCCCCGAGGTTGGTCGAGACCGTCACATCCGGCGACGTCGTCACCACCCGGCCGGAGAACTCGTCGGTCGTCTTGGCGATCTCGAACATCACCTTGCCGAAGGCCGCCTGCGTCGACTGTTCGCCGCCGCCTTCGACAGCCAGGAGCAGGGTGTCAGCCGACGGCGTGGCGATCTGCGGCGCGACCTTGTGGCCGTCCTTGCGGGCGGCGAACGGCGCCGTTTCAACCAGGCGCTTCATCGCCTTCAGCTCGTTGTCGGCAAGGCCGGAGTAGATGTCCCACTCCTCCCCCTCCCGGACGCCGAGCCGGCCGCGCAGCTCGGCGATCTGGGTCGGGGTCATCAGGCCGGAGTGGTTGTCCTTGTGGCCGGCGAACGGCAGTCGCCAGCCCTTGACCGTATAGGCGATGAAGAAGCGGGGCGCGTCGTCCTCGGCCGCCCGGGCGAAGGCCTCCAGAATGGTCTCGAGGCAGTGACCACCGAGCTCGGTCATCAGCAGCGCCAGCTCGGCGTCGTCGATGCCGGCGATCAGCTTGAGCGCCGCCTTGTCGCCCGCCAGGTCAGCGGTCAGTCGCTCGCGCCAGGCCGCGCCACCCTGATAGGTCAGGGCCGAATAGAGGTCATTGGGCGCGCTTTCGATCCAGGCCTGAAGCGCCGAGCCCCCCGGCCTTGCGAAGGCCTCGCGCTGGCGCTTGGACCACTTGAGGGTTTCGACCGTCCAGCCCGCAGCCTCGAAAATTTCGCCGTAGCGGGTGAACATCCTGTCGCTGGTCGTCGCGTCCAGGCTTTGGCGATTGTAGTCGACGATCCACCAGGTGTTGCGGACATCGTGTTTGCAGGCCTCGATCAGGGCCTCGTAGATGTTGCCCTCGTCCAGCTCGGCGTCGCCCAGCAGGCTGATCATCCGGCCCATGGCGTCGGGCTTCACCGCGCCGCGCGCGGCGAGGTAGTCCTGGGTCAGGCTGGCGAAGGCGGTCATCGCCACGCCGAGGCCCACAGAGCCGGTGGAGAAGTCGACGTCGTCGATGTCCTTGGTCCGCGAGGGATACGACTGCGCCCCGCCCAGCGACCGGAACCGCTGCAGCTGGTCGATGGTCTGGCGGCCGTAGAGGTGCTGGATGGCGTGGAATACCGGACTGGCGTGCGGCTTGACCGCCACCCGGTCCTGGGGCCGCAGGGCGCTGAAATAGAGCGCCGTCATCAGGGTGGTCATCGACGCGCAGCTGGCCTGGTGGCCGCCGACCTTCAGGCCGTCACGACTGTCGCGCAGGTGGTTGGCGTTGTGAATCGTCCAGCTGGCCAGCCAGAGAACCCGTTCCTCCAGACGGCGCAGCAGCGCGATATCCTTGCCGCGAACGGCGAAACCGGCGTCGTCCATATCCATCCCGGAGCGATTTACGGGCGAACCCTGCCCTCGGAGGGTGTTCTAGGCTGTCGCGGCGCGGACCGCCAGATGTCGACATTCCCGGTCAAACCGCTTTGGATAGTTCTTCAACGAAACCCAGGGAGACCCACAATGCCGCAGGCGCAGGCCAATGGGCTGACGATCGAATACGACATCCACGGCCCGGCCGACGGCGACCCGCTTCTGTTGATCATGGGCCTGGGCGCGCAGATGACCCGTTGGCCACAGGGTTTTGTCGACGAATTGACCTCACGCGGGCTCCGGGTGATCCGCTTCGACAACCGTGACGTGGGCCTGACCACGCGGATCGACGCGGCCGGGCCCGCCGATTTGCCGGGAGTCATCACCGCCCTGATGGAGGGGCGCACGCCGGATGTGGCCTATACCCTGTCAGACATGGCGGCGGACGCCGTGGGTCTGCTGGAGGCACTCGGGATCGCCCGGGCGCACATTGTCGGCGCGTCGCTGGGCGGTATGGTCGCCCAGCTGGTGGCGGCCGACTATCCCGACCGGGTGCTGTCGCTGACCTCGATCATGTCCACCACCGGCAACCGCGCCCTGCCCCCGCCGTCGGCCGAGGCGATCGCGGTGCTCAACAATCGCGGGCCGGACCCGCTGGTTGATCTCGAGGGATATCTCGACCACGCCGTCAAAGGCGCCATCGTCGTGGGCTCGCCCGGCTATCCGGCCAGGCCGGAGGACATCCGGGCGCGGTCGCTCGCCGACTTCAAGCGCAACTACTATCCGGTCGGATTCGGACGGCAGTATGCCGCCGCGGCCGCGTCGCCGGACCGCCGGCCGAAGCTGGCGACCATCACCGCGCCGACGGTCGTCATTCACGGCGCTGCGGACCCGCTTGTGCCGCTGGCCGGCGGCAAGGACACGGCCGAGAACATCCCCGGCGCCGAGCTAATCGTGATCGAGGGCATGGGCCACGATGTGCCCGCGCCGCTGTTCGCAGCCATGGCGGATGGAATTCAGAAGGCGGTGGCGCGGTCGAAAGCGACCGCCGCCTGACCTACCGGGAGGGCGCGGTTCCGGCCGCGCCCTCGCCGTGCTCGAAGGCCTCGATCTGCCTGGCCGTCCATTCCGGCGACTTCGTGAAGCGGGCGAGCAGGTTGTAGAACACCGGCACGACGAACACCGTCAGCATGGTCGCGAAAATGGCGCCGAAGAAGATGGTCACCCCGATGGTCTGACGGCTGGCGGCGCCGGCCCCAGACCACAGGATCAGCGGCAGCGCTCCGAAAGCCGCCGTGATCGAGGTCATCACGATCGGCCGGAGACGCAGCACCGCCGCCTCGATGACCGCGTCGTGGATCGAGCGTCCACCGTCCCGTAGCTGGTTGGCGAACTCGACGATCAGAATGCCGTTCTTGGCGGCGATGCCGATCAGGATGATCAGGCCGATCTGGCTGTAGGTGTTGATCGTGTGACCGGTCAGCAGCAGGCCGAACAGACCGCCCAGCGCGGCCAGCGGCACCGTCAGCATGATGACCGCCGGGTGGATCCAGCTCTCGAACTGGGCCGCCAGCACGAGGAACACGAGCAACAGGGCCATGCCGAAGGCCAGGTTCACGCCGCCGGACGCCTCAAGGTAGTCCTTGGCCTGGCCGTCCCAGGTATAGGTCACGCCCGGCGTCGGATTCTTCGCCGCCTCGGCCTTCAGGAAGGTCACGGCGTCGGCGACCGTGAACCCCGGCGACAGCTGGGTGGTCAGCTTGACCGACCGCTGCCGGTCGGTGCGTTGCCGGTCCGGGGTATCGCCCCGCAGTTTCGTCGTGACGACGGCCGACAGCGGGATGAGCTGCCCGGACCCTGACCGAACGTAGAGGGTGTTGAGGTCGCCAAGGGTGCGGCGCTTGTCCAGATCGGTCTGGACGATGACATCGTACTCCTGACCGCCCTTGATGAAGGTCGTCACCCGGCGGGAGCCGAACATCGTTTCCAGCACCCGACCGATCGACTGGGGCGTCACGCCGAGCGAGGCAGCCTTCTCGCGGTCGATCTCGACCGACAGCCGCGGCGCGGTAGGTTCGTAGTCGAGCCGAGGGCGCGAAAAGCCGGGGTTGGCCTGCATGGCGTCGCGGATCGGCTCAAGCCAGCGAGCGACTTCGCCGTAGTCGTTGCCCAGGCCCACAAGGTCGACGTTTGTGCCGCCGCCCTGCCCGCCGCCACGCTGGAAGGCGCCGCGAACGCTGGCCACGGCCCGCACGCTGGTCAACTTGCTGAGGCTCTTGTTCAACTCGTCGGCGACCTGATCCGACGTCTTCTTGCGTTCGCCCCAGGGCTTCATCACCAGCACGCCGTTGCCGGTGTTGAACTGGCTCGCGCCGAAGCGGGGAATGCTGATCACATACCGTTCGATTTCACCCTGCTGGGCATAGCGCTTCATCTCCGCCTCGACCTTGTCGGCGGCGGCGCGGGTGTAGTCGAAGCCGGCCCCTTCAGGACCGGAGATGCTGATGTCGACCCGCCCGCGATCCTCGGCCGGCACCAGCTCCTGGGGCAGGACCACGAACAGGGTACCGGCCAGAACCGCAAGGACGAGCACCAGGCCCAACGCGCCGAAGCCGGCGGCCCGGGTCGAGAGCAACATCTCCAGGGAGTGGCGATAGGAGTCCCTGACCGCGTCGACGGCCGCATCGACCCTGCGGGCGAGCCAGCCATTGCCGGACGCCGGGCGCAGGAGCTTGGAGGCCAGCATCGGCGACAACGACAGGGCCAGGAAGGCGGAGAAGGCCACCGCCGAGGCGATGGCCACGGCCAGTTCGACAAACAGCCGGCCGATGTAACCAGGCAGGAACATCAGCGGGCCAAACACCGAGATCAGTACGATGGTCGTGGCGATAACGGCGAAGAACACCTGCCGTGCGCCGCGGGTGGCCGCCACCGTTGGCGGTTCGCCGTCATCGACACGGCGCTGGATATTCTCGACCACCACGATGGCGTCATCCACCACCAGCCCGACCGACAGCACGAGCGCCAGCAACGTCAGGAGATTCAGCGAAAAGCCCAGCGGCGCCAGAACAATGAAGGTCGACAGCAGGCAGATCGGCGCGACGATCGATGGGATGATCGCCGCCCGCCAGCTGCCGAGGAACAGCATGTTGACCATCGCGACCAGGGCGATGGAGATGCCCATCGTGATCCAGACTTCCCTGATCGCCTCGGCCGTGAACTGCGAGGAGTCCACGGCGATGACGATCTTGGTGCCTTCCGGCAGCGTCGCGTTGATGGCCTTGATTTCGGCCCGGGCGGCCTTGGCGATGGCCAGGTCGTTCGACTGCGACTGGCGGCTGAGGAAGATGCCGACCTGATTGATGCCGTTGCCGCGAAACAGGCGTCGGGCCTCGGCGGGCCCTTCCTCGATCCGGGCGACGTCGCCAAGCCGGGTGACATAGGCGTTGCTGGCGGCGGCCTGGCCGGCGACCTTTATCGGCAGGGTCGCGAAATCTCCCGGGCGGGAATAGCCGCGATTGACCCGTATGGTGAAATCGCGCGTCGTGCTTTCAAGGGCGCCGGCCGGCAACTCCACGTTCTGGCTGTTGAGCGCGTTCTCGACGTCATCGACGGTCACGCCGCGAGCGGCCATCTGGTCCGCGTCGAGCCAGATACGCATGGCGTAGGTCGGGCCGAGCAGCCCCACGGTTGCGACGCCCGGAATTGTCGACAGCCGCTCCACGAGGAAGCGGTCGGCATAGTCGGACAGTTGCAGCGGATCCAGCGTCGTCGACGTCATGTTGAGGATCATGATCGGCGAGGAGTCGGCGTTGGCCTTGGCGATCTGCGGCGGATCGGCCTGGTCGGGCAGCTGGTTGACGACACGGCTTACCGCGTCGCGGACGTCATTCGCCGCGGACTCGAGATCGGTGGAGAGATTGAAGGTGATGTTGATCTGGCTGCGGCCGTCACGACTGGACGACGAAACCCTGTCGATGCCCTGAACGCCGCTGACCTGGCGTTCCAGCACCTGGGTGATCCGCTCCTCGACGATTTCCGCCGAAGCGCCGCGATAGGTGGTGGAGATCGATACCACTGGCGGATCAACGCTCGGCAGTTCGCGGATCGGCAGGCTGAGGAACGCCGCCAGGCCGATAACGCAGAGGATGATCGCCGCGACCGCCGCGAAGACCGGCCGCTTGACCGACAGGTCCGACAGCATCAGCCGGCCTTCCGCGCCGGCGCGCCGCCAGGCGGGCGCTTGCGACCGCCGTCTGCCTTGACCGGTTGACCGTCCTGGATGCGGTTAAGACCGTCGCCGACGACCTTCTCGCCGGCCCGCAACCCACTGGTGATCTCGACGAAGCCGCCTTCGGAGGCGCCGGTCTGCACCGCCTGTTTGCGGGCGGAGAACCCGTCGCCACGCGGCGTGATGACAAAGACGAAGGCCTGATCACCCTCGAACTGGACGGCGGCCTCGGGCACGGCCAGGCCCTGCCGCGCCCCGTGCGAGATCGAGACCCGCATCAACATGCCCGGCTTGATCCGGCCGCCGGCGTTGGAAAACTCGGCGCGGGCCGTCAGCGCTCGGGTGGCGGTATCAATGCGGCTGTCCAGCCGGGCGATGCGGCCGGGGATGGCCTGGTCCGGCCAGGCGTCAGCCCGGGCGACGATGGGCGCCCCTTCGGCCAGCACCGACAGGTAGCGGTCCGGCACCTCGAAATCGACACGCACCATGGAAAGGTCATCGAGTGTGACGATCGGCGCGCCGGGACTGATCAGGGCTCCGGGAGCCACATCGGTCAGCCCCACAACGCCGGAAAAGGGAGCACGGATAACCCGATCCATCTTTCGGGCGCGGGCCGCCTCGACACCCGCGCGGGCCGTGTCGAGCGCTGAGCGGTATTGCTCCGCCGTGGCGCGCGGCGCGATGCCCTGGTCGGCGAGCGTCTTCCAGCGGGCGTAGTCGCGTTCGGCCTGGGCCAGTCGCGCCTGGGCCTCGATCAGGCCCGCATCTTCCTCGCCGGCCTTGAGCTCGACCAGCACCTGGCCGCGGGCGACGTGCTGGCCGTCACGGAACCGGACGGCGGTGACCAGCTCGCTGGTGTTGGATGTTATGGTCACGGACTCGCGGCCCTTGGCCACGCCCAAGGCCTGAATGGTGTCTGCAAACGGCCGGAGCGCCACCACAGCGGGGGACACCGCGGCCGCGCGACCCGCGCCGCCGCCGCCCTTGCCCTTGGGCTCGGCGGTCGCCAGCTTCAGGCCGCCGCCCAGCAGCATCAACGCCAGAAAGGTCGCGGCGGCGGCGAGAAAGAAATGGCGGCGTATCACGGACGGCTCCCGGCGCCGATCGAACCAACGGCTACTGCAGGGGTCATATAAGACCATTGCCGTGAACGTAAACCGGAATGAGGTGACCGAACCATGACGGCCTGTGACCGCCGTGAAACGATCAGAATGCTCGCCAGAGGGCCAGTACCGGCCCGCGCTCCAGCGGAACCGCGCGGCCGGCGACCGTTTGGCGCCAGCCGGCCTGAAGACGCCAGACGCCAACGCGCCTTGTCGCCGAAACTTCAAGCTTCAACCAGGATGACTCGTCGGGCCTGCTTTCCGCCCGCCCGGCGTAGGCCTGGGCCAGAACCTGCCAGCCTGCGGCCGGCTCCATCCCGAGGGTCAGGTCGAGGTGGGTTTCATCCGACAGCCCCGAGCGGGCCAGACGCGCCAGCTGCACATCGACGAAAGCCGCTCGTTCCGCCAGCGTGATCGAGCGCCCCGCCAGAAGGCGCACCTCGACGTCCGCCTGTCCGTCCCCGGCGGCCGCGTAGCCGGCGTTGCGACCTTCTCCGGCCAGGGCGCCGCCGACATAGACACTGACCGCCCCGCGTGTGTCATTCAGGAGGGCGTAGCGCAGGCCAAGCTCGAGCGGCCCTCGTCCGCCATAGTCGGCGAAGCCGTCCCTGCCCCGGGTCCAGCCCGCCCGTCCCTGGAAGGTCAGCCGCCGGGTCAGGCCTCGCTCGACATAGAGGCTGATCGCATCATCTGACTGGTCCGGCAGGCCGATGCGTCCACCTTCGACGTCGAACCCTTCGTCAGCCGCAGACCGTTCGTATTTCAGGATCGCAAGGGTCGCGCCGGGTTCGACCGGCCAGGCGCCGGCGCTCGCCGCGCAAGGAAAAGCCGTCGCGAGCGCCAGGCCCGCGACGGCTCTTCCGATCGTAGATAGCAGGTCTAGGCGTCGTAGCCCGGCAGGCTGCGGTCCAGCTGACGCAGGCAGCCCGGCCAGGCCAGATTGCCGATCGGACCCATGCCGCGGCCCATCTGGTTGCGCACTTCCGCCTGGGCGGAGTCGGGCGCGGTCAGGACGCCGTCGCGTCCGGCCGACAGGGCCATGGTTTGCTGAAGACATGCGCGCTCCAGATAGAACATGCTGAGCCAGCAGGCCGCCGCCGTGTCTCCGACGGCCAGCGTGCCGTGATTGCGCAGCAGCATCGTGGTCTTCTCGCCCAAGTCAGCCACAAGACGCTCACGCTCGTCAAGATTGAGCGCGATGCCTTCATAGTCGTGATAGGCGAGTTGCGGCAGCACGATCAGCGCATGCTGCGACAGCGGTAGCAGTCCGTCCTTCTGCGCGGACACGGCGACGCCCTGGTCGGAATGCAGGTGCATCACGAACATCGCGTCCTCGCGGGCAGCGTGGACCGCCGAGTGGATCGTGAAACCCGCTGGATTGATGAAATACGGGGTTTCCTGGAGCACCCGTCCCTCGAGATCGATCTTGACCAGCGAGCTGGCGGTGATCTCGTCGAAGAACATGCCGTAGGGATTGATCAGAAAGTGGTGCTCAGGCCCCGGAATGCGGGCCGAGATGTGGGTGAAGATCATGTCGTCCCACCCATGAAGGGCCACAAGCCGGTAGAGGGCGGCGAGATCGACCCGCGCCTTCCATTCCGTTTCGCTGACCTTGCCCTTTAGCGAGCTGACGCCCGCCATTGATCCGTCGGCCATGGCGCTTCTCCTCCCGTGTGTATCGTTGGGGGGAAAGTCGCGCCGCATGACGTCCGCGTCAAGCTTTGCCCGGCTTGCGAACGGGCGTTCGACCGGCCAATCTGAACGCCAGTCACGAACGCGCCAGACGTTCGAGGGAGGGCTCCATGACCAATGTCACCCGTCGCGGCCTGATGGCCGCCTCCGCCGCTGTCGCCGTCATCCCGGCCGTCGCCGACGCGAAGCCGAAAGCCACGCCGACCGCGGCCTGGACGCCGGACGCCACGACACTCGCCAGCATGATCCGCAACAGGGAGATCAGCACGGTGGAGGCCGTCGAGGCCGCCATCCGACGCGCCGAGACCCTCCAGCCGAAACTGAACTTCATCGTCAACTCCGACTTTGACCGGGCGCTCGACGCCGCGAAAAAGGGCGGCCAGACCGGCCCGTTCGCGGGCGTGCCCTATCTGGTCAAGGATCTCGACGACTGGGCCGGCCTGCCGACGCGGTCGGGCAGCCGCGGCGCGATGCTCAATCCGGCCGCCAAAGGCACAGATCCCTATGTGCAGGCCGCCGTGAACAGCGGCTTCATCGTCATCGGCAAGTCCGCCTCCCCCGAGTTCGGCTATCTGCCGACCACCGAGCCGTTGGCTCTGGGCCCGACGCGCAATCCCTGGAATATCGGCCATTCGACCGGCGGATCGTCGGGCGGTGCGGCGGCGGCCGTGTCTTCCGGCGTCGTGCCGCTGGCCCACGCCAGCGACGGCGGTGGGTCGATCCGCATCCCGGCGGCCAACTGCGGCCTGTTCGGCTTCAAGCCTTCGCGAGGACGGCTTGCAGGTAACATGGGCCTCAAGGTCATCGACCTGTCGGTCAACCACGCCGAGACCCACTCCGTGCGCGACTCCGCCGCGCTGTTCGCGGCGACCGAGCGCGCCGACGCCGATGCGCCCTACCGGCCGATCGGCTTCGTCCAGAAGTCCACCCGCAAGAAACTGCGGATCGGGGTTCTCACCGCCAGCGGTAGCGGCCGGCAGCCCGACGCCGAGGTCCAGGCGGGCCTCGACGGCGCCGTGAAGCTGCTGCAGTCGCTTGGCCACAAGGTCAGCGAGACCGGATGGCCGATCGACTCGGCCCGCTTCGGACAGGACTTCCTGACGCTCTGGTCGGCCGGCGCCGCCATGGATGTCGCGGCCATGAGCAAGGCGCTCGGCCGCGCGCCGGACACCAGCATGGCCGAGCCGTTCTCGCTGGGCATGGCCGAGTTGATCGCCAAGGCGCCGGACGGCGCCGTGGACGCGGCGATCGGCCGGCTGGCCGAGGCCTCGGCGGCCTACGACCGCTGGTTCGCGACGTTTGACGTCATCGTCTCGCCCGTGCTGGCCAAGCCGCCTGTCCCTCTTGGCTACGTCTCGGGCGATGTGCCGTTCGCGACGCTGTCAGAGCGGCTTACGGACTACGTCGGCTATACGCCCCTTCAGAATGTCGCCGGCGCCCCGGCCATGAGCGTGCCGCTGCACTGGACGGCCGACGGATTGCCCGTAGGCATCCAGTTCGCGGCGAAGGCCGGCGCCGACGCCCTGCTGTTCCAGCTCGCCTATCAACTGGAGGCGGCGCAGCCCTGGGCGGGACGCAAACCGCCCGTGAACGCGGGCTAGCCTGGCGTCAGCAGCCCGGGCCCTTGTGGGTGCGGATATGCTTCAGGATTTCCGCGACCAGATCGAAGTCGATCTTGTCCGGGTTCCTGTAGCGGATGCAGCCGCCGCCGAGACTGGCGCCCTTGAGCCGGTCGCGGAACGCCTCGATGGCCCCCTTCCCCGCGTAGAGCGAGATGTACTGGACCTGGCTGTTGTAGCTGAACACCGGGGGGCCGCCGGCGGGGCCGAAGCCCGGCATGCCGTAGGCCATGCTCTCGGCCCAGCCATCGAAGATCTCCCGACCGAGGTCCCGCACGCGTGTCATCGCGGCGACCCGGCCGGGCTCGAGCGTGGTCATGTACTCATCGACCGTGGCGGCGGTGGACTGAACCATGCGGTGGCTCCACAAGTCTCGTCATCGTCGGACTTGTTCCGACGACATATGAACTCCCTGGTTCGGGAGCTGGACGCGGTTCGGCCGCGTCGCCCTCCCGGAAAAACATCACGCATGGGTCGTCGGAACAAGTCCGGCGATGAGGTGATGGGGTAGATCCTACGCGTCCTCGAACAGCTTCTTCAGCTCGTTCTTGAGGATCTTGCCGTTGGCGTTGCGAGGAAGGGTTTCGTGCCAGAAGACGATTTTCTTCGGCACCTTGAAGGCGGCCAGCCGGTCGGCGACGAACGCCCGCAGCTCCTGTTCGGTGGCGCTGGCGCCGTCCTTGAGCGTCACGACGGCGCCCGGCTCCTCGCCCAGCGTCTTGTGCGGAATGCCGACCAGGGCCGCGTCCATCACCGCGGGATGGTCATAGAGGACGTTCTCGACCTCGATGCAGTAGATGTTCTCGCCGCCACGGATCAGCATGTCCTTGGCCCGATCGATGATGAAGCAGAAGCCCTCCTCATCCAGACGCGCCAGGTCGCCGGTCTTGACCCAGCCGTCGACGAACGTCTGGGCGGTGGCTTCCGGCTTGTTCCAGTAAAGTTTCACCACCTGCGGGCCCTTGCACCACAGCTCGCCGACCGTGCCGATCGGCAGCTCCACGTGCGGCGCCTCGACGGTCATGATCTTGAGGTCGGTGACCGGCACGGGCGGGCCGCAGCTGTCGGGACGATGCTCGTAGTCCTCGGCGGAGTTGGAGGTCGCCGTAGCGCTGGTCTCGGTCATGCCCCAGCCGTTGCCGGCGTGGGATTTCGGCCAGACTTCCTTGATCTTGCGGACGAGTTCGGGCGCCGAGGGCGCGCCGCCGTAGGCCATGCTCTCGATCGACGACAGATCGTACTTCTCACGGGCCGGATGCTCGATCAGCTGCCAGGCGATGGTCGGCACGCCGCCGGCGCTGGTCAGACGCTCGCGTTCGATGATCTGCATCGCCAGCTCGGGATCCCACTTGCGGATCATGGCCAGCTTGCCGCCCGCATAGAGGGAGGGGTTGAGCACCGCGAAGCAGCCCGTGGCGTGGAAGAACGGCACGCTGAGCAGGCTGCCCTTCTGCGGCAGGGTCGGATCGGGCGCCGGCGGCATCTCGCCGCGACGCAGGAAGGCCCGCGCGCCGGCGCAAAGCGCCGAGAAGATGTTGGAGTTGACGTTGCGCTGGGTCGCAAGGGCGCCCTTGGGCTTTCCCGTGGTGCCGGAGGTATAGAAGATCGTCGCGTCGTCATCGGCGTCGATAGGGGTCGACGGCAGCGCCGCGTCCGGCAGCGTCGCCCAGTCGTTGGGGCCGCCGATCGCGTCTTCCAGCTTGCTGACGAAGGGATGGGTGACCTCGTCGACCATGCGGCTGACGAAGACATGCGCGAGGTCGGCGCAGTTGGGGAAGTGTTCGGCCAGGCGGTCAAAGCGCTCGGCGTCGACGACACAGACCTTGGTCCCGGAATCGGTCAGGCCA
The DNA here is from genome assembly GCA_964541915.1 of uncultured Caulobacter sp. GTDB lineage: Bacteria > Pseudomonadota > Alphaproteobacteria > Caulobacterales > Caulobacteraceae > Caulobacter. The sequence goes on from CAZISF010000022.1 coordinate 30,374, forward strand.
TATTCGAGTTCGGGTCCCGTCCACCAGGCGTTCAGCGGGGTGACGATGGCCCCCAGGCTGGCGGCGGCATAGAAAGCCACCGGCCATTCCGGCAGGTTGCGCATGACGATGGCGACCCGGTCGCCCTTGCCCACGCCCTTGCCTGCCAGCGCTGCCGCAAACGCCGCGACCGCGCGGTGGAAGGCCTCGAAGGTGACCCGCTCGTCCTCATGGACCAGGAAGACCTTTTCGCCATGGGCGCGCCCGATCGTCACGACGTCCCGGATCGTCGGAGGGCAGTTCTTCCAGACCCGCGTCTTGATGCCACGGATCTCGATCTCCTCGATCTCGGTGGGCATGCCCGGCGCGGTCAGGACGGCGTAGGCCTCCCGAACGGTCATCGCTGGCCACGGCTTCTCGGACGCGACGGTATCGGTCATGCAACAACTCCCTGGGTCTGAAAGGGGCGCTCTTGCCGGCGCCTCCCGCCGTCCAAAGCACAGGCGCGGCGACCATGCAAACAGCCGTTTGATCTAGCGTTCGGTGGACAGGCGCGGAATGATGAAATCGAGGAAGGCGCGGGCCTTTCGCGGCAGCTCACGCGCCGCCCAGACGGCGTGCAGCTCAAGCGGTGGACCGCTCCAGTCCGGCAGGATTCGCACCAGTCGGCCGTCGGCGATCAGGGGATCGACGAGGAAGGCCGGCAGCAGCGCCACGCCGAGCCCCTGCAGCGCCAGATCAAGCACCGCCTCCCCCGAACTGGCGCGGGTCTCGCCCTTGATCTCGACCTGGACCGTGCGGCGACCGTCGGACAACGGCCAGCGTCGTCCGTAGCCCAGACCGGTGAAGTCGAGGGTCGGGCCGTTGTTGAGGTCCTGCGGCGTCTCGGGCAGCCCATAGCGGGTCACGAGCTCAGGCGAGGCCACCAGCCGGCGGCCATAGGCGCCGAGCCGACGGGCGGTCAGCCGGGAATCCTCCATCGGACCGAGCCGGAAGGTCAGATCCACCGCCTCGGCCACCGGATCGATCCGCTCGTCCTTCAGGACATACTCGACCCGCATCAGCGGCGAGGCCCGCAGGAAGTCGGCCGTGTGGGGGACCAGACACCCGCGCCCGAACGCCACAGACGCGGAGACGCGCAGCAGGCCCGTCGGGATGCGATCCAGGCCGTGGACGGCGGCCTCGAGCCCGTCCACTTCCGCCAGCACGGCGCGGGCGCGGTCGAGCGCCAGGCCGCCGGCTTCGGTCAGGGTCAGGCTGCGGGTCGACCGGGCGAACAGCCGCGCCCCGAGCTGGTCTTCCAGCGCGCCCAGCAACCGACTGGCCGCCGGCTGGGTCAGACCCAGTTCCCGCGCCGCCCGGGAGATAACCCCGGTTTCGGCGGCGCGAACAAACAGGCGATAGGCATCGAGGCGATCCATTCATGCCTTAATCGCATGAAACTGTTTCGAAAACACCAGATTATCCGGCTGGGCGGATTTGGGCATAAGCCAGTCATGGCTCATTTCCCGCTTCACACCCGCGCCACCGCCCCGTTCGAGGCCAAGCCGATCCTTGATCAGGCCAACCAGACGATGGGCTACGTCCCGGCGCTTCTCGCCCAGATGGCCGAGGCCCCGGCCCTGCTCGAAGGCTACGCCGCCCTGTCGGCGATCTTCCGAAAGACCGCCTTCAGCCCGGCCGAGCAGCAACTGGTGCTGCTGACCGTTTCTGTCGAGCACGAAAGCCACTACTGCACGCCGGCTCACACGGTCCGCGCCCGCGACGCCTCGCTGGGCGAAGCGGCGATCGACGCCATCCGCGCCAGCCGCCCGATCAGCGACCCACGCCTCGAAGCGCTGCGCCTGTTCACCCTGAAGATGGTCCGGGAGCGGGGTTTCCTCGCCGACGCGGATCTCGACGCCTTCGTGGCCGCCGGCTTCACCCGCGCCAACGCCATGGAAATCATTCTCGCCGTCGGCCTGAAGACCCTCTCGAACTACGTCAACCACATCGCCGAAACCCCCCTCGACCCTCACCTCGCCGCCGACGCCATGCCCGGCGCGCTCTGCCTCGCCTGAAGGAAATCCTGACATGAAACGCCTGATCCTGGCCCTTGCTCTCGCGAGCGCCGCCGCCCTCCCCGGCGTGGCCCTTGCCGCCAAACCGCCCGTCTACACCGCCCCGTTCTCGCAGATCGGCGCGGGCGGCTATGACGTCGTGGCCTATTTCACGGCCGGTCATCCGGTGAAGGGCGATCCGAAATTCGCCACCGACTGGAAGGGTGTCAGCTGGCAGTTCAGTTCCGCCGCCAACCTCTCGAAATTCAAGGCGAATCCGGCAGCCTACGCGCCTCAATACGGCGGCTATTGCGCCTGGGCCGTGGCGCACGGCTACACGGCGAAGGGCGACCCGCTGCAGTGGCGGATCGTCGGCGGCAAGCTGTACCTGAACTACAACGCCGACATTCAGGGCAAATGGATCAAGGACATCCCCGGCTACGTCCGCCAGGGCGACGCCAACTGGCCCAACGTGCTGGACAAGTGAGCCCGGTCATGAAGCGCTACTTCAAATACATCCCCGACGTGATGGCCATCTTCATGGCCGTGATCTTCCTCGACAGCCTTCGCTACAAGTTCACCGATCACCCCAAGACGCAGGTCATCTTCGGCCTGCTCGACGGCTGGGCCACGGGCCTCGGCGCCGCGGGCCTGTTCGGCCACACCGGGCTGTTCTCGCAGTATGTCATCGGCTCCATCGAGCTGTTGGCCTCAACCCTGCTGATTGTCGGACTTCACCCGCGTTTCAAGCATCTGCAGGCCGGCGGCGCGCTGGCAGGGCTGCTGGTCATGATGGGGGCTGTCAGCTTCCACCTGTTCACGCCGCTCGGCACGGACCCTAACCACGACGGCGGAGGCCTGTTCAAAGCCGCCTGCACCAACCTGGCCTTCGCGGCGCTGCTGCTTGGCGTGTTCCGGCGGGATGGCATCATGGAACTGGGCCGGCGCGTCGGCGCGGTGCTCAAGCCTTACTGACGTCGAAGAGGGACAGACACCCGCAGGTGTCTGTCCCTAATGTCAGCCCACGCTCGCCAGTCGTTCGAGCGCCGCTTCGAGCTTGGCTTTGGCGGCTTCGGCGTCGGCCAGCTTCTCGCGGTTTTCCTCGATGACCTCTTCCTTGGCCTTGGCGAGGAAGTCGGGGTTGCCGAGCTTCCTGTTGACCCGCTCGATGTCGCCGACGTGGCCGGCGATTTCCTTGGTCAGGCGGGCGCGTTCGGCGGCCAGGTCGATGAAGTCGGCGATCGCGATCGCGGCCGTAGCCTCACCGATGGTGAAGGGCGCAGAGCCGGCGGGCGGATCGCCCTCCTCCGCCAAGCCGAGCCGGCCGAGGGTCAGGATCAGGTCGCGGTGACGGGCCAGCCGCCCCCGGGTCTCCTCGCTGGAGCCAGACAGGGTCAGCGGCACGCGGGCGCCCGGCGGGACGTTCATCTCGGCCCGGATAGAGCGAACCTCGGTGACCAGGTCGACCAGCCAGCCGATCTCGGCCTCGGCCCCAGCGTCGATCCAGTCCTGTGGCAGTTCGGGCCAGCGAGTGGTCATCAGGAAGCCGTCCCGGGCCGGGCCTTCCTCGGCCGTCTTGTCCCACAGCTCCTCGGTGAGGAACGGCATGACCGGGTGCAGCAGCAGGAGGCACTGGTCGAGCACCCAGGCGGTCATGGCCTGGGTCTCGGCCTTCGCGGCTTCATCGGATCCGTTGAGGATCGGCTTGGCCAGCTCGACGTACCAGTCGCAGAAGACGTTCCAGATGAAGCGATAGAGGGCGTTGGTCGCCGCGTCGAAGGCGCAGGACTCCAGCGCCTCGGTGACGGCGGCGGCGGTCTTGACCGCCTCGCCGCGGATCCACTTGTTGATCGTCTGGTTGACGCTGGAAGGGTCAAAGCCTTCGACACGGACGCAGCCGTTCATCTGCGAGAAGCGCGTCGCGTTCCACAGCTTGGTGCCGAAATTACGATACCCTTCAATGCGTTGGGTCGACAGCTTGATGTCGCGCGCCTGACCGGACATGGCCGTCAGTGTGAAACGCACGGCGTCGCAGCCGTACTGGTCGATGAGCTCCAGCGGGTCCATGACATTGCCCTTGGACTTGCTCATCTTGGCTCCGGAGGCGTCGCGCACCAGGGCGTTGATGACCACCCGCTGGAACGGAACCTCGCCGGTGAAGTGCAGGCCCATCATCATCATCCGGGCGACCCAGAAGAAGATGATGTCGAAGCCGGTGACCAGGGTGTGGGTCGGGTAGAACCGCTCCAGGTCGGCGGTCTTCTCCGGCCACCCGAGGGTCGAGAACGGCCACAGGCCGGACGAGAACCAGGTGTCGAGGACGTCTTCGTCCTGGGTCAGCGGCTTGCCGCCGGCAGCCGCGCGCGCGGCCTCCTCGGTCTCCTCGACGTAGACATTGCCCTCGTCGTCAAACCATGCCGGGATCCGATGGCCCCACCACAGCTGTCGGCTGATACACCAGGGCTGGATGTTGCGCATCCACTCGAAGTAGGTCTTGTCCCAGTTCTTCGGCTCGAAGACGGTCGCGCCCTCCTCCACCGCCTTGATGGCCGGCTTCGCGAGGGTTTCGGCGTCGACGTACCACTGGTCCGTCAGCCAGGGCTCGATGACCACGCCCGAGCGGTCGCCGTGCGGCACCATGTGGCGGGTCTTCTCGATGCCCTTGAGCAGTTCGAGTTCCTCGAACCGGGCGATGATCATCTTGCGCGCGACGAAGCGGTCGTGGCCGACAAACTCGGCGGGGGCGTTCTCGTTCACCCTGCCGAAGGCGTCGAGAATGTTGATCGCCTCAAGCCCGTGGCGCTTGCCGACCTCGAAGTCGTTGAAATCATGGGCCGGCGTGATCTTCACCGCGCCCGAGCCCTTGGTCGGATCGGCGTAGTCGTCGGCGACGATAGGGATCGAGCGGCCGACGATCGGCAGCTTCACGGTCTTGCCGACAAGATCCTTGTAACGCTCGTCCGAGAGGTGAACGGCGACGGCGGTGTCGCCCAGCATGGTCTCCGGGCGCGTGGTGGCGACGACGATGTAGTCGCGCGTCTCCCACTCAGTGGCCCTGCCCCCGTCATCAAACGCGACCGGGTACTGATAGGTGACGCCGTTCTCCAGCGGATAGGCGAAGTGCCAGTAGGCGCCGTCGACCTCCTTCTGCTCGACCTCAAGGTCGGAGATGGCGGTCTGGAAGTGCGGGTCCCAGTTCACCAGTCGCGTTTCGCGATAGATCAGGCCCGGCGTGTTCAGCTCGCCGAACACCTT
>CAZISF010000022.1:35765-35998 GCA_964541915.1 uncultured Caulobacter sp.
GCCAGCTGGCGCTCGACGACCATCTGGGTGGCGATGCCGGCGTGGTCGGTGCCCGGCAGCCAAAGGGCCGCCTTGCCGCGCATGCGCTGGAAGCGGATCAGCACGTCCTGCAGCGTGTTGTTCAGCGCATGGCCGATGTGCAGGCTGCCGGTGACGTTGGGCGGCGGGATGACGATGCTGAACGGCTCGGCGGCCGGATCGTTCGTCGGGGCGAACGCGCCCGACTCTTCCCA
>CAZISF010000022.1:36008-36184 GCA_964541915.1 uncultured Caulobacter sp.
GACGAACACCTTGCGGACGGCGGCCGACAGGCCTTCGTCGAGGGTAAAGCGTTCCCGTGACCAGTCGCAGCTCGCGCCCAGTCGGCGCAGCTGGTTGACGATCACGCCGCCACTCTCGGCTTTCCATTCCCAGACCTTGGCGACAAAGGCGTCGCGGCCCATGTCGCGCCGGCCGA
>CAZISF010000023.1:0-35463 GCA_964541915.1 uncultured Caulobacter sp.
GCGGCGTCAATCGCGTCGTCTACGACGTCACCAGCAAGCCGCCGGGCACCATTGAATGGGAATGATCCCGACCGCATGACGGCGAAGAAGCCCCCGGCCTCGGCCAAGCGGCTGACGGCGAGCAATCTCGAGGCGCTGGGCGCGGAGAGGCTGGCGGCGCTGTTGCTTGAACTCAGCGACAGTCAGCCGGCGCTCAAGCGGCGGCTGCGGATGGAGCTTTCCGGCGAGATCGGCGCGGCGGCGCTGGCGGAAGAGATCGACAAGCGGCTGGCGATGATCGCCGGCAGCCGCGCCAAGGTGTCCTGGCGCAAGCGGCCCGAATTCATCCTCGACCTGACGGTCCTGCGCCGGATGATCGCCGGCAAGCTGGCCGATCTGGACGCCGGCATCGCCATGCGGCGTCTGTGGACCTTTCTCGATCTTGCCGATGGTCTGTCCTTGCGGGTCAAGGATCCCAAGGGGGAGCTCGACCAGGTGTTCGCCGCGGCAGCCGCGGACATGGCGTCGCTGGCGCCGCGCGCGCCGGCCGACATCGCCCTGGCCGGCGAGGTCGCCGACATGCTGTTCGGCGGGAGCTCTGCCTGGGGCGAGCGACTGGGGCCGGCGCTGGCGGCCTTCGGCCAGCCGTTCGCAGCGGCCGTGCTGGGTGAGCTCAACAACCGTATCGCCGCGCGTCCCGCGCTGAAGCCGTCGGCGCGGGTCATCCGCGCCGTGGCCGACGCGGCCGGCGACGTGGACGCCTTTCTCGAGACGGTGCCGACAACCCTGCGCCATGACCCTGGCACGGCCGCCGCAGTGGGCCGTCGGCTGCTGACGGCCGGCCGGATCGACGAGGCGCTCGCCACGCTTCAGGCCGCCGATCCGCGCAACCGCGCTCGCGGCCTCGACGGGCGCCCCGATCCCGGCTCCGAGCCCTGGTACGCGGTCTGGATCGAGACCCTGGACCAGGCCGGCGAGACGAAAGCCGCCCACGAGGAGCGCTGGGCGACGTTTGAGCGGACCCTGTCGGCCGCGCAACTTCGCCGCTTTCTCAAGGCCTTGCCGGACTTTGATGATGTGGAGGCTATGGACCGGGCCTTCGAGCACGCGGCGCGATACCCGGCGTTCGGCGACGGACTGGCGTTTCTGATGGACTGGCCCGCGCTATCAGAGGCTGCCGCCATGATCATGGCCCGGCGGGATGAGGTCGCCGGCGACGCAGGTGATCTCGCCGAGTGGTCCTCGCGCCTGGACGCCCGCTATCCGAAGGCCGCGCTCGTCCTGCTGCGGGCCGCCATCACGACGCTTTGGGCCGACCCTCGCACCCGCGCCGAGGCCGAGCCGCTCGCCGACGAGGCCGAAGCCCTGGCGCGTCGCATTGACGATCTCGACGGTCTGGAAAGCCATGAGGCCTTTGCGTTGCGCCTCACCGCCCGTCGGTCGGGGCCCTGGCGGCGATAACGTGTCGCCATCGCCTGAGCGATCAGCGTTACCCCGAAACCATTTCTATGCCGCTCACAACTGGCCCATATAGGGCAAGTGCCATCGCGCGCTGTGCTGTTCCGCGCGCCGTACCCGTGGGTAGTGACGGCGCATGTCCGACGAAGATGACAAGCCGGCCGTCGGAGCCCTTCTGGACACGCCGCACCTGGCCGAGGCGCTGGAAAGCGACCGGTTCAAGCAATTCCTCGATCACATGCCGCTGGCCGTTGCAGTGGCGGAACTGCATCCGTCGGAGCGGGTGACTTACGCCAATCTCGAGTTCGAGCGGTTGACCGGACAGGCGGCAGAGTCTGTCCGGGGCAAGTCCTGGGGCGTGTTGAACGTGATCGCCTCGGCCGCCGAAGGGCGCAAGCTCAGCGACGCCATTGCCGCGGACGAGGACTACATCGGGGCCTTTGACCTGGATGGTGAAGGCGGTCCGCTGTCTGTCGATGCCTGGTCGAACATCATCCAGGATGACGACGGGCATCCGATATTCCGACTGGTCGCGCTGGCGGAGGTGAGGCGGAGCGACAGCGCGCTTCTCGAAACCCAGATTCAGGAAAAGGATGTGCTGCTGCAGGAGCTGCAGCATCGGGTGAAGAACAATCTCCAGATGATCACCGCCCTGATCCGGCTGGAGGCCCGCAACGCGCCGGATCACATCGACGGTGAGCCCTTCGACCGTCTGGCCGGCCGCGTCGGCGCGCTCGCCATCCTCTATCAGACCCTCGCCAACGACTCCTTCAGCGAGAGCGTCGATCTCGGCGTCTATCTGAGCCAGATCGCCTCGGCCGTGATGCAGGCGCATGCGGTTGAGGGGATCCATCTCAACCTGCAGGTTGATACCTGGCCAGTGTCGATCAACGTGGCCATGCCGACGGGACTGGTGGTCAACGAGGTGCTGACCAATTCCCTGAAGCATGCCTTCGTCGGCCGTGACGGCGGTACGATCAGTCTGCACAGCCTGATTGATGACAACGGTTGCACGGTGACGATTTCCGATGACGGCGTGGGCCTGGCGCAGGGCGCCGTCTGGCCGAAGCCCGGCCGGCTGGGCGTGCTGATCGTGCAATCCCTGCGTCAGAATGCCCGGGCCAGGGTTGACGTCGAGTCCAGTCCCGGCGCCGGCATGCGCGTGACGGTGTTCTTCGCCCGCGCGGACGCGGCGCCGGACCCCGCCTGACCCTGCGGGCCGCGCCGGGCAATGGTCGCGTGGATCGGGATGTGCTGCGGAGGGCCGGCAGGCCGCGTTCTGTACCGAGGCGGACGACTCCTCTCGAGCAGGTTCAGGTGCTAGGTCCGTGGCCATGAAGAGCCTGCGCCACAGCCTGCTGACCACCCTGACCCTGGCGGTCGACTTCCGGGGCATGACCACGATTGGCCAGACGCCGGCCGGCCTGCGACGCATCGCGCCGGTGACCGGCGGGACCTTTGTCGGCGACCGGCTGAACGGGACCGTGCTCGGCGGCGCGGACTGGGTGATCAACCGTCCGGACGGGATGATGGTCATCGATGTCCGTCTGACCCTGAAGACCGACGACGGCGTCCTCGTCTACCTGACCTATCAGGGCCGCTTCGTCGCCGAGCCCGACGTCATGGTCCGTTTCGGCAAGGGCGCGTTGCTGGACCCCTCGGAATACTCGCTGGCCATCGTCGCCCGTTTCGAATGTGGCGACGAACGCTACAGCTGGCTCAACGACGTGATCGCGGTGGGCACAGGCGAACAGACGGCGACCGGACCGGTCTATTCCATCTTCCAGATCGGCTGATCGGCCTCTGGCGCGCCCGAAAATGAGCGGGAATTCACTTGCCCGTTTCGGTCGGTCTGATCAGGGTTCCCGCGAAATGGGGAACGCCGAATGGACCGTCGTACGCTTCTGACGTTGATCGCCGCCAGCCCGCTGGCCCTGTCGCCTGCCTCGGCGTTGGCTGCCGGTCTTTCGCAAGACGCCTGGCGCAGAATGATCGTCATCGATGGCCTCGGCGGGCCATCCGACCCCGATTACGTCGAGGGCGCGACGCGCCTGTCGCCCCGAGGGCGCGCTGAACTGCTCGGGACCGGAATCACAGCTTTCAACGTGACGGTCGCCCCGCCGGGCAACAACCCGGACGCCTTTGAAACCGCGGTCGCCGGTCTCGCCGACAATGACCTGATGCTCGCCGACAACGCCGACCTGATGGTCCCCGCTCTCAGGGCGTCGGACATTGCCGCCGCCAAGCAGGTCGGCAAGATCGCCATCATCGCCGGCTTCCAGGACACAACGGCGATCGGCACCCGCCTCGAGCGGGTGGCGATGTTCAAAAATCTCGGCCTGCGCGTCCTGCAGCTGACCTACAACCGGCGTAATCTGTGCGGCGACGGGGCGCTGGAGTCGGCCAACGCGGGCCTGTCGAAACTCGGCCATGAGACCATCGCCGCGATCGAGAAGGCCAAGCTTCTTCTCGACCTGTCTCACGGCGGACAACGCACCATCGCCGAGGCCATCGCCGCGGCTACGCGGCCGATGACCATCAGTCACACGGGGTGCCGCGCGCTGAACGACAATCCGCGCAACACCACCGATGCCGAGCTGAAGGCCATGGCCGACAAGGGCGGCGTGGCGGGCATCTACTTCATGCCGTTCCTGAGCGCTGACAGCAAACCGACCCGGGAGGACCTCATCCGCCATTTCGAGCACGCGGTGAATGTCTGCGGCGAAGGTCACGTCTCGATCGGCACGGACGGCGGCACCAGCGCCCTTGTGATTGATGACAAGGGCCGCGCCGAGGCGAAGGCCGAGTACGAACGTCGCGCCGCGGCCGGCATCGCCGCGCCCGGCGAAGGCCCTGACGTTTTCACCTATGTGGCCGACTACAACAGCCCGATGCGCTTCCGCATGCTGGCGGACGACCTGACCGCACGCGGCTGGAAGGCGACGCGGATCGAGAAGGTCTTCGGGGGAAATCTGATGCGGCTCTACGGAGAGGTCTGGGGCGGCTGAGACGTAGCGTCGACTCTCGTTTGGCGGTAGGGCGGACGCAGGCTCACCCGGACCCGGATCGACTCCCCAATGACTGTCAACCTGCACGGCATCAAGGCCTGTGACACCATGAAGAAGGCCCGCGACTGGCTGGACGGTCATGGCGTGGCCTACGCCTTTCATGACTACAAGGCCGTCGGCATCGACGCGGCCACGCTTCAGCGCTGGGCGGCGAAGGTCGGCTGGGAGCTGCTGCTGAACAGGGCCGGCACGACCTTCCGCAAACTGGCGGACGCCGACAAGACGGGCATCGACGAGGCGAAGGCGATCGCCCTGATGGTCGCCCAGCCCTCGATGATCAAACGGCCGGTGCTGGACGTCGATGGAACCCTGACGGTCGGGTTCAAGCCCGACACCTATGCGTCGGTGTTCCCGCGCGGCTGACCGCGCCAGCTGCGGAGCCTTCGGGGATGCATCGCGCCCGCGGATGAGCAACTATGCGCGGGTCTGAAGGGGGAGGGTGGCTTTGACTGATACGAAGGCGAAAGCCGGGCCGCCACGCTGGCTGACCAGTGTCGCGGCGGTGCTGGTCGGGTTCATGGTGGTGGTGGCTTTGTCGACGGTCGGGGACTCGGTGATGCACGCCACTGGCGTCTTCCCGCCGGCAGACCAGAAAATGGAAGACCCGCTGCTGTTTCTGCTGGCGCTGGCCTATCGGGGCGTCTTCACGGCGGTGGGTGGGTGGTTGACGGCTCGGCTCGCGCCCGGCGCGCCGATGAAGCACGTGCTGGCGCTGGCGATCATCGGCGGCCTGGCGGGCCTACTGGGGATCGTCGCGGCGGTCGCGACCGATCTGGGGCCGGTCTGGTACGCGGTGGCTGTCGCGGTGACTGGCCCGCTGTGCGCGCTGGGCGGCGGTTGGGTTCACCTGAAGCGGGCAGGGCGATGATCCGGATCCACAACTTTCCGCGCGGCGCGCGCGGCGTCCGGGTCTTCTGGGTCTGCGAGGAAATGGGGGTTCCCTACGCGACCTCGCCCGTCACGTTTCCGCCGAGCGCGGAATACCTCGCGCTCAATCCGCTCGGATCGGTCCCGTTCCTCGAGGATGACGGTGTGGCGATCAACGAGTCGGTGGCGATGATGCTCTACGTCGCCCAGCGGTATGGCCCGACGCCCCTTCTGCCCTTGGACGACGGTCCCGCGCTGGCGAAGGTGCTGCAGCTGACCGTTTTCAGCGAAGCCAGCCTGGGCGGAACCCTGAACCCGCTGATGGCCGCCCGGTTCGGCGCGCCGGACGCTGACAAGCAGAACTGGTCGGTGCGCACCATGAATGCTCGCGCGGAACAGTTCATCGGCTTCATCGAGGATCAGCTGGGCGACCGGGCGTTCCTGGTCGGCGACGATCTGACCCTGGCCGACATCGCGCTCAGCACCACGCTGGGCATCTGGAAGGGCGCTTTGAACGGCGCGATCCCGGACCGGCTGGCAGCCTGGCGCGACCGGCTGGCGGCGCGCCCGGCCTGTCAGCGCGCCCAGGCCGCGCAGGCCTGAAAATAATTTTGCATCCGCTGCATCCGTCGCCAGGATCGGCGGCGACTACCTCATAGAAAGACGCAAACGATGCGTCGGGGCTGGAGGCAAGATCATGGAAGACCTGTTCCGTTCGTTCTGGTGGCTGATGTTCCCGCTGGCGTGGATGCTCATCGGCGGCTTCCGGGGGTGGCTCGACCTGCAACGCCGCCGCGACAGCCTCAACCTCATCAAGCACTTCGCCGACAGCGGCAAGGACATCCCGGCCGGCCTGATCGAGAAGCTCGGCGGCCGCAACCGGACCGGAGGATAGGACCATGGACACCTTTGAACATCTGTTCCGCTCCTACTGGTGGCTGCTGTTCCCCCTGTCCTGGTTCATCGCCGGCGCCTGGCACAGCTGGCTGAACTACCGCAAGCACCGCGACAATCTCGATCTGATCAAGCGGTTCGCTGACAGCGGCAAGGACGTCCCGGCGGGGCTGCTGGACAAGCTGAGCAGCCCGATCCCGGACGACTGGGATGACGACGACTACAGGGGACGCCGCGCGCGTCGCTACTATCGCGGCCGCTATGGCTACGGCTTTGGCGGATGGTACCGGGTGGTGCTGTTCGGCTCGCTCGCCGCCGGTTTCGCCTACGCCTCCTACACCGACATCTACGGCGCGGGGCAGGCCTTCACCATCGTGGCCTTCGTCATGGCCGCCATGTTCCTCGCCACGCTGGTCGCCACCCTGACCATGCGGACGCCGAAGGACTGATCGATGGACGCGCCGCTCGTCCGGGCGGCCAGAGCGGGGTCACAGGCCGCCTTCGGACGGCTTGTGGCGCGGCACCAGCAGGGCCTGCGGGCCTTTCTGCGCCGTGCGGCGGGCGCTGACGCCGATGACGTGGCGCAGGAGGCCTTCGTGACCGCCTGGTCCAGCCTTGCCCGTTTGCGCGACGACGAGGGGTTCCAACCCTGGCTCTACGGCATCGCCTGGCGCAAGGCCCTCAGCCTGCACCGCGGGGCCGTCCGTGCAGCTCGCCGCGATCACGACTGGGTGGAAGAGCACGACGGGCAGGGCGGAGGGCTGGATCCCGCGGACCGCATGGCTCTGGAAGCCGCGATGGCCCAGTTGCCGGCGGACCAGCGGGCGGCAGTGGCCCTCTGCATGGCCCAGGGATGGTCGCACGGCGAGGCGGCTGACGCGCTGGGTCTGCCCCTTGGAACGATCAAGTCGCATGTGGCGCGCGGTCGGGATAAACTGCTCAGTGTTCTGGGAGACAAACCATGACGGCCGAACAACGCCTCGCGGCCTTTCTGTCGGAAGGTGGCGCACCGCAAACCGATCCGGTCTTTTCCGACGCTGTGATGCGCCGGGTGGCCCGCCGGGAGTTCGCGACGCATCTCGCCAACGGCGCGGTCGTCGCGGCTCTGGCCGCGTTGGCGCTCTGGGCCTGTGCGCCGGCGCTGAGCGCGGTGATTGAGCCGCTGGCGCGGATGCTGCTTCCGGCAGCTGTCCTGCTGACCCTTACGGCGGCCTTCGTGGTGTTCAGCCAGGGCCTGACGCCCGGCCTGGCGCGCGACTGATCCGCGTTACGAAGATTTCATCCGGCGCCCCGCATCCGTTGGGACCCACCGGCGCCTCTACCTAGTCAGAAGGCGAACGCACAGACGCTTCGCCGCCGAGATCGAGGAGAGAAAAACGTGACCGGAGCCGAAATCCTGATTCCCCTGGCGCCCTTCGCCATGGTGACCGCCATCATCGTCGTGCCGGCCTGGCTGAAGAGCCGTGAACGCCGCGAAATGCAGGCCACGCTGCGCACCGCCATCGAAAAGGGCCAGCCGCTGCCGCCCGAGATCATCGACGCCATGACCAAGAACGTGAAGGTCGCGCCGACGTCCCTCAGCGACATTCGCACCGGCGTGATCTGGCTCGCCATTGGCCTGGGTCTTGCCGCCTTCGGCTTCATGATCGGCTTCGAAGACGCCGACGCCTACCACCCTCTCCTGGGCATCGCGACCATCCCGTCGGTGATCGGGCTGGCCTACATCGTCCTCAGCTTCTTCAACCCCAACAAAGCCAAGCAACCCTGATCCGATCAGGGCTGGAAGGGGAGCGCACCACCATGGCCGGGGTCAGAACACCCGCCAGTCTGCATGATGTCGAGCTCGCCGCTCTCGCGGCGGCGGGCGACCGGCCGGCCTTTGGCGAACTCGTTCGCCGACATGGCTCGGCGGTGCGGGGACTGTTGCGGCGCATGGGTGCCGAGCCGTCGCTGGCTGACGACATCGCGCAGGACGCCTTTCTCGCGGCCTTCGAGCGTATCTCGGAGTTTCGCGGCGAGGGCGCTTTTTCGGCCTGGGTCCGCAAGATCGCGGCGAGGCTCTACGTGCGCCGCTGGCGCAAGGAGTCGCGCTTTGATGTCGAGGCCGAGGAAATTGAGGACGGTCACGGCGGGGAGGCGTCCGCGGCCGCCCGCATCGACCTGGACGAGGCGATGAAGACGCTTTCGCCCGCGGAACGGATGTGCGTGTCGCTCTGTTACGGAGCGGGCGTCTCGCATGCCGAAGCAGCCGAGGCCTTGAATGCGCCTCTGGGAACGGTCAAATCCCATGTCAAACGTGGTCTGGATAAGCTCCGGCTCCGACTTGCGACGCCTGAAGGCGCGCACGGCGAGCCGACGGGGAGAGAAGGTCATGGCTGAACTCGATTTCGAGATGCGGCTGGACCGGATGTTCAACGAACCCCCGGTCATGCCTGACGCCGAAGCTTTCGCCCGGCTGGTCGAGCTTCGGCTCGACCGGGGCTGGAACCTGCGACAGGTCGGCATCGGCGCCGCGGGCCTGGTGGCCGGCCTTATCGGGGTCAGTCAGCTGCTCGGGTCGCGGTTGCTGTTCGACGCCGGTGAGGTGACCCAGCGCAACGCCGTGGCCTTCACCAGCAGCGTGAACGGGCTGGTCAGAACGGGCGAGAACATCTCTGCCCTGCCGTTCGGCGGCGAGGCCCTGTGGCTGGCGGCGGCTCTGGGTGTTATGGCGCTGGCGTTCGCCGTGACCCGCGCGGTGGAAGAGTTCCAGTAACCCGCAGGAGGCCTTCCTGTCCGCCCATCGTGAAGAGACCATCCGTCGCCTCGCCGCGCCGGACATCCCCGCCCCCCACGGCGGCGGGCCGCTCGTCTGCCGGACCGCCAACACCCCCCCCGGGGCCCCGCTCCGCGCGGCACCGCGCCCCCCCCCGGGGGGCCGTGCCGATCGTCTGCCTGACGGCCTACACCGCGCCGGTGGCCGCGATCCTCGACGAGGCCTGCGACCTGATCCTGGTCGGCGACTCGGTCGGGATGGTGGTGCACGGCCTGCCCAACACGGTCGGGGTCACGCTCGAGATGATGATCCTGCACGGCCAGGCCGTCATGCGCGGGTCACGCCGCGCCATGGTCGTGGTCGACATGCCCTTCGGTTCCTACGAGGGGTCGAAGGAAGACGCCTACGCGAACGCCGCCCGGGTCATGAAGGAGACGGGCTGCCAGGCCGTGAAGGTCGAAAGCGGCCCGACGGTGCCCGAAACCATCGACTACCTCGTCAAGCGCGGCATCCCCGTGATGGGTCATGTCGGGCTGCGGCCGCAGGCTGTGCTGGTGGACGGCGGCTTCAAGGCCAAGGGTCGCACGGAAGACGAGCGCACGCGCATCCTCGCCGAGGCGCAGGCCACGGCCGATGCAGGGGCCTTCGCGGTCGTCGTCGAGGGTGTCGCAGAGCCGCTCGCGCGGGACATCACCGCCGCCATCCTTCCGCCGACCATCGGAATCGGCGCCAGCGCCGGCTGCGACGGCCAGATTCTGGTCACCGACGACATGTTGGGCCTGTTTGACTGGACCCCGAAATTCGTCCGGCGCTACGCTGACCTCAAGGGCGAAATCGCCGCCGCCGCCCGGTCCTATGCCGACGATGTCCGCGCCCGAACCTTCCCGGGCGAGGCGGAGACCTATTTCTCGAAAAAGTCCTGAGGACCTCGGCGTCACGCCGCGTTGCAGCGGCGCGGCTCACCCTATAGGTTCCGCAGCCTCAATCAGCGGATTTCGCGGAGCGCCCGTTCGTGGTCGATGTTTTTGAAGAAGTCGAGGACCAGATCCGCGTCGAGCGGTATCGCGCCCTTGCGATGAAGGCCCTGCCATGGGCGATCGGCATCGCGGCGGCCGCCCTCATCGTGGCGCTCGCCTTCTGGGGCTGGGACTCCTATTCGAAGTCCCAGGCGAACAAGGCCTCCGAAACCTACATGGCCGCGCTCGAGGCCAGCGCCCAGGGCGACACCAGCGGCGCCTACGCCAAGTTCGGCGAAGTCGCCAAGTCGCCGGCCAAGGGCTATCGCGCACTCGGCCTGATGGCCCAGGGCGGCATGCGCATGGAAGCCGGCAAGTCCGATGAGGCCGTCGCGCTCTGGGACAAGGCCGCCGGCGCCGCCAGCGATCCTGTCCTCGGCGACCTCGCCCGCCTCAAATCCGCCTTGGCGCTTCTGGATACGGCTTCCTACAAGGATATCGAGGGCAGGCTGACCCCCCTGATGGAAGACAATCGTCCCTACCGCCTCCAGGCGCGCGAAGCGCTTGCCTTCGCCAAGATCATGGCCGGCAAGGCCAGCGAAGCGAAGGCCGATTTCACCTACCTCTCACAGGTGCTCGGCGCGACCGACGGTATGCGTCGCCGGGCCCAGGCCGCGATCTCCTTGATCGATTCCGGCTCAGCCGCGGCCATTCCGGCCGCCGCCAAGGCCGCCGCCCTTCTGCCGCCGCCGCCCCCGCAGATGCCGGAGGGCCTGATGGGCCCCGGCGGTCCGCAAGCCCAGGGAACTCCTCAATGATCTCGCGTAACGTCGGCGTCGCCGTCCTGATCGCCGGCGCCATGGCGCTTGGCGGATGCTCCACGGTCAGCGCCGTGGGCGACGCCGCGGGCAAGCTCGTTCCGTCCTTCGGCAAGAAGCCCAAGCCGCAGGAAGTCGCCGGCGACGGTCGCCGCATCTCGATCATCGCTTTTGACCAGCGCGTTGCGGCGACCGACGCGCTCAAGGGCGTCGACTTCTTCCTTCCGCCGGCCCTGCCGCAGAGCGACTGGCCTCAGCCGGGCGGCCTTGGTGAATCCAACGTCGAGAACGTGGAGGCCGCGCCGGCGTTTGAAATCGCCTGGCGTCGCGGCTTCGGCAAGGGTTCGGACCGCGCCTTCCACATTACCGCCGGCCCGATCATCGCCGGCGGCCGCGTCTATGTGATGGACGCGGTGACCGACATCGCTTCGATCGACGCCCAGACCGGCGCCATCGTCTGGAAGTCGTCGTTCCGCCCGCACACCAAGCGCGACAAGG
The DNA here is from genome assembly GCA_964541915.1 of uncultured Caulobacter sp. Lineage (GTDB taxonomy): Bacteria > Pseudomonadota > Alphaproteobacteria > Caulobacterales > Caulobacteraceae > Caulobacter. The sequence continues at coordinate 11,294 of CAZISF010000023.1, forward strand.
ACGGCTTTGGCGGCGGCATCGCCTTCGCTGATGGCAAGCTCTACGCCTCGTCGGGCTTCCGCCTGGTCGCCCAGCTGGACGCGATGACGGGCAAGGTCGGCTGGACACACAAGACCGACTCGCCGGTTCACGGGGCGCCGGTCGTCAGCCACGGCCGCATGTTCGTCGTCAGCACCGACAACGAGCTTCTGACCTACGACACGGCCACCGGCGCGCCGGGCTGGACCTATCAGGCGCTTGTCGAACCGGCCCGCATTCTGGCCTCGCCCAGCCCGGCGCTTTCGGGCAACACCGTGGTCGCCGCCTTCGCCTCGGGTGAAGTGGTCGCGCTCAGCACCGCCAACGGCAACGACCTGTGGAACAACACCCTGTCCAAGTCGAGCCGGACGACGGCCCTGTCCGAGATCCGCGACGTCGCGGGTCGCCCGGTCATCCACCAGGGCGACGTCTACGCCGCCAGCCATGGCGGCATCTTCGCCTCGACCGATCTGCGCACCGGCCAGGCGCGCTGGTCGCTGCCGGTCGCCTCGATCGACAGCCCGCTGCCCGCCGGTGACGTGGTTTACCTGATCTCGCAGGCCGGTGAAGTGATCTGCGCGTCCCGTGAAAACGGTCAGGTCTACTGGATCAAGGATCTGAACGCCGGGATCAAGAAGAGCAAGGATCGCTCGCTCTTCAGCGGCCCGCTGCTGGCCTCCGACCGCCTCGTGGTCGTCTCCAGCGACGGCCGCGCGATCGCCCTGAACCCGAAGACCGGCGACGTCCTGAAGACAATCAAGATCGGGTCGCCGGTCCTGACCACGCCCGTCGCGGCCAACGGCATGATCTATGTCGTGACCGACAAGGGCGAACTGGTGGCGATCAAGTAGCTTTCCGTGGTATTGGCGCGGCCCCGCAGGCCGCGCCATCCAATCTTCGCCGCGTCTGCTATCCTGTGACCGCGTTCCTTTCGGGGGCGCGGTCGAAGTCGTTTAAGAAGTCAGCATGCCTCTCAAACTCGCCATCGTCGGCAGGCCGAATGTCGGCAAGTCCACGCTGTTCAACCGGCTGGCGGGCAAGAAGCTCGCCATCGTCGACGACCGTCCGGGCGTCACCCGCGACCGTCGCTTCGCCAGCGGCAGCCTTGGCGATCTGGAGCTGATCCTGATTGATACGGCCGGTTTCGAGGACGTCGACGACGACAGCCTCGAGGCGCGGATGCGCGCCCAGACCGAACTGGCGATCCAGGAAGCCGACGTCGTCCTGTTTCTGGTCGACGCCCGCGAAGGCATCACGCCGGGCGACGAGATCTTCGCCGGCATCCTGCGTCGCTACCAGCGACCGGTCATCCTCGCGGCCAACAAGGCCGAGGGCCGGGCCGGCGACACCGGCATCGCCGAGGCCTGGTCTCTGGGGTTCGGCGAGCCGCTGGCTATCTCCGGCGAGCACGGCGAAGGGATGGCCGACCTCTATGCCCTGTTGGCGGGCTTCGACGCGGAAATCGGCTTCCAGGAGGAAGAGGACACCGCCGACAAGCCGATCCTGATCGCCATCGTCGGCCGCCCGAATGCGGGCAAGTCGACCCTGGTCAACCGCCTGATCGGCGAGGATCGCATGCTGACCGGCCCCGAGGCCGGCATCACGCGGGACGCCATCTCGGTCGAATGGGAGTGGAACGACCGCAAAATCCGCCTGGTCGACACCGCCGGCCTGCGCCGCAAGGCCAAGGTCCAGGAGAAGCTGGAGAAGCTCTCCACGTCCGACTCCATTCGGGCCATCACCTTCGCCGAGGTCGTGCTGCTGGTGATGGACGCCACCCACCCGTTCGAAATCCAGGATCTGCAGATCGCCGACCTGGTCGAGCGCGAAGGGCGGGCGCTGGTCTTCGTGCTGGCGAAGTGGGACCTCGTCGAGGATCCGCAGGCGCGCCTGAAGGCCTTCCAGGAACACGCAGAGCGCATGCTGCCGCAGGTCAAGGGCACGCCGGTGATCGCGCTGTCGGCCGAGACTGGCCGCGGCGTTGAACGCCTGATGCCGGCGCTGACCAAGGTCTACGAGAACTGGTCGACCAAGGTGAAAACGCGGGACCTCAACGACTGGCTGGCGATGGCCGTCCAGCGCCATCCTCCGCCCGCGGTCGGCGGCAAGCGGATCAAGCCCAAGTACATGGCCCAGACCAAGGCTCGCCCGCCGACCTTCGTGCTGTTTTCCAGCCGGGCCGAACAGATGCCTGAGCAGTACCGCCGCTATCTCGTGAACTCGATGCGCGAGAGCTTCGACCTGCCGGGCGTACCGATCCGCCTGACGCTGAAGAGCAACAAGAACCCCTACGCCGAGGGTGAAGCCAAGGGCGGGGCGCCGTCCTACCAGGCCGGCGGGCTGATCAAGAAGGAAAAGGCCATGGCGCTCGCCGCCGAGGCCAAGGCTGCCCGCGCCGAAGAGATCGCCAACGCCGAGGCGGGGATCGAGAAACCCAAGCCGGTCAAGAAGACGGTGGTCAAGCTGACCGGCGTCAAGGCCGCCAAGGCCCGCGCCGCCGTGGCGCTGAAGTTCACCAAGGCCAAGGGCGCCAAGGGCTCCCGCCCGGGCATCCAGAAGCTGCGCGGCGGCGGCTCCGTGAAAGGCCGTCCGCCCAGGCCGACGACCCGGACGGGGAAGAAGAGCTAGTCGCCCGCGGAAATAGCCCCGCCGGCGGCTTTCCACTCGCTGAACAGCACGGTGTTGTCGGGCAGACCCAGATTCGCCTGGGCCAGTTGCACGACCAGCGGCGCGATCTCGGCCGGGTCGGTGATCGTGGCGGGGTCCTCGCCCGGATAGGCTTCTGCGCGCATCTTCGTGCGCATGGCGTCGGGATCGAGCAGCACCGCGCGGATGGCGGTTTCTTCCATCTCGTCGGCCCAGCAGCGCACCAGCGCCTCCATGCCGGCCTTGGTGGCCGCGTAGGCGCTCCAGAAGGCTTTCGGACGCACCGCGCGCCCTGAGGTCAGAAAGATCGCCCGACCGGCGTCAGAGGCCCGCAAAAGCGGCTCGAACGAGCGGATCAGGCGCCAGGTGGCGGTCAGGTTCACCGAGACGACATCGTCCCAGCGCTTGATGTCCATATGACCGGTCGGCGTCAGGGCGCCGAGGATGGCCGCCGAATGCACCAGCACGTCCAGACGGCCGAACCGCTCGAAGATGTGCGCGCCCAGGGCATCCAGGCCGTCAGGCTCCTTGAGGTCGATCGGCACCAGCGTCGCGTGTTCACCGGTCGCCGCGAAGATCTCGTCGTCGAGCGCTTCCAGCGCGCCCTGGGTGCGCCCCAGGGCGATGACATGGGCACCGGCGCGGGCGAGGCCCAGCGCGGCCTGATAACCGATGCCGCGGGTCGCGCCGGTGACGAGGGCGATGCGGTCCTTGAGAGCGAGGGAATCCATGCGCGGTGTTTAGCGGCCCTGCTCGCGAATGTCGCGATCCAGGACGATGATCAGCCCGCGGGGACGGCGATCAGCGCCCGGCCGGCGTGACGCAAGACCTGCTCGGTGGTGCTGCCGCGCAGGATGTCCAGCACGCCGTCATGGCCGTCGGTCGCCATGATGATCAGGTCGGCGTCGATGGCGTCAGCGGTGGCGACGATCTGTTCCACCACCGGTCCCGATCCCCTTCGGTGCTCGATCCTGAAGCCGGCTTCGCGCGGGTCGGGCATGATCGGCTGATCATCGCCGACGTGAAACAGGTGAATGACCGTTCCGGCGTCACCAAGGAGAGTCGTCATGTCCATTGCGAACGCGAGGGCTGCGTCCGGCGCGGGGCGGCGGCTGAAGGGCACCAGGATGTTGCGAAGCCGGGCCTGACCATCGGCGGGATCAACGAAGCCGTGACCGTTCCGGGGCAGAAACAGGGCCGGCAATCCCGACTTGCGGGCGACGGATTCGGCTACGGAGCCGTGAAGCCAGCGCGACAGGCCGTCACGCGCTTCGCTGGCCATGACGACAAGGTCCAGGCCGTACTGATCGACCAGCCCCTGGATCCCGTGAACCGGATTATGGTCGGGGATGTCGATCTTGCGCACATTGACGCCCAGGGTTTCCCGCACCGCCGTCTTGGGTGCGTCCTCCGGGAGGAGATTCCATCGCGCCAGCGTGGCGCGAACGCCGGGGAAAGCTTCCCATTCGGCGCCCGCCTGGGCCCGATCCGTCGCTGTGTGAACCACGAAGAACTCGCCCCGCGCGGCCAAGGCCAGCTTCAGCGCATGCGCGAAGGCCGATGCCCCTTCAGGGGACAGATCGGTGGCGTGCATGATGCGGCCGAAGCGCTGCCGGGCGGCGAGAGTCTGGTCCATGTCGCGTCTCCTTGGCGTCGGTTTCAGTCGGCCCGGACCATAGGGGCCGGGGCGGCAGCGGCCTTTGATTCAGGACAAGCCCGGCACGGATCGATCCGGCCGGGCGGCGTACCGTTGGGCGATCACCGCGCAGGCCATCATCTGCATCTGGTGGAACACCATCAGCGGAATGATCATCAGGCCGGCCGTGGCCGCCGGGAACAGAATGGCGGCCATCGGGGCGCCGGTGACAAGGCTCTTCTTCGAGCCACAGAAGACGATGGTGATCTCGTCTTCGGTTGAAAATCCTAGCGCCTTCGCCAGCTGTCGGGATCCGGCGAGGACAATGGCCAGCATCACCGCGCTGAGCAGAACCACCACGGCCAGCTCCCAGCCCGAGATCTGCTTCCAGACGCCGGCGACGACCGCGCCGCTGAAGGCGGAATAGACGATCAGCAGAATGGAAAAGCGGTCGACCAGACCGATGATCTTCTTGCGTCGTTCCAGCCACGGCGCGACCCAGCGCCGCGCCAGCTGTCCGGCGAGGAAGGGCGCGAGCAGCTGCAGGGCGATCGACTGGATGGCGCTGAAGCTGAGGGCGTTGCCCTGAGCGTGGAGCAACAGGCCCACGAGCAGGGGCGTCAGGACCATTCCGAGCAGGTTGGAAGCGGACGCGCTGCAAACAGCGGCGGCGATGTTGCCCCGGGCGATCGAGGTGAAGGCGATCGAGGATTGCACCGTCGACGGCAGGCAAGCGAGGAACAGCACGCCCATCGCCAGCGACTTCGGCAAGAGGCTTTCGGGCAGCAGTCCTGCCGCCAGGCCCAGGAGCGGGAAGGCGACGAAAGTGACCGACAGGACGGTCAGATGCAGGCGCCAGTGGGTGATCCCGGCGACAACGGCTTCGCGCGACAGCTTGGCCCCGTGCAGGAAAAAGAGCAGGGCGATCACACCCTTGGCGGCCAGGGAAAGGCCGCCTGCGACCTCGCCGCGCACGGGCAGAAACGAGGCCAGAACGACCGTGCCCAGAAGGGCCAGCACATAGGGGTCGGGTTTCAGGCTCTTCAGCCAGCCCGTGCCCGCCTGACTCACGCGCTGACCAGGAACGATAGCTGGCGGCTGTTGTCGTGGCCGCCCTCGGCGATCTCGCGATCGAGCAGGCGGGTCGGATAGTCGCCGGTGAAATAGTGGTCGGTGAACTGGGGGCAGGCCGGATCGCGCGGACCGGCCTCCAGCGCCCAGTAGAGCCCCTCGACCGACAGGAAGCCCAGGCTGTCGACCTCGAGAAACGCCGTCATCTCGGCCAGCGACTTGCGCGCGGCCAGCAGCTTGTCCCGGTCAGGCATGTCGATGCCGTAGAAGTCCGGCCACATGATCGGCGGGCTGGCCGAGCGCAGGTGAACCTCGGTGGCGCCGGCTTCGCGGACCATGCGTACGATCTTGCGACTGGTCGTGCCGCGCACGATCGAGTCGTCGATCAGGACGACCCTCTTTCCTTCGAGCACGGCCCGGTTGGGACTGTGCTTCATGCGCACGCCCAGCTCCCGTACGCTCTGGGTCGGCTGGATGAAGGTGCGGCCGACAAAGTGGCTGCGAATGATGCCCAGCTCATAGGGAATGCCGCTGGCCTGGGCGTAACCGAGCGCAGCCGGCACACCGCTGTCCGGCACCGGCACGACGACATCCGCGCCACAGGGCGTCTCCTCGGCCAGCCGCATGCCCATCCGCTTGCGCACGCCATAGACCGACCGGCCGTTCACCACGCTGTCCGGACGGGCGAAATAGACATACTCGAACACGCAGGGGCGGGCCTTGCCGGTCTGGAAGGGCTTGAGGCTCTCAACGCCCGTCTCGGAGATGACGACGATTTCGCCGTGCTCCACGTCGCGCACGAAGGTCGCGCCGATCATGTCCAGGGCGCAGGTCTCGGACGCCAGCACCGGCTTGCCGTTCAGATCGCCCAGCACAAGCGGCCGGATGCCCAGTGGATCACGCACGCCGATCAGCTTCTTGTTGGTCAGGGCCACCAGGGCGTAGCCGCCCTCGATCTGGCCGATCGCGTCGATGAATCGATCGACCACCCGCGCCTTACGGGACCGCGCGATCAGGTGCAGGATCACTTCGCTGTCCGAGGTCGACTGGAAGATAGCGCCGTCCGAGACGAGCTGCTCGCGCAGTGTCAGGAAATTGGTCAGATTGCCGTTGTGGGCCAGGGCCACGCCGCCGGCCTCGAGATCGGCGAACATCGGCTGGACGTTGCGAATTCCGCTCCCGCCCGCTGTGGCGTAGCGGGTGTGGCCTATGGCGTACTGGCCGGGCATGCGATCCACCAGGTCGGGGCCGGTAAATGCCTCGCCGACATGGCCGATGTGACGTTCCGTGGTGAAGCTGTGGCCATCGAAGGCGGCGATGCCGCAGGCTTCCTGGCCGCGATGCTGCAGGGCATGCAGGCCCAGCGCCACAACGGCGGCGGCATCCGTGACGTCGAACACGCCGAAGACGCCGCACTCCAGTCGCAGGGTGTCGTCGTCGGGATCGCGGGCGGGGATATGAACCTGTCGGTCGCTCGTCCGGCTAGCGGTCATCGGGTTTTCTCCACCAGATCGTCCACGGCGTTGCGCTCGAGCGCCTCATAGCCCTTTTCGCCCGGCTTGGGCGCCAGGACGCCGTCGCGGACCGCCTTCTCGACCTTCGGCGCCACCGATCTGGCCACCGAAAAGCCGTTCGGCGCAAAGGCCTTGAGCAGGCGCCCAGAGGCTTCCGACACCGGATAGAACACCCCGCTGGTCACCCAACGCGGCGCTGTCTCCACGGGCGTAGCCATGTGGAACAGCAGATTGAACCCGCCCAGCAGCACCAACGCGCGGATCAGGCCGAAGCCCGTACCGACACCGCGGTCCAGCACTCCCATGGTCTGCGTCTCGCGGACGCGGCTCTCCAGGTTCGCGCCGAGCAGTCTCACGGCGATATAGGTCAGGCCAAAGACGATTAGAAGGGCAAGGGCGACCCCGGCCCAGTCAGGATCGATCAGCGCCTTGCCGGCCGGAGCCGTGAACCGCAGGCAAACCACCGCCAGAATGGCCGCCAGAAGGAACGCCAGGATCGTCATCAGCTCCTTCGTCGCGCCCCGCGTGAAGCCGATGATCGCCGAGACCAGCAGCAGCGGCCCCGCGATGAAGTCGAACTGCGTCAGCTCCATTGCTGTTCTCCGATGCGGGTCACGGCGTCCACCAGGCGTGAAACGCCGGTCACCGCGAGCGTGTCGCCCGCGCCCATCGGGGCCAGGGCCCGTCTGAACCCCAGCTTCGCGGCTTCCTTGAGGCGGGTCTCGGCCCGACCGACGGGGCGGACCTCTCCTGACAGGCTGACCTCGCCGAACACGACGCAGTCCTGGGGCAGGGCCTCATCAAGCGCCGAGGACGCCAGCGCCGCCGCCGCCGCGAGGTCGGCTGCCGGTTCGGTGATGCGCAGCCCGCCGGCGACGTTGAGGTAGACGTCCTTGTTGCCGAAGGCGAGGCCGCAGCGCGATTCCAGCACCGCCAGCACCATCGCCAGTCGACCGGAGTCCCAGCCGACCACGGCGCGGCGCGGCGTTCCATAGGCCGACGGCGCCACCAGCGCTTGAAACTCCACCAGAACCGGCCGTGAACCCTCGATGCCGGCGAACACCGCCGCGCCGGCCGCCCGCTCGCCGCCCTCGTTGAGGAACAGCGCCGAGGGGTTGATCACCTGGCTCAGGCCGACGTCGCCCATCTCGAACACGCCGATCTCGTCGGTGGCGCCGAAACGGTTCTTGGCTCCGCGCAGGATACGGAACGGATATCCCCGCTCGCCTTCGAAGCTCAGCACCGCGTCGACCATGTGTTCGACAACGCGCGGCCCGGCGATCTGGCCGTCCTTGGTGACGTGGCCGACCAGGATCACGGCCACGCCGCGCTTCTTGGCCAGTCGGACCAGTTCGGACGCGCAATTGCGCACCTGGGTCACCGAGCCGGGTCCGGCCTCATGGGCGTCGCTCCACATGGTCTGGATCGAGTCGATGACGACGAGGTCGAAATGCTCCTTCTTCAGACCATCCATGATGTCGCGCAGGGCCGTCTCGGCGGCCAGCTTCACCGGCGCGTGGGCCAGACCCATGCGGGCGGCGCGGCCCCGAACCTGTTCCACGGCCTCCTCGCCGGAAATGTAGGCGCAGGACACGCCGCGCAGGGCTGCCTGGGCGACGACCTGCAGCAGGAGCGTTGACTTGCCGACCCCGGGGTCACCGCCGAGCAGGATGGCGCTGCCGGGCACCACGCCGCCGCCGCAGACACGATCGAATTCATCCACGCCGGTGGCGATGCGGGGCGGGGCGGGGGTTTCACTCTGCAGGCCTTCGAAGGCGAGGCCGCGGGTCTTGGTCGCCTTGCTCGCCGTCATGGACCCGGGCGCGCGGGACGTCACCTCCTCGACAAGGCTGTTCCAGGCATTGCAGGCAGGACATTGCCCCGCCCACTTCGACTGGGCCGCGCCGCAGGCCTGGCAGACATAGACGGCGCCGTCGCGGGCCATGCGAACTCCTGATTCGGGATCAGGGCCACCATAGCGGTAAACCCTGGCCGTGGCGCGGGTGTTCCGCCTTCGTTCGCGCCCTCTTTACACGCCGCCGACGTAACGCCGTTCGGCGCGGATCGACAGGCGGGTCAGCAGTTCATAGGCGTTGGTTCCCGCCGCCGCAGCCGCGTCGTCCACCGGCAGGTTGGGCCCGAGGATTTCGACCAGCGCCCCCGGCGTCGCCGTCGCGCAGCCGGTCAGGTCGACGGCGATCATGTCCATGGAGATGCGGCCGACCATGCGGCGACGCGCGCCTTCAAACCAGACCTGGCCGTTGGGACAGGCGGACCAGGGGACGCCATCCGCATAGCCGGCGGCCAGAATGGCCACGGTCAGCGCCCGCTCGGCGGTAAACGTCCCGCCATAGCCGATGGTCTCGCCGACCGGGACGTGCCGGACCTGCAGGATTTCTGCCTCGAGGGTTGCGACCGCGCGGATGCGGCCGTCAGTCCGACCCTGCGGGCCGCCGCCAAACAGGCTGATGCCCGGCCGGACCTGGTCGAAGCCGTAGTCAGGGCCGAGGAAGATGCCGCCTGAACTGGCCAGACTGGCGGGCGCGGCGGGGAACAGCGCCCGCGCCTCGCGAAAGCGGGTCAGCTGGAGCCGGTTCATCGGGTGATCCGGCTGGCCGGCGCAGGCCAGATGGCTCATGACCAGCACGACGTCTCTCCGGCCGGCGAGGGTCTTCGCCTCGGCGAGGGAAAGGCCCAGCCGGTTCATGCCGGTGTCGACATGGATGGCGGCGGGCCCGTCCCAGACAGCGGCCTGGTCGAGGCTGTTGATCACCGGCGTCAGGTCGGCATCGATCAGGCGTCGTCCTGACTCAAGCGTCGGCCCGTCGAGTACATAAATGGTCGCGGGACGGTCGCCGAGCGCGACACGCAGGGCTTCGCCTTCGGTGAGCCGGGCGACGTGGAAGCTGCGCGCGCCCTCGCGCCACAGCCGCAACCCCGCTTCAATGGCTCCGATGCCGTAGCCATCGGCCTTGATCGCCGGCGCGGCTTCGACGCCGGCGATGTCCCGCAGCGTCGCGTAGTTGCGGGCGAGAGCGTTCAGATCAAGCGTGAGAAGCGCGGCTGTCATGGCAGCGGGCGTAAGGGAGGCGAGGGGCAGGCGTCAACGATCCGCGGCTTCCATCGGCCGGATGGGCGCCAGAATTGACCGAACTTCCCGCCTTCCGCGCGAAGACTCTACCGGACGTCGAAACGGCCTTCACGGGCGAGGTTGCCGAACTTGGTGGTGTCGCCGTGGAAGTGCAGCTTCACCGTGCCGATCGGACCGTGACGCTGCTTGCCGATGATCACTTCGGCGACGTTGTTGATCTTCTCCAGATCTTCCTGCCAAGTCATGTGTTCGGGCGTACCCTCGCGCGGTTCAGCGCGGCTGAGGTAGTAGGCCTCGCGATAGACGAACATGACGACGTCGGCGTCCTGTTCGATCGAGCCCGATTCCCGCAGGTCTGACAGTTGCGGTCGCTTGTCCTCGCGGTTTTCCACCTGGCGCGAGAGCTGGGAAAGGGCGATGACGGGCACACCCAGTTCCTTGGCCAGGGCCTTGAGGCCGCCGGTGATGGCCGACACTTCCTGCACGCGGTTGTCGCCCTTTGAGCCGTCTGTGGTCACCAGCTGGAGGTAGTCGACCACGATCAGGTCCAGGCCGTGCTGGCGCTTCAGGCGTCTGGCCCGGGCGGTCAGCTTGGCGATCGACAGGCCGCCGGTCGCGTCGATGAACAGCGGCGCTTCCTGCACCTCGATGGCCCCGTCGCGGACCCGGCCGAACTCGCTGGCGTCGATCTCGCCCTTGCGCAGGCGGTCCGACGAGACGCCCGACACATCCGCCAGCAGACGCATGGCCAGCTGCTCGGCGCTCATTTCCAGCGAGAAGAAGGCGACGACCCCGCCGTTGACAGTCTTGCGCGTCCCGTCGGGCTGCGGCTCCCACGCGTAGGCGCGGGCCACGCTGAAGGCGATGTTGGTCGCCAGCGCCGTCTTCCCCATTGAGGGGCGGCCGGCGAGGATCAGCAGGTCCGACGGGTGCAGACCGCCAAGTTGCTTGTCGAGGTCGGTCAGCCCGGTCGACACACCGGCCAGGCCGCCGTCGCGGCTGTAGGCCAGGGCCGCCATGTTCACCGCCCCGCTCAGGGCGTCGGCGAAATTGACGAACCCGGTCGAGGCCGTGCCACTTTCGGCCAGGGTGTAGAGCTTTTGCTCGGCGGCCTCGATCTGGTCGCGGGCGGAGATGTCGGCATCATGCGCCTGGGCCTCGACGGTGATCTCGCCCCCGATGCGGATCAGGTCGCGACGCAGGGCCAGGTCATAGATGGCGCGGGCATAGTCCGGCGCATTGGCCGCCGGCGGAGCGCGGTCGACGAGGTCGGCCAGGTAGCGCACGCCGCCCAGCTCCTCGAACGCGGGATCGTGCTTGAATTCGTCGGCCAGCAGGATCGGCTCCGCCAGCTGACCCTTGCGGATGTGCGATTCCAGCGCCGAGAACAGCCGCTGGTGGAACGGTTCGTAGAAGTGGCGCGCCTGCAACCGGTCGCTCAGCCGCTCATAGGCGGCGTTGTCATAGAGCAGGGCGCCGAGCAGGGCCTGCTCGGCCTCGATGTTCGACGGCGCCACCGCGAGGGGCGCGTCATTGTGGACCGGACGGAGATCGAGCGCTGGAACGAGAGCCATGAGCCTAGGTTAACGAAGTCGGTTCGCGGCCGCGCGGATCGATCCGTCGCACCCGCGATTCAGTTGTGGAGTTCCATGTATGTTCGCACGGCTCCGGGCGGGCCGGCCTACACATGTGCGCGACATGAAAAAGGGCGGCCCGGAGAACCGGACCGCCCTGATTTTTCAGCCTGTGGAAACGACCTAGCGGTCGTCGCCGAAGCCGCCGTCGTGCGAGCCGGCGCCGCCCTCGAGCATGTCGGCCGCGGACTCGGCCGCCAGGGCCGCGTCTTCGTCGTACTGCGAGGCGATGACGTTCTCGCCCTTGGCCTGACGCTCAGCTTCGTCCGCGGAGCGGGCGATGTTGATGTTCACCGAAACGGTGACTTCCGCGTGCAGCTTCACCTTCACGGGGTGAACGCCCAGGGTCTTGATCGGCTTGTCGAGGATGACCATCGCGCGGTCGATCTTGCCGCCGGCGGCGTTGACCATGTCGGCGACGTCGCGGCCGGAGACCGAACCGTACAGCTGACCGGTTTCGCCCGCCTGACGGATCAGGATGTAGGACGTGCCGTCGAGGGCCGTACCGGCTTCAGAGGCGGCTTCCTTGGCCTTGGCGTTGCGAACCTCGATATCGGCGCGCTGGGCGTCGAAGACCTTCAGGTTGGCGGCCGTGGCCCGGAGCGCCTTGTGGCGGGGCAGGAGGTAGTTGCGCGCGAAGCCGTCCTTGACGGTGACGACGTCGCCGAGGGCGCCGCGGCCTTCCACGCGTTCGAGCAGGATAACTTTCATCGATCCGGTTCCCTTACTTCACGACGTAGGGGAGCAGGGCGAGGAAGCGGGCGCGCTTGATGGCGCGGGCCAGCTCACGCTGCTTCTTGGCCGAGACGGCGGTGATGCGCGACGGCACGATCTTGCCGCGCTCGGAGACGTAACGCTGCAGCAGCTTGACGTCCTTGTAGTCGATCTTCGGCGCGCCGGCGCCCGAGAACGGGCAAACCTTGCGACGACGATAGAAGGGGCGACGGGCGCCTGCGGCGGCCGGGGCGGCCGAGGGGGCGTCGTCTTCAGGCGAGATATCGATATCGGACATGATCTGTTTCTCCCTTACGCCGGCACGAAGTCGTCGCGGGGACGATCGCCACGGTCGGGACGATCGCCACGTTCAGGGCGGTCGGGACGGTCGCTGCGATCGCGATCGCGGCGGGCGAGAACCGGCGACAGTTCCAGGTCGAGTTCCTCGACGCGGACGGTCATGTAGCGCAGCACGTCTTCGTTGATCGACAGCTGGCGTTCCATTTCCTTCACGGCCGGCGCCGGAGCGTCGATGGCCATCAGGGAATAGTGACCCTTGCGGTTCTTCTTGATGCGGTAGGTGAGGTTACGCAGGCCCCAGTACTCGATCTTGGCGATGTGGCCGCCGAGACCTTCGATGATGGCCTTCATGTCTTCGTTGAGTTGCTCAGCCTGTTGGGGCGAGATGTCTTGCCGTGCGATGAGCACGTGTTCGTAAAGCGCCATGTTTTCCTTCTTCCGTTTGGAAGGCGGCGCGGCTCCGGGCGGAAGCTCCCGAAGTCACGATGGGTCTGTTCGCGGCGGCCGGGAGTTTCCCGACCTGAAAGGCTCCGCGAGAGACCGCCTTCCGTGAAGGGCGCGCTAGTAAGCGAGATTGGCCGCAAACGCAAGCGCGGCCGGGGACATGTACCGCAGGCGCCTGTCCCCTTCGCTCCTACTTCGGATGCGTCCTGCGCCAGGCGGTGACGGCTTCCCTGGCCTTGGCGATGTGCGAGGTCGGGTCGGTCAGGGCCGTGTAGGCCAGCAGGATCTTGCCGTCCGGCGCGATGACGTAGGTGACGCGGTCCGACAGGCTCGGCTTGAAGGCCAGCACGGCGTCGTAAGCCTTGATCGTGTCGGCGCTCACACCGGCGACCGGGAAGGCGTCCCGGCATTCTTCCTTCGAGAACTTCGCCAGATCCTCGACCCGACCGGCGGTCACGCCGACGACGCTGGCGCCCATGGCGGCGAACTCCGGCGTGGCGACGGCGAACTCATGGGCCTCGATCGTGCAGCCGGAGGTGTAGGCCGAGGGGAAGAAGTACAGCACCACGAGCTGGTTCTTCTTCAGGGCCGTCGACAGCTTGAACGGCGAGGGCTGGCCGCCCTTGAAGGCGGTGGTCGTGAAGTCGGGAGCGGTCGCGCCGACCTTCAGCGCGGCAAAGGCGGGGGCCGCGACGAGCGACAGGGCGACGGCGGCGGCGGCAAGGCGTTTCATGACTGGGACTCCCGGTTTGCCGGGATAGTTAGACCGTCCGGCGAGGGCGTCCAGTCATGGTTGTGTAGCGGCCCCGGCGACCAGCGCCGAGCCGTCCCAGCGCCACCCGGTCCGTTTGCAATCCTTGCCGTTGAGACCGCAGTCGTCTGCGCCGCCGAGCGTTACAAAGGTCGCCGCGACCCCGGTCACGTCGAGCCCCCATTCGACGCCCTCGCCGCGCCAGGCGGCGACATGGCCCGTCGGGGTGCTGACAAACACGATGATCGGCAGCATCGGCACGCTCTCGGCCGCATCCTCGGCCCAGGCGCAGGTGTCATAGGGGCCGCCGACAACCCAGTCCGGTTGCCCGTCGGCGTTCAGGTCGCCGATTTCCGTGACGAAGGCCTCCTCGTAGGGATAGGTCCGGCCGAGCGCCTTGCAGCGGGCCGCGCGCTCCGCCAACGCCGCGCGCACAGGCGCCGGCAGGCTCGTCTCGGGCGGAATGACCAGCCGCACGGGGCCGCCCGCCAGGAAGGTCTCGCCCCCGGTCCCGACCCGAGCGACGAAGCGGTTGATCGAGCCGGACCAGGCGTAGCTGCGCGGGCAGGGGTCGACTCCGAACCCGCCGCAGATTGAGCCGTGGAAGTCGACATCGAGGCGTGTTCCGGTCCTCGCGCGACGGAGCTTGATCATCCGGACCTGGGTATCCATCACCAGATCGAAGCCGCCGGTGGCGTTCGACACCCAGAGCTGCTGCCGGCAGCCGCCGGTGCCGCAGAAGTAGGAGGCGTTGGGGGCCTTCTCGAAGTCGACGCGCCAGTCCGCGACGCCGTCGTCATTCACCACCACGCGGCGGAACATCGCCGCCGACGCCGTGAAGGCCGGAGGATTGTAGTCGGCGTCGTCCGGATCGTCGGGATCCGGCGCCATGACCGCATCGATTTCGGCCTGGACCGCCCGGCGGATGCTGTCGGGCGCGGCGGCGGCATGGGCGCCTCCGGCCGAAACCAGCACCGCGATCAGAGCCAGCACAATCTTCTTCACAGCGACCCCACGGAGACGGAATGGCGCGTGCGGGCAGGCCGCACGACGATCCGCCACCGTGACGCGTCGCCGGCCGTTCCGCATACCCTCATACGGGGGGCGTCAGAGCGCCGGGTCGACCAGGATCTTCACATTGGTCTCCGGATTGCCAAGATCAACGAAGGCCTGGGCCACGCCGTCGAGACCGACCTTTGCGGTGATCAGCGGCTCCACATTGATCCGCCCTTCGGCGATGTCATTGAGCGTCTGGGCGAATTCGTCGGGCTGGTAGCCGAGCACGAAGCGCAGATCGAGCTGCTTGTTGATCGCCAGCGAGGGCTCGATCCTGTCAGGCTCCATGCAGACGCCGGCGACGATGATCTGGGCTTTGGGCGGACAGCCCTCGATGACGCTCTGAAGCACGCCCGGCGCGCCGACGCATTCGAAGACGACGGGGCGGCCGAAGCTCTGGCCGCCGAACATCGCCGCCTGCATGCCGGCAAGGGTCGAGGGGACGCCGAACTCGGTCCATTTGGTGTGCGGGCCTGTCTCGGCCGGATCGACGATCACGTCTGCGCCCATGGCTTCGGCGGCGGCGCGGCGGCGCGGCGAGAAGTCCGCCGCGATGATCGGACCGTGACCGCGCATCTTGAGCGCGGCGATGACCGCCAGGCCGACGGGGCCGCAGCCCAGCACCAGCGCGACTGAATTCTTGTCCAGCGCAGCGCTGGCCACGGCATGCACGCCGACGGCCATCGGCTCGGTCAGTGCGGCGTGATCGGTCGACAGACCGTTGGGCACCTCCAGCAGCAAACCCTCGGTCAGGATCATCCGCTCGGCGAATCCGCCGGGATACTTGTTGGAATAGCCGACTGCGTCGAAGCCCTCGGGGCCCAGGTTGACCGGCATCGAGACGACGCGCGTGCCGGCCTTGAACCGGGTCGCTCCTGGACCGCCCTCAAGCACTTCGGCGCAGAATTCGTGGCCGAAGACGATGTCCTTCTTCGGGTCCATGTCGCCGCCGCCGCCGGACCGGCGACCCATCTCGACCATGTGATCAAGGTAGTGCAGGGCATGCAGGTCCGATCCGCAGATGCCGCAGGCGAGGGTCCTGACCCGCACCTGGCCGGGGCCCGGATCGCGCTCCTCGATCGTGTCGCACACCAGTTTGCCGGCTCGCCGCACGACTGCGCGCATGGTCGTTCTCCCTGTTTTCTTTCGAGCCTAGGGGATGACGTCAGGGCAACGCCAGCGCCAACAGCCGGCATCAGACCAGGTGGGCGGTGACCTCTGCGACAGTCTCGAAGACCGCGTCCGGCTTTTGACTCCTGAGGGCGTCCGGCGCCGTGTAACCCCAGCACACCACGCCGGTCGCGAGGCCCACTTCACGCGCGGCGTCCAGGTCCCGGATTTCGTCGCCGATGCTGATCGTCTCGCCGGGCTTCACGCCGAGTCGCTTCAGCACCTTGCGGAACTTGCTCGCCTTGCCGAACATCGAGGCCCCGCAGTTGAACATGCCGATCAGCTCGCAGAGCTCGGGCCCCAGAACAATGCGGATGTTCTCTTCGGAGTTGGAGCTGACGACCGCCATCGTCACGCCCGCCGCGTGAACCGAGCGCAGCATGTCCTCGACGCCGTCGAACAGGGCGATCCGGCCGGCGTCTTCCTTCATCAGCTTCTGGAAGTGCGCGGCGATCGCCGGCACCTTCAGCGCGGGAAGCTTGTGGATCTTCATCATCTCCCGCGCACTCAGATGGCGCAGGGTGTCGAGCTGGCTTCGATCGATCTTGCGATAGCCGAATCTGTCCGCCAGCGCGTCCGACGTATCCAGCATCCAGCCGAACGTGTCGCCGAGCGTGCCGTCGAAGTCGAAGATGACCAGTTTGTACGCGGCCAATGAAATCTTCCTGATGCGGAACGGAAAAAACCGTGACGGTTGCCCGTTGTGCACCTTTCCCCTAACCGTGCGCGCCGGATTCGTCACTTATTCGGAGAGGACCCCATGAGCCTCGCCTTCATCTTTCCCGGCCAGGGCAGCCAGACCGTCGGCATGGGCGCGGACCTCGCCGAGGCCTTCGCCAGCGCCCGCGAAGTGTTCCAGGAAGTCGACGACGCCTTGTCGCAGAAGCTTTCGCGGCTGATGCGCGAGGGGCCGGAGACCGACCTGACGCTGACGGAAAACGCCCAGCCGGCCCTGATGGCCGTCAGTCTGGCGGTCATGCGGGTGCTCGAAAAAGAAATGGGCGTTCCGGTCGAAAAAGCCGCCTTCGTCGCCGGTCACTCGCTCGGCGAGTATTCGGCGCTCGCCGCCGCCGGCGCGATCAGCCTGACCGACACGGCCCGCCTGCTGAAGCTGCGCGGCCTGGCAATGCAGCGCGCCGTGCCGGTCGGTCTCGGCGCCATGGCCTCGCTGATCGGACCGAAGACAGACGTCGCTCTCGCCGAAGCGGCCGCGGCCGCGGGCGCCGAGGTCGGCGTCTGCGTCGTGGCCAACGACAACAACAACGGCAATGTGGTCATTTCCGGCGACAAGGCCGGCGTTGACCGCGCTATCGAGAAGGCCAAGGAACTCGGCGCCCGCGCCATTCCGCTGAACGTTTCGGCGCCGTTCCACTGTCCGCTCATGCAGCCCGCCGCCGACGAGATGGCCACGGCGCTGGCCGGCACGACCATCCTGGCGCCGCGCGCGCCGCTGGTGGCCAATGTCACGGCGCGTCCGACGCTGGATCCGGAAGCCATCCGCAAGATGCTGGTCGAACAGGTCACCGGCCGCGTGCGCTGGCGCGAGAGCATGATCTGGCTGGCCGGGGAGGGCGGTGTTACCCGCTTCGCCGAGGCCGGCGCCGGCAAGGTCCTGTCCGGCATGGCCAAGCGCATCGCCCCCGACGCAGAGGCTACGCCGCTGAACACTCCCGCCGACCTGGAAGCGTTCGCCAAATCGCTTTGACAGGTTGCGTGGTTCGAGACGCGGCGCTTGCGCGCCGCTCCTCACCATGACGAAGTTTTGTTGCAATCCACAATTCGCGTCATCCTGAGGAGGCGCGAAGCGCCGTCTCGAAGGACGCACCAAGGGAAATGCCAGCCATGTTCGACCTCACCGGCAAGACCGCCCTCGTCACCGGCGCCACAGGCGGCATCGGCGGCTCCATCGCCCGGGCGCTGCACGCGCAGGGCGCTCACGTCGTCCTCTCGGGCACCCGCGAGGCGGCTCTTGAGGCGCTCGCTGCGGAACTGGGCGGGCGCACCAGCGCGGTGACGGCCAACCTGTCCGACTCCGACAGTGTCGACGGCCTGATCGCGGCCGCCGAGGCGGCCGCGGGGCTGCCGGTCGACATTCTGGTGGCTAACGCAGGCATTACCCGCGACGGCCTGATGCTGCGGATGAAGGACGAGGACTGGGAACAGGTCATCAAGGTGAACCTGGAGTCCTATTTCCGCCTCTCCCGCGCGGCCCTGAAGGGTATGATGAAGCGCCGCTGGGGCCGGATCATCGGAATCACCTCCGTCGTCGGCGTCACCGGCAACCCTGGCCAGGCCAACTATGCCGCGTCGAAGGCCGGCATGATCGGGTTTTCCAAGGCCCTGGCCCAGGAAGTCGCCACGCGTAACGTGACAGTGAACACCGTCGCCCCCGGGTTCATCGCCAGCCCCATGACCGAAGACCTCAACGACGCGCAACGCGCGGCAATCCTTGGGAAAATCCCGTCCGGCCGGCTCGGTTCGGGCGAGGATGTCGCGGCCGCCTGCGTCTATCTTGCGAGCGAGGAAGGCGCCTATGTCACGGGTCAGACCTTGCACGTGAACGGCGGCATGGCGATGATCTGACGACCACCATCGATCCGTCGGCTGGCCGCTGGCCTCCCCCGATGGAACATGGTAGCGAAGCCACCGATTTCCCGAGACCGCCGCGGCGGCCGGGACAACTAAAGACTTAAAGAGGACCAGAACGAATGTCCGACATTCTCGAGCGTGTGCGTAAGATCGTCATCGAGCATCTCGACGCCGATCCCGAGAAGGTCACCGAGAAGGCGAGCTTCATCGATGACCTGGGCGCTGACAGCCTCGACAACGTCGAGCTGGTGATGGCCTTCGAAGAGGAATTCGACATCGAAATCCCCGACGACGCCGCTGAACACATCCAGACGGTCGGCGACGCCGTGAAGTTCATCTCGGAAAAAGTCGGCGGTTGATCCGCTGACCCTTTTCCGGTCGATTCACCGCCGCGCGGTGTCGGGATTCCCCGACGCGCGCGGCGGCTTCGTTTTGAGCTGACCCCGGGCGGTCTTCCGGGGCGAAGGAGTTGATCCCATGCGGCGTGTCGTCGTCACCGGTCTTGGCCTCCTGACCCCGTTGGGGCATGGCGTCGAGACGACCTGGAAGGGCATTCTGGCGGGCAAGTCGGGCGCCGGCCGGATCACCACCTTCGATCCCGAAGAGTACGCCTGTCAGGTCGCCTGCGAGATTCCGCGCGTCGACGGACGGGGCGGCGGCGGCCCCGATGTCGAGGGCGCGTTCAATCCCGACAACACGATGGCCCCCAAGGACCAGCGCAAGGTCGATGATTTCATCCTGTACGCCATGGCGGCCGCCGACGAGGCGGTGAAGGACGCCGGCCTGACCGAGGTCGACGAGGAAACCGCGCTGCGCACCGGCGTGATCATCGGCTCCGGCATCGGCGGCCTGGCGACGATTGCCAAGACGGCGCTTGAGCTGGCCGAGAAGGGCCCGCGCCGGATCAGCCCGTTCTTCATTCCCTCGGCGCTGATCAATCTGGCCTCGGGCCAGGTCTCGATCCGTTACGGCTTCAAGGGCCCCAACCATTCGGTGGTCACCGCCTGCGCGACCGGCGCCCATGCCATTGGGGACGCGACCCGGCTGATCAAGTACGGCGACGCCGACATCATGATCGCCGGCGGGGCCGAGGCCTCCATCTGCCCGCTGGGCGTCGCCGGCTTCATCGCCTGTCGCGCCATGGCCACCGACTTCAATGACAAGCCCGAGACGGCCTCGCGTCCCTACGACAAGGACCGTGGCGGCTTCGTCATGGGCGAGGGCGCGGGCGTGGTGGTGCTGGAAGAGTACGAACACGCCAAGGCCCGCGGCGCGACGATCTACGCCGAAGTGGTCGGCTATGGCCTCTCCGGCGACGCCTATCACATCACCGCCCCGTCCGAGGACGGCGACGGCGGCTTCCGCGCCATGACGGCGGCCTTGAAGGACTCCGGCCTGGCGGCCAGCGACATCGACTACGTCAACGCCCACGGCACCTCGACGATGGCGGATGGCCTGGAGCTCGGCGCGGTCACCCGCCTGCTTGGCGATCATGCGAAGAACGTTTCGATGTCCTCGACCAAGTCGATGACCGGCCACCTGCTGGGCGCGGCCGGCGCGGTGGAGGCGATCTTCTCGATCCTCGCCATGCGGGACCAGATCGCGCCGCCGACGATCAATCTCGACAACCCCGAGTTCGACACGCCCATCGATCTGGTCCCGCACAAGGCGAAACCGATGGCCATCGATGTGGCCATGTCCAACAGCTTCGGATTCGGCGGCACCAACGCCTGCGTGATCTTCAAGAAGGCCCCGTGAGCCGAAAAGCCACCCGATCCACTGGTCTGCCGCTGATGCGTCGCCTGTTCATCATGGCGTCGAGCGCGTTCGCGACCTTGTCCCTGGCCGTCATGGTGGTCGGCCTGTGGGGCGTCTGGAGCTACCGCGGACCGGGTCCCGCAACGTCAGACGGCCAGCCGGCCGTGGTCATGCTGCGCAAGGGCGCCGGCCTCAACGAGATCGCCGGCTCGCTCGAGCGTGCCCATGTGATCCGGTCGAGCGCGATCTTCATCGCCGCGGCCCAGGTGACGGGCGCGGCGCGCAGCCTCAAGGCCGGCGAATACGAGTTCAAGTCCCGGGCCTCGATGGCGCGCATCCTCTCCGCCATCCGCGCGGGCAAGACGGTGCGCCACCAGGTGACCATCCCCGAGGGCATCACCTCGGACATGGTCATCGACATTCTCAACGCCGAGCCGGCGCTTTCCGGCGTCGCGCCGACGCCGCCGGAAGGCGCCATCCTGCCGGAGACCTATGACTTCCAGCGCGGCGAGGACCGCGCGGCGGTGCTGCAGCGGATGATGGACGCCCGCGACAAGCGGCTGGCGACCCTCTGGGCCCAGCGCAAACAGGGTCTGCCCATTCGCACGCCCGAAGAGGCGGTGATCCTCGCCTCGATCGTCGAGAAGGAAACCGGCGTCGCCCGAGAACGGCCGCAGGTCGCCTCGGTGTTCATCAACCGACTGCTCAAGGGCATGCGGCTGGAGAGCGACCCGACGATCATCTACGGCATCACCAAGGGCCGGCCGCTGGGTCGACGCATCCTGCTGTCCGAACTCCAGGCGCCGACGCCCTACAACACCTACGCCATCAACGGCCTGCCCCCGACGCCGATCGCCAACCCGGGCGGCGCCTCGCTGGCCGCGGTGCTGAACCCGCCGTCGACGGACTACATCTTCTTCGTCGCCGACGGTTCGGGCGGCCACGCCTTCGCCGCGACCTATGAAGAGCACGAGCGCAACGTCGCGAACTGGCGGGCCTGGCGCGCGCGGACGGGCAAGTAGGTGGCGCTTTCGGGCATGACCGGGTTCGCCCGGGTCGAAGGGGCCGAAGGGCCATGGTCCTGGGCGGTCGAGGCCCGCTCGGTCAATGGCCGCAATCTGGACGTCCGGTTTCGCGGCCCGCCGGGGTTCGAGCATCTCGAAAAGAGCGTTCGCGACGGCGCCCAGACCCGCTTCCAGCGCGGCCAGATGAACGTGAATCTCCAGGCCAAACGCGCCGAGTCGTCGGTGGCGGTTTCGGTCAACGTCGATCAACTCGACCGCTATCTCGCCCTGCTGGCCCCCATCGTGAAGGCGGGGCGGGCGCAACCGCCCTCGGCGGACGGCTTGCTGGCCCTGCGGGGCGTGCTGGAGGCCGTCGACGCCGAAGATGATCCCGATATCCGCGCGGCGGTCGAAGCCGCCATGGCGACGAGCCTGCTGGCCGCGCTTGACGCCCTCAAGGCGTCACGACTGGCAGAAGGGGCGGCTCTGCTTCCGGTCCTTTCGGCGCAGATGGATCGCGTGGCCGATCTGGTGAAGGCCGCGGACGCCGAAGCGGCCGGCCAACCCCTCGTGATCCGCGACCGTTTTGCCCGCCGCCTCAAGGAGCTGGCGGGCGAAGCCGCCTCGGAAGACCGGATCATCCAGGAAGCCGCGGCCCAGGCCGTGAAAGCGGACGTACGCGAGGAGCTCGATCGCCTGGCGGCGCACATCGCCGCGGCGCGCGAACTGCTGGCTTCCGACGCCGCCGCTGGCCGCCGTCTGGACTTCCTGACCCAGGAATTCATGCGTGAGGCCAACACCCTCTGTTCAAAATCGGCCACGCCGGCCTTGACCGCCATCGGCCTCGACCTCAAAGCGGTGATCGAGCAGTTCCGCGAGCAGGTGCAGAATGTCGAGTGAGGAACCCCGCAAGACGCGGGGCCTGATGCTGATGATCGTGGCGCCGTCCGGGGTGGGCAAGACGTCGCTGACCCGTCGTCTCGTCGCGGACCATTCCGACTTGCATCTGTCGATTTCGGCGACCACGCGTCAGCCGCGGCCCGGCGAGCACGAAGGCCGCGACTATCACTTCGTCGACCGCACCGAGTTCGATCGGATGATCGTGCAGGACGACTTCCTCGAGTGGGCGGAAGTCTACGGGAATCGTTACGGCAGCCCGCGCGGCCCGATCATGGAAGCCCTTGCCCGCGGCGAGAGCACGCTGTTCGACATCGACTACCAGGGCGCGATGAAGATCCATGCCCAGGCGCCGGAAGACTCGGTGCTGGTCTACATCCTCCCGCCGTCACTGGCCGAGATGAGCCGTCGCCTGCTGGCCCGCTCGCAGGACAGTGAAGAGGTCATCCGCGAACGCATCGCCCGGGCCAAGGACGAGCTCGTTCAGTGGGAGACCTTTGACTACGTGATCCTCAACGAGGATTTCGACCGGGCCTACGCGGACCTCGCCCACATCTACCACGCCGAACGCCGCAAGGCCGTCCGCAACCTGTGGATCGCCCCGTTCGTCGACGAGCTGCTGGCCGAGGAACTGCCGGAGCTTTAGGGGGCCAGGGCGCTGTACAGCCCTTACGCGGCTATTGGCTTTGCGGCGTGGGATCCCTGCAGTCGTAGGCCGCGCAGTAACGGCGGCGCAGTTCGTCTCCGGCCCGGATCAATTTCGGATCTGGAGACTGGGCGCCATTCAGCGTCCTGAAGTCCGGCAAATTCCCGCCGGGAGGCAATCCCGCGTTGAGGTTCCTCAGCTGCTCTAGCGAAAGCGTTCGGGCAAACCGGAGGGATAGTCCCCGCGCCTCGCCTTCCGGGTCGGCTGGGAGAAGCTCGTCGATCCAGGACTGGACGACGGCCTGCCTGTCCGGGGCGACGTCGGCGACGATCCGGCCCGAAGCCTGACCGCGGACGATCCGCTCGGCGATCGGGCGCGCCAGCGCCATCACTTCTTCCGAAGGCTCCGGACCCACATAGGGCGGGAAAGGCGGCGCGGCGGGAAAGGTCATCGTGAACCGCACCCGTGTGGGCGTGGGATGACCGGCCACGAGCTTGGGTGAAAGTCGACCCGTCGAGACTCCCCCAAGCGCCACGCGCTCGTAGCCAACGCCTTCGGGGATCGTGCTGACGACCTTGCAGTCCTCGGGTATGCCTGAGACCGGAAGCTGGCAGTCCAAGGTGACCTTGCCGGGCAAGCCGATGAAATCGGCGAAGATGGTACGCCCTGACGGCTCGGGCTGTTTGATCCATTCGGGATTGACGGTGGCCGCGTCCGGGGCGGCCGTCTGTGCGAAGAGCAGAAGAAGCGACAGGATCATGCGGGTGCTCGACGATCGCCGGCCGGTCGGGGGACCTTGCCCGGTAACGGGCAACGCTAAAGCAGCCGGCCTCGGTCTGTCATCCCTTCAACGGACGATGCGATCGTTCTCAGAGCGCTCGCGCCAGCCTCAGGAACCCTTCGACCGGAACGGTCTCGGCCCTCACGCCCGGATCGATGTCCGCCCTCACGCACAGCGCTTCCCCGCCGAGCATCCTGAGACTGGACCGCAGCATCTTTCGCCGCTGTCCGAAGGCGGCGGCGGTGACCTTTTCCAGCGCCGCGATCTCGGCGGCTGACGGGTGTTCCGCCAGCGGATCCAGCCGCACCACGGCCGAGGCGACCTTCGGCGGCGGGGTGAAGGCGCGGGCCGGGAGGTCCATGACCACCCTGGCGCTGCACAGCGCCTGGCAGATGACGCCCAGCCGGCCGTAGGCGTCCGAACCGACCGGCGCGGCGATGCGGTCGGCGA
>CAZISF010000024.1:0-33850 GCA_964541915.1 uncultured Caulobacter sp.
CGCACGACAAACGCCAGCGCAATGGCGGCGATTGCGGCGATCACCAGGATGAACAGGCGGACGGCGCTCATGAAACTCGAAAGGCCCCGTGGAGGGGTGAAACTGTGTCAGGCCCGGCCAGTCTGGCCCGGGCGAGCGGGCGATTCGTCACCGGCCATTCTGGCGGCGGCCTACCTTCGGGTCGGCATGGTTAACGCCGACCTAAGCCGGCCTCAGGAAAGGCCGCGGGCGAGGGTCGACAGAAGGCTTTCCGGAAACGCCGCGAGGGCGCCGAAGGCGATGGCGATGCCGTAGGGTACGTTCTCGCCCGGGGTGGCCAGTCGACCGATCCATTGGGGGCCGCGGGCGGCCAGAGGCCGCACCCAGACCGACCGGAGCGCCAGCAGGGTCACCGCCAGCGCCCCGCCGGCGAGCGCCGTTACAAGGAGGTAGGGCAACAGCGCGCCGAGGCCCATCCACAGGCCCGCCGCGGCGAACAGTTTGGCGTCGCCGCCGCCGATCCAGCCGACGGCGAACATGCCCATGCCGGCGATCAGGGTTCCGCCGCCGATCAGCAGGGCCAGGCCGATCTGTCCCGGTTCGGCGCCGAGGATCAGCGCGGTCGGCAGGAAGGCCGCGCTGAGAGCGATCGAAATCCAGTTGGGAATGGTGAAGCTGACGGCGTCGCGCATGGCCCCGATGATGACCAGGGCGGGGAACGCCAGCAGCATCGCGATCTGGATCAGGTGAATCATGGCTGTCCGCGAAAAGTCCTCGATGGGAGTCTCGCGCGCCGGGGTGAACCTTTGGTTGACGCCCGGCCAGAAAAGCAGAAGGGCCGCGGATCTCTCCGCGGCCCCCTGTTTTCGACGGTAGAGTTGACCGGTGTTAGGTCAGCTTGCCGTTGATGGTCGTGAAGGCGGTGTTGAGCTTGGTGCCGAGGGTCGTCACGGCCGTGATGATCACGACAGCGATGAGGGCGACGATCAGGCCGTATTCGATAGCCGTGGCGCCGGATTCATCCTTGGCGAACTTGGTCATGAACTTCGTCATAGTGCAGCTCCTTGATGTGACCGGCCGCCGGGGCGGGTCGATTTGAATTCTTGTCTCAGGGCCAGGAAACTTCGGAGGAAGCTTGTCCGGCCTTCGAGGGTCACTATGGCCCCCGATCGTGAATCGATCATTGATACGCGAAACAAAATCCCGGACTTTTTATCGTAATATTTCAATAACTTGTTGGTCTTCCAGCAGCAGAAAGGGCCGCGGATTTCTCCGCGGCCCCCTGTCTTCGACGGTAGAGTTGACCGGTGTTAGGTCAGCTTGCCGTTGATGGTCGTGAAGGCGGTGTTGAGCTTGGTGCCGAGGGTCGTCACGGCCGTGATGATCACGACAGCGATGAGGGCGACGATCAGGCCGTATTCGATAGCCGTGGCGCCGGATTCATCCTTGGCGAAGCGAGTCATGAACTTGGTCATTGCTTGATCTCCTATCAGCAAGTTGGCGGTAGAGGGATCAAGCCGCTTGGCCTGTCTGCCCCCGAAAACAAGGCCACCCTAGGCCGGCGCGTTTAATGGCCAGTAAACAAGCGAATACTCTCGAATTTTTTCTATGGTTTACTTGAGTTTACTATTAGCTTCCGTTAACCATGACGCTGAAATCGGCCTCCGAGTCCTTATAGATTCACAGGCGCGCGTGGACGGCGGAATTTCAGTCTTTGTTGACCATTCCGTCGGAGTCTGCGGCATCCGCAGACAAGGTCCGTTTTCGCCATGCGTCGTCCCCTGGCCCTATTCGCCGCGCTCGCGGTCCTGACCACCGGCGGCGTCGCCCTGGCCCAGGGCGTGCCGGTCCGTATCGACCAGACGTCACGTGTTACGCTGTCGGCCCCCGCCAGGGATGTGTTCATCGGCAACCCGTCGGTAGCCGATGTCACGATCATCGACGGTCGCAATCTGCTGATCCTGGGAAAGTCCTACGGCGTGACCAATCTGGTCGTGCTGGACGCACGGGGCCGGACCATCCTGGACCGCCAGATCGTCGTCGCGGCCGCGGATGATGGCCGGGTTTCTTTCTATCGCGGGGCTGACGTCTACAACTACTCCTGTTCACCCCGCTGCGAGCGCACCCCGATGCCGGGCGAGCGAGACTCAGGCTCGGGCGTCTACAGCCAATGGGCGCCGCCCTACACGTCCTATACGGACCGCGCCGCGGCGGCGGCCAGCGCCGCGAAGGCCGCCGCGCCCCAGTAGCCGGTCCAGTAAACCGTCGGTTAGGGACGGGCTGCTAGTCTTCGGTCTTCCGAAGGAAAGGCGTCCCGGACGATGGCCAAAACGGCCCACAGCGCGAAGTCACTGCTTGGCCGCTTTCGTCGCAACCGCGACGGGGCGACGGCGGTCGAGTTCGCCATCGTCGCCACGCCCTTTCTGGCGCTGATCTTCGGCATTCTCGATCTGGGTCTGGTGTTTCTGGTCTCCACGACCCTCGAGAACGCCGTAGACGAAGCGTCGCGCACCATTCGCACCGGCGAACTGCAGACCGCCGGCGGCACCGCGTCTACGTTCAAGACCGCCGTCTGCACCGAGATGAGCTGGCTCGGACCGGGCTGCTCCTCCGCCGTCCATGTCGATGTCCGCACCTTCCCGAAGTTCTCCGACGTGACCTTCACCGACCCCACCACGAACGGGGCTTTCGACGACAGCAAGACGGCCTTCACCCCCGGCGGGTCGGAGGCCATCGTCCTCGTTCGCGTCTACTATGAATGGTCGGTGATGGCGCCGCTGATGACCCCCGGCCTGAAGAACCTGTCCAACGGCAAGCGGATGATTTCGGCCACTTCGACCTTCCGCACGGAGCCCTACGCGTCATGATGCGCTTTCTGGCCAGACTGCGGCGTGACAATCGCGGCGTGTCCGCCGTCGAATTCGCGCTGATCGCGCCGGCGATGATCGCCAGCTATTTCGGCATGGCGGAGATCTCGCAGGCCCTGCTCGCCGAACGCAAGGCTGCGCACGCGGCCTCCGCCGTCGGGGACCTTGTGACCCAGTCCTCCAGCGTCAGCAGCGCCGACATCACCGACATCTTCGGCATCGCCGCGACGATCATGAGCCCCTATTCGACGGCCTCGCTGAAGATGCGGGTGAGCAGTCTGACGGCCGATTCCGGCGGAACGCCGAAGGTCGACTGGAGCAGCGGTTCGGGCCTGACGGCGCTGACGGTCGGCGCGACGGTCACGGGCGTCCCGACAGGCGTCGTCTCGGCCGGCCAGAGCGTGGTGATGTCCGAGGTGACCTACACCTATGACTCGCCGGTCGATGTGGTCATGCCCAACGCGGTCACCTTCACCCGCAAATTCTATCTGCGGCCCCGCAAGTCGGACAAGGTCGCCAAGACTAGCTGACGGCGGCGAGGGCTTCGGCCAGTTCGGCCACCAGCCGGTGCTCGCCCAGCCCGACGCCATCCAGACGAGTGACCGGCCGGATGCCGATCAGACTGCTGGTCAGGAAGATGGCCTGGACCGACTCCAGCATGGCGCGCGGCGCCTGGACCTCCTCCACCCTGGCCAGCGCCATCACCTGTCGGCGCATGACGCCGTCAAGCACGCCGCAGTCGCGGTGCGGTGTGAAGATTCGGCCGTTTCGCACCCAGAAGATGTTGGCCGCGGCGGCGCAGGCGACCTCGCCGCGATTGTTCAACAGCAGCGCCTCGGCCGGCGCGGCGGCGGCGCGGGCGAGGACGTTGTCGAGGTAGGACAGGGTCTTCAGTCGCGATGCCGGCGACCCCTCGTTGCGGCGAACGTCGCTGGTCGCCAGCACAAGCGGTCCTTCCGGGCGCGGCGCGGGGGCGACCGTCGCAAAGATGTGCGGCTCCGGCGTCGTCGGACGCTCAAGACCGCGCCCGCCGGACCCTGCGGTCATGGTGATCCGGACAGCGGCCCGGTCTCCGGTCAGGCCGCTGCTCTCGAGCACGTCCCGGCATAGCGCGCGGACGTCCTCGATGTGCGGCGCCGGAAGGCCCAGCGCCATGCAGCCGCGCTGCATCCGCTCGATATGCGCCTCGAACAGGATCAGCTCGCCATTCCGGGCAAGGATGGTCTCGAAAAGGCCGTCGCCGAGCAGCAGCCCGCGATCATCAAACGGCATCATGGCGGGGGTCCTTCAGGGCGCGCAGCAACGCCGCGATCTTGGTTTCGGTCTCGAGGCGTTCGGCGCGAGGATCGCTGTCGGCGACGATGCCGGCCCCGGCGCGGGCTTCATAGCGCCAGCCGTCAGCATCCTCGACGAGGCCCACCGTTCGGATGAGGACGCTGGAATCGAAAGCCCCGTCGAACCCGGCCCACAACAGCGCTCCGCAGTAGGGGCCGCGCGGCGGTTCCAGCCTGGCGATCGACTTCATCGCCTGGACCTTGGGCGCGCCGGTCACCGAGCCGGGCGGAAAGGCGGCGGCGAGCAGGTCGATCGCCGTCAGCCCGGGCGCCAGCCGGCCCCGCACGGTCGAGACCAGATGGTGGACGTTGACGAAGCTCTCGACCCGAAACAGCTCCGGCGTGGTCACCGCGCCCGGCGAACAGACCCGCGACAGGTCGTTGCGCATAAGGTCTACGATCATCAGGTTTTCGGCCCGGTCCTTGTCGCTGGCCAGCAGCTCGGCGGACAACGCCGCATCCAGATCCGCCGTCGCGCCGCGGGGTCGGGTGCCCTTGATTGGCCGGGTCTCGACGGAGAGGGCATCCCCGGCCGAGACGCTGACGAACCGCTCCGGAGAGTTGGACACCACGGCCCGATCCGGCAGGCGGAGATAGCCGGCGAAGGGCGCGGCGCTTTGCGCGACGAGCCGGGCCAGCAGGTCGAACGGGATCGCGCCAGGCGTCAGGCGGCCGGCCCAGCGGCGGGCGATATTGGCCTGGAAATACTCTCCGTCGTGGATGCGGCCGATCACCTCGGCGACGGCCGCTTCGTAGGCCTCGGCGGGCGTCACATCCTCCGCGCCGGCGACCAGGGCCGCACCTGAGGCGATCCTCGCCGGCGCGTCCAGCCAGCCGGCCGCGACCGCCGCGTCGCCTGCGTCAGCGCCTATGGCCAGCACCCGACGCGTCTGGTGATCGAAGGCCAGCAGCCGGCTGAACTGGCCCACGGCAAGGTCAGGCCAGGTCTCCAGGCGCGCCAGGCGCAAAGACTCGATCCGGTCGGCCAGTTCATAGCAAGCCAGTCCGGCCAGACCGCCCTGGAACGGCGGCCCGTCCGGATGACTCGGCCTCCGTGGACCCAACAGCGTCGTCATGGCCGAGAACGGATCGGCCGGATCGTCCGCCCTCAGGGTCAGGGTCGCGTCGGGATCCCGCAGCACATAGGACCAGCGCGCCCGCTCGCCCTCGCCGCCGGACAGGAAGGCGCAGGTCCACGGATCGTCGGCGAAGGCCGACAGCACCGCTTCCGGGGCCCTCCAGGGCCGCTCCAGGATCGTCGCCGCGCGCATGAGGGGCCAGATAGCCCCCCGCGCCGTCCCCGTAAAGGTCAGACGCTCTGTTTGCCGCCGCCCCTGACGAACATCATGCCGGCAAGACCGAGCGCCAGCAGGCCGGCGATCGGGATGAAGCCGCCCGTCTGGCTGTTGGTCAGGGTGGTGAAGAGGCCGACCAGAAGCGAACCGATCCAGACGGTCAGGCTGCCGGACAGGGCATACATGCCGAAGAAGGCCGGCAGCTTTTCGGGCGGCACGAGGCGCGTCAGCAAGGTCCGGCTGGAGGCGTATTGCGCGGTGACGAAGACGGCCACGCCAAAGCCGATAGCCAGATAGATGACCTCCGGCAGGCTGGTGAACATCGGACCCTTCCAGATCGGCGCATGGGCCGAGGCGTCGTAGGGCCAGAAATAGAGGATCCGGTCGCGGCGCATGCCCAGCCAGGCGACCAGGCAGACCAGCGAGCCGGCGATCTCCATCCGCACCGCGTTGCGCGGTCCGAACAGGGTATCGAAGACCGCGCCGCAGAGGCCGCCGATGACCGCGAACACGCTCAACAGGATGCCGTAGGCCAGCATCTCGAGGATATGCCACTGCATGACGCCGGCCGTGTAGATGCCCGAGAAGATCAGCAGGGCGGTCATGCCGTCGTTGAACAGCATCCGCGCGCCCAGATAGATCACCGCGTCCCGCTCGGTGACCAGCACGCCGAGCACCTCGCGCAGCTTCGCCGGTCCCTGGATCGTCGCCCGGATCAGGGACCAGGCCACGCCGCCGATGTGCGTCGCGGACTGTTTGAGGGCATCGATGAAGCTCGTTCCTGTGTTCTTCGCGTCCCTTGAAAACAGGAACAGCGGGATCGACAGCAGCACCATCAGGACAGCCGCGATCGGCGCGACGATCCGCTCGGTCTCCGACTGGCTGGGATCAAGCCCGAACAACGGATGCGCCGGCACCAGCGGCCAGCCTGCGACCGCCGGGCTGCCGGGCAGCGCGAACGCCAGCAGACAGAAGGTCAGGGTGATGACGGAGAAGAAGTTGCCCGCCGACAGCGCCAGGCCCGAGGCCTGCGGCGCATGGCGCTGGCCAGCCGCGTTGATCAGCATCGAATTGTGCACGACCTCGCAGTAGGCGAACAGCACGCCGATGATGCCGAACAGCCAGAGGCCGGCCATCACCGGCAGGCCCGCGCCGGCCGGCCTGGCGAACCACAGGGCGAAGATCAGGGGCGCCATGCAGGCGACCAGCACCATCATCAGACGCTTGCGCGAGCCGTACCGGTCGATCGCCGCCCCGAGGATCGGCGCCGTGAAGGCGATGAGGATGCTGTTGAGCGTGCTGACCGTGGCGATCATCGCCTGGCCCTTGACCGGATCGCCGACCACCTTGCCCGTGAAATAGGGGGCGAAGATGTAGATGGTGATCAGGATGACATAGGGATCCCGGCCGCCCTGGAAGATCGACCAGCTCCAGCCGCTGAGAGAGAGACGTCCGGCCGCCGGGGCGGGCGAGGCCGGGGCGCTCGCGGGCTCGATTCCGTCTGGGAGCACCTCGCCCAGAACGGTCAGATCGTGGTCAGCGTGACCCGGCGCGGCGTCGTGCATGCGGCTATCGTCCTGCCCTGATGAGAGAGGCCGTCGTGCCGCGGCCTTGTCTCAACGGTGGACGTCAAACGCGCGTTTGTCACGGGGCGCCGCCACGGCAGCCCGCCGAATTTCCGGTGCTAGTCCAGAATGCGGTGGGCGATGGCCGCCCGCCGCGCGGCGTCGACACCCAGAACGTCTTCGAGATAGGCGTCCAGCGTGCCGTGCTGTTCGTGGATCGCGGCGAAGGCGGTTTCCAGATAGTGGGCCTCGACGCCGAGCGCGGTGATCGCCGCCTCCTGGGTCGGGCGACGTCCGGTCATTTCCTCGACGACCGCCGCGAACTGGGGCGCGCGGCGCTCAAACCGTTCGGCGTCGTTGGTCAGCAGGAAGTCATGGAGAATGTCGTCCTCGTGCACCCCGGCCAGGTGATGGGTCAGGGCCGCCAGGATGCCCGTGCGATCCTTGCCGGCCGCGCAGTGGATCAGCACCGCGCCGTCAATCTCCGAAAGGGCGTGGAAATAGCGGCTGTAGAGGTCGACGTGGCGATCGACGAACGGCGCCTCGCGGTAGTAGCCGACCATGTAGTCGGTGAAGGCCTGTGGGCTCAGGTCGGAGTTGCGGATGAACACATGCCAAGGATCTTCCTCGGCATGGCCCATGTCGTTCTGGATCACCAGGCCGTCAAAGCCCTCCCAGCGGCGGCTCGGGCTGCGCTCGCGCTCATTGGGCCGGCGAAGGTCGACGATGACCGAAAGACCCAGTGCGCGCATGGCCTCCAGGTCGGCCTCGGTGGCTTCTGACTGGTGGGCGGCGCGATACAGCACGCCGCGCTTCAGGCGGCGACCCCCGACGGGATAGTCGCCGAAATCACGGAAGTTCTCGATGGCGTCAAAGGCGATCTTGCGGGTCATTGCGCTGTCCTAACGAAGCGCGATGACGATGGCGAGACGTTCCGCGCCTTACGGTTCTTTCACTTGCTCCCCGCGCCGCGCGCCGCCATGACTTTCAGCGGGGCGAACCGAGCGCAAGTTTCATTCACCGGGGGGGTGGGCCGCATCATGCTGATTATCGAGAACCTGACGCACGTCTATCCGAACGGAACGGTCGCGCTCGACGAGGTCAACCTCACCGTCGAGAAGGGCATGTTCGGCCTGCTGGGCCCGAACGGCGCCGGCAAGTCGACCCTGATGCGCACGGTCGCGACCCTGCAGGCGCCGACCTCCGGCCATGTGCGTTTCGGCGGCATCGATGTGCTCAAGGATCCGGAACTGCTCCGCCGCACCCTCGGCTATCTCCCCCAGGATTTCGGCGTCTATCCCCGCGTCAGCGCCTACGACATGCTCGACCATATGGCCGTGCTGAAAGGCATCTCCAGCGCGAAGGATCGCAAGGAGACCGTCGAAACCCTGCTCAACCAGACCAACCTCTGGACTGTGCGCAAGAAGGCCATCGCCGGTTTTTCCGGCGGCATGCGTCAGCGTTTCGGCATCGCCCAGGCCCTGATCGGCGACCCCTCGCTGATCATCGTCGACGAGCCGACCGCCGGTCTTGACCCTGAAGAGCGCAATCGCTTCCTCAACCTGCTGGCCGAGATCGGCGAGAATGTGGTGGTGATCCTCTCGACCCATATCGTCGAGGACGTGTCGGACCTCTGCCCGGCCATGGCGATCATCTGCGACGGCCGCATCGTCGGTCAGGGCGCGCCGAGCGACCTGGTCGCCGGCCTGAAGGGCCACATCTGGAAGAAGGTCATCGACAAGGCCGAGCTCGAAGCCCACCGCGCCCGCTATCGCGTGATCTCCACCCGCCTGTTCGCCGGCCGCACGGTGATCCACATCATCGCCGACAGTGACCCGGGCGACGGCTTCACGGCGGTGCAGGGGGATCTGGAGGACGTCTACTTCTCCACCCTCTCGCAGCACCGCAAGGCCGCCTGAGCGAGGGCCCCGACATGTTCGGCAAGATCGCGGGCTTCGAGTTTCGCTACCAGTTGCGCAATCCGGTGTTCTGGGTCGCGGCGGGCATCTTCTTCCTGCTGACCTTCGGCGCGGTGACGATCGAACAGATCCGCATCGGTGGCGGAGGCGGGGGCATGCACAAGAACGCCCCGTTCATGATCGCGACGATGCACCTCATCCTCTCGATCTTCTACATGTTCGTGACGACGGCGTTCGTCGCCAACATCGTGGTCCGGGATGACGAGACCGGCTTCGGTTCGATCCTGCGCTCCACGCGGATTTCAAAGTTCGACTACCTGTATGGACGGTTCACCGGGGCTTTCTCGGCGGTCTGCCTGTCGTTCCTGGCCGTGCCGGCGGCGATTGCGGTGGGCTCCTTCATGCCGTGGGTCGACAGGGAGACGCTCGGCCCGCTGACGCTGCAGCCCTTTGTCTTCTCCTATTTCGTGCTCGCCCTGCCGGCCCTGTTGCTGACGTCCTCGATGTTCTTCGCCCTGGCGACGGTCACGCGTTCGCTGATGTGGACCTACGTCGGCGTGATCGCCCTGCTGATCCTCTGGACGGTCGCCGGCATCGCGCTCGAAAAGCCCGAGTTCGAAAAGACCGCCGCCCTCTGGGAGCCCTTTGGCACCGGGGCGTTCGGGCTGGCGACCAAGTACTGGACGGTAGCCGACCGCAACACCCTGACGCCCGCCTTCACGGGCCTGCTGCTCTTCAACCGGCTGTTCGCGGTCAGCCTGTCCGCCCTGTTCCTCGCGCTCGCTTCCGTCCTGTTCCGGTTCCAGTCGGGCGCGCTGTTCGGCAAGAAGTCGCAAAGGGCGCTCAAAGACGTCGTGGTAGTGGACGCTCCGCCCCGGCCGCTCACCGCGTTGCCGAAAGCCCGCTTCGACGGCGCCGCCGCCTGGGCCCAGCTGATCGCCCGCACCCGCCTCGACATGGGCCAGGTGTTCGGCAGCCCCGCCTATCTCGTCCTGCTGGCCATGGGCCTGTTCAACTCCATCGGCGCCCTGTGGTTCACCACGGACGAGACGGGCTATGGCGGCCAGATCTGGCCCGTCACGCGGGCGCTGATCCCGCCCCTGCTCGGATCGTTCAGCCTCATCCCGATGATCATCGCGGTCTACTACGCCGGCGAACTGGTCTGGCGCGAGCGGGAGCGCAAGACGCACGAAATCGTCGATTCCACGCCTGTGCCGGACTGGGCGTTCGTTGGCCCCAAGACCCTCGCGATTTCGCTGGTGCTGCTCTCGACGCTGGTCGTCAGCGTTCTGGCCGCGATCATCATCCAGACCATCAAGGGCTATACCCACTACCAGATCGACGCCTGGCTCTTCTGGTATGTCCTGCCGCAGGCCGTGGACTGGCTCCTGCTGGCCGTCCTGGCGGTCTTCCTGCAGACGCTGGCGCCGCACAAGTTCGTCGGCTGGGGCCTGATGGTGATCTATCTGATCACCACGATCACCTTCAACAACCTCGGCTTCGAGCACAATCTCTACAACTACGGCGGCGCGCCCGGCGTGCCCCTGTCAGACATGAACGGTCAGGGCCAGTTCTGGATCGGCGCGACCTGGTTCCGGGTCTACTGGTCCGCGTTCGCTGTCCTGCTGACCGTGCTCAGCTATGCGCTGTGGCGTCGCGGCACAGAGAGCCGCCTGTGGCCGCGCCTGGTCCGTCTCCCACGCCGTCTGACCGGCAAGGCGGGCGCGACCTTCGCCGTCGCCCTCGCCGCCTTCGCAACCACCGGCGTGTTCATCTACATCAACACCAACGTCTGGAACGAGTACCGGACGACAATCGACGGTGAGAAGTGGCAGGCCGACTATGAAAAGGCCCTGCTGCGCTACGAGCATCTGCCGCGACCGCGCATCGTTTCGATGAAGCTGGATGTGGACCTCTATCCGCACCAGCCCCGGGTCACGACGTGGGGCTCCTATGTCGTCGAAAATCGCACCACGGCGCCGCTGAAGGAAATCCACGTCCTGTTCGACCGGGATCTGGTGGTCAAGGCGCTGTCGATCCAGGGCGCGCGTCCCAAGAAGACTTTCGAGCGCTTCAACTACCGCATCTTCGCGCTCGACACGCCGATGCTGCCGGGCGAGCGGCGGGTGATCACCTTCACCACCGAACGGTCCCAGCGCGGGTTCAGGAACCGGGGCAACGAGACCCGCATCGTCGACAATGGGACCTTCATCAATAACGGCGACATCGCGCCGGCTCTGGGCATGGAGCGTCAGGGCCTGCTCGTGGACCGCGCCAAGCGCCGCAAGTACGGCCTGCCGCCCGAGTTGCGCATGCCCAAACTCGGCGACCTCGCGTCGATGCAGTCCAACTACATCCGCCACGACGCGGACTGGGTGACGGCCGACATCACCGTGACGACAGAGGCTGACCAGACGCCGATCGCGCCGGGCTACAAGGTCGCCGATACCGTGAAGGGAGGCCGTCGCACGGCCCGCTTCGTCACCGAGGCGCCGGTGCTGCCGTTCTTCTCCGTGCAATCGGCCCGCTACGCCGTGAGCCAGGAGACCTACAAGGGCATCGATCTGGCGGTCTATTACGACGCACAGCACCCCTGGAACATCGCGCGGATGAAGACGGGGATGAAGGCGTCCCTGGACTACTTCCAGGCCAATTTCAGCCCGTACCAGTTCCGCCAGGTGCGGTTCCTCGAGTTCCCGGCCTACGCCGACTTCGCCCAGTCGTTCGCCAACACCATCCCCTGGTCAGAGAACCTGTTCTTCATCGCCGACTATCGGGACGCCTCGAAGATCGACATGGTCACCTACATCGGGGCCCACGAGATCGGCCACCAGTGGTGGGCGCACCAGATCATCGGCGCGGACCAGCAGGGCTCGACGGTGCTGTCGGAGACCCTCGCCCAGTACTCGGCGCTGATGGTCATGAAGCACATGTACGGCGAGGACCAGATCCGCAAGTTCCTCAAGTTCGAGCTGGATCGCTACCTGCGCTCGCGCGGTGGCGAACTGGTCGAGGAGCTGCCGCTCTACAAGGTCGAGAACCAGCCCTACATCCACTACCGCAAGGGCTCGCTGGTCATGTACCGGCTGCAGCGGGAGATCGGCGAGGACGCAGTCAACCGCGCCCTGCGCAATCTGCTGGCGAAGTTCGCCTTCAAGGGCGCGCCCTATCCGACTTCGCTGGATCTGGTCGCGGCGCTGCGCGCCGAAGCGCCGGCTGACAAGCAGGGCCTGATCACCGACCTGTTCGAGAAGATCACCCTCTACGATCTCAAGACGAAGGCGATGACGGTCACGAAGCGCAAGGACGGTCGCTATGACGTCGTGCTGACGGTCGAGGCGAAAAAGCTTTACGCCGACGGCAAGGGTAGGGAGACGCCCGCGTCGATGGACGAGGTGCTGGACGTGGGCCTGTTCACGGCCATGCCGGGTGACAAGGGCTTCGACTCCAGCAAGGTCGTCACCCTCGTCACGCGGCCGATCCACACGGGGACCCAGACCCTCACCTTCACGGTCGACAAGGCGCCGAAGTACGGCGGCGTCGATCCCTACAACTACCTGATCGACCGAAACTCGGACGACAACGTGCTGAAGGCGGGCGGGTAGCGGCTGTCGCTGCCCGCCCGGTCTTCGGGTCTACTTCAGGGCGTCGCGCAGGGCCTTGGCCTTGTCGAGGTGCTGCTGAACCACCGGCGCGGTGGCCATGGCGGCCGCCTTCAGGCTGGCGTTGTCGCCGTCCTGGGCATAGCGGGTCATCAGGTCCAGCGCGGCCTGGTGACCGTCGACCTGGGCGTCCATGTACTTCTTGTCGAAGTCCTCGGGCTTGGCCTCACGCAGGTCGGCCAGGGCGTCGGTCCTGTCCTGCGGCAGCGCCGTCGGAGGCGTGAGCGTCAGGCCGGAATTGGCGATGGCGTCACCCAGACCCTTGGTGGTCTTCGTGTGGACGTCGATCATCATCTGGGCGAAGGCCTTCACGTCCGTGTTCTTCGTGCGCTCAAGCGCGATCTTGCTCGACTCGATCTCGAACATGTCGCCCGTCGCGGCCTTGGCCACGAAGTCAGGAGCGCCGGCTTCGTCCGCCGGGGTCGGGATGGTGGCGGCGGGATTGGCGTCAGGGGCGCCCATCGCGGCTTCGTCGGGCTTCTTGTTGCAGGCGCCGAGGGTCAGGGCGAGCGCCGCGGCGCCGGCCAGAAGGATCGTACGGTTCATGTCGGGTTACTCCACACGTTGACAAGGCCTGCCGACGCCCCCAAGCGGGCCGGGTGATGACCAAACCTCACGGGGCCGTGATGAGTTCCGACCAAAAGACAAAAACCGCCGGTCCGCTCGACGGTCTTACCGTGATCGAGATGGGAACCCTGATCGCCGGACCCTTCTGCGGCCAGATCCTCGGCGACTTCGGCGCCCAGGTGATCAAGATCGAGGATCCGAAGGCGGGGGATCCGATGCGCCAGTGGGGCCGCAGCCTGCCCAAGGGCCATTCGCCCTGGTGGCCGGTGATCGGGCGAAACAAGAAGTCCGTGACGCTGAATCTGCGGACCGCCGAGGGCCAGGCCATCGCTCGCAAGCTGATCGGCGGGGCCGATGTGTTGGTCGAGAACTTCCGCCCCGGCGCGCTGGAGAAGTGGGGCCTCGGCTACGACAGCCTGTCAGCCGACAATCCGGGCCTGGTCATGGCCCGCGTTTCCGGTTTCGGCCAGACCGGGCCCTATGCGTCCCGCGCCGGCTACGCGCTGATCGGCGAGGCCATGGGCGGCCTGCGCTACATTACCGGGGAGCCCGACCGCGCGCCGGCCCGCGCCGGTATTTCGGTGGGCGACAGTCTGGCCGGCCTCCATGCCGCGCTTGGAACGATGATGGCGCTCCACGCCCGCCACCGCAGCGGCAAGGGCCAGATCGTCGACGCTGCGATCTACGAAAGCGTGCTGTCGGTGATGGAGAACCTGATCACCGAATACGGTTTGACCGGCTATATCCGGGAACGGTCAGGGTCGGTTCTTCCGGGCATCGCCCCCTCCAACGCCTATCCGACCCGGGATGGCGCGCTGGTGGTCATCGGGGCCAACCAGGACACGCTGTTCAAGCGGCTGTGCGAGGCCATGGGCCGTCCCGAACTGTCGGAGGATCCGCGCTACGCCGGCCACGCCGCCCGCGGCGAGAACCAGACCGAGCTGGACGGACTGATCGGCGGCTGGACGGCCACGCTCGACGCGGACGCCCTGCTGGCCCTGATGGAAACCAAGGGTGTCGCCGCTGGCCGGGTCTACCGCGCGCCGGACATGCTGGCCGATCCGCAGTTCGTCGCCCGGGAGGCCATCGTCGAGGTCGAACACCCGGTGTTTGGCGATGTGAAGATGCAGAACGCCTTCCCCAAACTCAGCGATACGCCGGGCGGCGTGCGCTGGCCGGGTCCGGGGCTGGGGGAACACACCGACGCGATCCTGGCGGAACGGGCCGGGCTGACCATCGGCGAGCTTGCCGATCTGCGACGTCGCGGCATCGTCTAGCCGCGGCTTACCGCCTCGGCCAGGGCGTTGACGATCTGATGCACGTTGTAGGGTTTGCGCACGACCGGGACATCGAAGCCTTCCGGCGCCCCCCGCTCGCCATAGCCGGTGGCGAACACGAACGGCGTGCCGCGAGCCCGCAGCGCTTCGGCCAGGGGCGCTACGGATTCCCCGTTGAGGTTGGCGTCGAGCACGGCGGCGTCGATCGGCAGGTCGAGCATGGCCATCGCCTCGCCAAGCTCCGCTGCGCAGCCGACGATCACGGCGCCCGCTTCGACCAGCCCGGCCTCGAGCTCCATGGCCAGCAATACGGCGTCCTCAACGATCAAAAGGCGAAGGCCATCGACACCGACGTCGCCCGGTCCGCTGTGGCCATGCGATGCGCCCGTCCAGGGGGGCGGGGCGGCCTTGGCCACTGCCGGTTCATCAATGGCGGCCGCGATCGCCCGCGGGTCGGCGCGCAGCCAGGCGCGGACGCCGTCGGGATAGTATTCGACCCGCCCCTCGCCGCCCAGTTCCCGGCCGGTGATGGTGTCCAGCAGGGTCGATCCGAAGCCGCGCCGGGTCGGGGGTTTCACCGCCGGGCCGCCGCTTTCCAGCCAGTGCAAAAGGAATCCGCCTTCCGGCGGCGTCGTCCACGTCAATTCCACGCGACCCGTTTCGGCTGACAGGGAGCCGTACTTCACCGCGTTGGTCGCGAGTTCATGCAGCGCCAGCGACACGGCGTTGGCGGCGCGTGGGGTGAGCACCAGATCCGGGCCCTCCCAACGCGCCTGGCCGGGGGCCAGCCCGCCCAGCTCCGCCGCCGCGATATGCGCCAGGCTCGCGCCGCGCCAGCGGGTGGCGGTCAGCAGCTCATGGGCCGAGGCCATGGCCTTCAGCCGTCCCGTGAACGCCGCCAGAAATCCCTCATTCGAGTCGGTGCGCCGGGCCGACTGGGCGGCCAGCGCCTGAACCGCCGCCAGGACGTTCTTTACCCGGTGATCCATTTCCGAGAGGAGCGTTTCGCGGTGCTCCTCTTCGGTCTTTCGGTCCGTGATATCGCGGACGACGCCGATCACCTGCCGAGGCGCGCCGGCCGGGTCGGTGACGACGACGCCCGAGCCCTGCATCCAGCGCAGCCGACCGTCGTCAGGCCTGATTACCCGGTACTCGGCCTGATAACGGCCCTGCTGGCGCAGGCCGCTGTCGACCTCTTTCCGCAGGCGCCCGGCGTCATCGGGATGGACGAAGCGGAACGAGACGTCGCCGCGCTCGGCTTTGGAAGACGTCGCGACAAGGCCGGTAATGGCCTTCATTCGCTCGCTGACGAAGACCCGGTCCTCGACGATGTCCCATTCAAATTCGCCCAGGCCGGCGGCGTCGAGCGCCAGTTC
Source organism: uncultured Caulobacter sp. (assembly GCA_964541915.1). Lineage (GTDB taxonomy): Bacteria > Pseudomonadota > Alphaproteobacteria > Caulobacterales > Caulobacteraceae > Caulobacter. The sequence goes on from CAZISF010000024.1 coordinate 15,842, forward strand.
GACGCGACGCTGATCCAGACGCGCCTTGCGCTCGGCTTCAATGGTCCTGGCATCATGCACCAGCATCTCGCTGGCCAGCGCCGCCAGGTCCTCGAGCGCCAGCTGCTCCGCCTCGGTGTGCGGCGCGTGGGCTTCCGGGTCGCCGACTGACAGGACGCCGACGGCCTCCCCGCCGGGCGCGATGATCGGCGCGCCGGCATAGAACCGGACATCGACCTGCAGGAGCGCCTGGCGGTTGGCCGCGAAGCGGGAATCCCGGGTGATATCCTCGCTGAAAATCGTGCGCGGATCGCGGACCATCAAATCCGCCAGCGACCCCGCGCGGGGGTATTCCCGGGCCAGGACGCCAACCCGCGCCTTATGCCAGATGCGATCCTCGTCGACGAGCACGATGGCCGCCCGCGGCGCGCGCAGGACCAGCGCGGCCGTCCGCGCGATCCTGTCGAACCGGCTGTCCGTTCCGCTATCGAGCGCATGCAGCGCGCGTAGCGCTTTCAGCCTTGCGGCTTCAACGGTAGCTGGGGCCTGTGACGCGGCGTCGTCCATGTCACACCATAACGAGTAAGTTCCCGCTGTGCGACAAGCGAGAATTCGTGGCGCCGCGGCCCTTGTGGCGTTAGGATGGAACCCGATCTCGCGGGATCGCGTTCCGGCTCGGTCCCCCGCCAGGAGGGCCGCCGGCTTTCGGTGCGCCCGCGATCACGGAGCCTGACATGCCCATCAATGCCAAATCGCCCGCCGTCGCCGAAGCCGACCAGGCCAAGGCCGACCTGAAGGCCGCCGCGAAGCACGCCGAACGCAGTCTCATCGAGGCGACCGATCATGCCCGTGAGCGCCTGACGGAAGCGGCTCACCGCACCGAGACGGCGGTGCGGGAAGGTATGGAGACCCTGCGCGCGCAGAGCCGCGCCTACACCGATACGGCCACCGCCCAGTTCGACGAGGCCCAGCGCTATGTCGTCGAGAAGGTCAAGGAACGCCCGGTCACGGCCGCCCTCGCCGGCGTCGGGATCGGTGTCCTGATCGGCCTTCTCCTCTCCGGCAGAAGCGACCGCCGCTGATGATGGAACGGACGCTGATGGCCGTAGCGGCCGCCGCCGCTATCGCCGCCGCCGCGGCCGCCGGCGTCTTTTCAGCCTTTTTCGCCCTCTTTGCCTTTGTCCAACCGTACGTCGGCACAGCCGGCGCGGCGGCGATCATCTCCGGCTGTTCCGCCCTGATCGTGGCCCTCGCGGGCTTCATGGTCGCCCGGAAGGCGGAGGGAGATCGCAAGGTGGAAGCCGCTGTGGCGCCGGACGCTTCGGTCGTGGAGATGATCCTCGGCCTTGTTCGGGATCGGCCCCTGATGTCGGCCGGCGCGGCCGTGGCGGCCGGCATCTACGCCTTGCGGAATCCGCAACTGGTCGCCGCCGTCGTCCGGGCCTTCATGGAAAAGCCGGACCGGAACTGACGCCGGTCCCGGGCGCTTCTCTCCCGACCCTGTCCGGAGAGCGCCATGTTCATCCTTCCCGATCTTCCCTACCGCGCCGATGCGCTGTCGCCCGTCATCTCCGCGGAAACGCTGCGTTTTCACCATGGCAAGCACCACAAGGCCTACGTCGACGCCCTCAACATCCTGATCGATGAGGCGGGCTCGGTGCCGGCCAGTCTCGAAGCGGTGGTGTTGGACGCCGCCGGTGACGCGTCGTCCGCCAAGCTGTTCAACAATGCCGCCCAGGCCTGGAATCACGGCTTCTTCTGGGAGGCCATGCGGGGCGACCCTGTTTCCGTCCCCGACGATCTGGCCGCGGCGATCGATGCGGCGTTTGGCGGGCTGGCCGGCCTGAAGACGGCTTTCGTGAAAGCCGGCGCCGAACATTTCGGCTCGGGCTGGGTCTGGCTCGTCGCAGAAGGCGACCGGCTGAAGGTCATCACGACCCATGACGCGGGCAACCCGCTGACCCTGGGAGCAGTGGTTCCCCTGACGGTCTGCGATCTCTGGGAGCACGCCTACTACCTCGACCACCAGAATGACCGTAAGGGCTTCCTTGAAGCCTGGTTCGACGGCCTGTTGAACTGGGACCTCGCCGGCCGACAGTTCGACGCCGCGCAAGGTCGCGGCCCGGCATGGACTTACCCGGCGCCGGAAGATCGGGCCGGAACGCTGCGACGCGCCGAGCGTTGAGAGACCAAGGGCCATCCGGCTCAAGAGAACTCAAACGGAGGCAAGCAACATGTTGCAGTGGGCGCTGATTTTTCTGGTCGTGGCGTTGATCGCCGCCGTTCTCGGCTTTGGCGGACTTGCCGGCACGGCCATCGGGATCGCCAAGATCCTGTTCTTTGTCTTCCTGGTCCTGTTCCTGGTCTCGGCGGTCATGCACATGATGCGGGGCCGCGCGCCCTAGAGCGCGACGTCCATCCGAACACAAAGGCGGCGGCGGGAGCGATCCCGCCGCCGTTCTTGTTTTGATTCAGAGGGCGTGCGGCCGGCGGTTGATGGACCAGGTCCGCCAGGGTTCGAAATGCGACCCGGTCCAGCCCAGGGCCGTCACGCGCACGATATCAGCCTCGACCTCGATACAGTTGAACCCGATCGGCGACCCACGCTCCCGGACAGACAGGGTGCTGGCGCCGACGGCCCAGGTATGTCCGTCGCCGCCCGGGTAGGGCAGGGCGAACGGCGCATGCACATGGCCGGTCAGAACCAGATCGATGCGCGCGTTCGACAGGGCCAGCGCGGCGTCATGCCCGCCATGAACCTGACCGCTCATCGGTCCGCCGATCATTTCCACCAGCGGGTGATGGCAGGCGACGATCTTCAGGGCCCCGGCCGGCGCGGGCGCCAGCGCGCGGATGGCGCCGGTGACCTGGCGACCCGAAATGGCGCCCTTTGACCAGTTGGTCCTCAGCTGAACGCCCCGCGCCGTATTGATCCGGGCGATCGCCAGATCCTCGCGCTGAAGCACGGTCTCGGTCAGCGGACCGAAATGGCGTTCATACCGCTCCCAGGGCGCGAAGAGCCGGCGTGCGACGTCGAAGTAGGGCGTGTCGTGGTTGCCCGGCACAACGAAGGACTCGATGGCCAGACTGTTGATCCAGGCGCCGGCCGCGGCGAACTCGCGCTCCTCGCCCTCCCGGGTCACGTCTCCGGTGATGACGGCCAGATCCGGCCGGTGCTCGGCGATCCAGGCCGCGGTTCCGGCGACCGCCTCCCGGTGTTCGCCGCCGAAATGGATGTCGGACAGATGGACCAGGCGCAACGTCACGAGGCGGTCTCCGCCGCCGGTTCTCGCGGCACGAGGGCGCGGAAGGCGAGGGGGCGGAAACGGAAGTCGACCACCGGGCCCAGCTCCCGCGGCTCGCCGTCGAGCACCGCGGGGATATGCCCGTGAGCCCAGGCGCGGCCGGCGCGGACGCGCGCGACCATCACCTTTTCGTCGGACCGCCAGTCGCCGAGCGCCGCATGGAACCCGAGCCTGAAGATATCGAGCGCGTTCGCGGGATCGATGGCCGCCGCTTCAAGATACCCCTCGTCGTCCGCCATGGCCTTCGAGACCAGCGGGCACATCAGGGCCAGGGCTTCAGCCTTGCCCCGGGGGCGACCGCCGAGCGTGAACCGGAGGCGGCCCGAAAAGGCCCGCTTCACGGCCCTCTGCGCGCGGCGCCAGGCCTGTTTCAGATCGCCTTCCCGAGCGGCTTCGCGGGCTTCGGCCCACAAGGCCGGCGAGCCGAGGATTGCGGCGACATAGAAGGCGTGACCGTCGATCTCGCCGCCGGACACCCGCTTCTCCTCGCCATCCGACAGAATGGCGGCCAGCGCCGTCTTCCAGTCGCGACCGCCGTAGAGGGCGTTCGGAAGCATGTTCATCGTGCCGCCGGGCAGGGGGGCGACCAGCGGGCCCTTGGGCCCGGCCATCTCGGCCCCGGCGCGCGCGGTGCCGTCTCCGGCGACGATGATCAGGACGTCGGGTTCGGTGTCCAGCGCCGCCCGGAGGCAGGCCTCAAGCCCGGTCTCGTCCGGCGCGGTCACCACGCCGGCGACGCCGTGCTCGGCGAGAATTCGCTCGGCCTCGGCGACAGCGTCCGGCCCCGCACTGCCCGAGGCGGGGTTGACCACGATGGCCACACGCCCGAGCCGCTGGCCCTCTTTTCTGGATGTCACGCCTGGTCGTCTCCGCGCCCCGTCCGCGCTCTAACGGTCGCCCGCCCCGTGCGGTTCCACAAGAGGAACTCCGGCCGTCTTCAGACGTTGCCCCTTCGCCGGGGGATGGCCGGAACGACGAGGAGTTTCCCGATGTACAAGACCATGATCGCCCTGGCAGGCGCGGGCCTGCTCATGGCCGCCTGCACGACGACCGGAAATGTCGAACGCAATGCCGTGGGCGGCGCGGCGCTGGGCGCCATTGCGGGCGCGGTGATCGGCAACAACACCGGAAGCGGCGACGCCGGGACCGGCGCGGCCATCGGCGCCGCGGTCGGCGGCACGGCGGGCGCCATCAAGGGCTGCCGCGAAGACGGCGGCTGCGGCGCGGCCGCGCCCAACAAACGCCAGTACTATGACGAGGCCGCCGGTCGGTACTACTATTACGACAAGGCGTCGGGCCGGTACTTCTGGGAAGACGGCCGGCCGCGGACTTGATGATTTGAGCGCTCGATGAGGGGCGTTGGCGGGCGGTTGGCTACAGGGTCGACCGCCCTTTTCTTGGGCTGAGGGCAACAGATGAACACGATATCCAGACTCACCGTGCTCGGTGCGGCGGCGTTGATGCTGAGCGGCTGCGGCACGATGGCGGGTTTCCGACGGGCTAGCGCGCCGAACCTGTGCCAGGACCGAACGGTCTCGATCTATTTCGAGCGGGGATCCGCGAGCATCACGCGCGAGGCGCAGGCCGTGCTCAAGGGCGCGGGCGATATGACGCGTGGCTGTGTGCTCGGACAGGTCGATGTGACAGGCCTGGCGGACGCCGTCGGCGATCCGGCCGCCAATCTGGTCCTGTCGGGCAAGCGGGCCGACGCTGTACGCAGCGCCGTTGTCCGGCTGGGCTTCAAGACCGTGAACTTCAATGTGGGCGCTGTCGGAGAACAGGGGGCCGTCACGATGGGGGGCGCCGACAGGCCGTTGCGCCGTCGCACCGACGTCACCTTCCACCTCAGCCGGCCCTGAACCTGAAAATGCAACAGGCGGATCGTGAGATCCGCCTGTTGGAAGTCTGTTCGTCGAGACAAAGGGTGCGGAGGCGGCAGGCTGGTTTTCACCAGCCTCAAGTCGGGGGGGGCGTCGCCGCCTCCGCAATATACAAACGTCCCTCCTCCCAAATCCGTTCCAGCCTGCCCGAAAAAAGTTCGAACTATTTTTCAAGCCACGCGCGAACCGGAACAACGCCTTGCCGGGAAACGTTTCCGACCTGACACGACGCTCAGGAGGCGTATTCCGATGGCCATCTTTCGCAGATTTTCCCGGGCTCGCGGCGCCGAGACACACATCGACGCCACGGATGCTCGCCAGGGCCGCTGGGGCCGCTCCGTGTTCTGGATGCTGGTGGCTTCGACCGTTCTGGCCGTCGCCGTGCTGTTCGGGAGCTGGATGTTCCGCGCGGGGGATCTGGCCGCCGCTGACGCCAGCAGCACGCCAACGGCCGCTGAAACGCAGGCCGCTGGCGCGCCGGGCAGATGACAGGGGTCAGGCCGCCTTGGCGGTCCGGCCGGGATGGAAGAACAGGGCCTGGCCGATCGCCGCCTTCACCGTCTCCGGCTGGAACGGCTTGGTGATCAGGAACGTCGGTTCGGGGCGCTCGCCGGTCAGCAGGCGCTCCGGGAAGGCGGTGATGAAGATCACCGGGACATCGAAGTGCCCGAGGATGTCCTTGACCGCATCAATACCCGACGAGCCGTCGGCCAGTTGAATGTCGGCCAGCACAAGACCGGGCGCCTTGCGGGCCACCGCTTCGACCGCTTCGGTGCGGGTCGCGGCGATATCGATCACGGTGTGGCCGAGCTCGCGGACCAGCGCCTCGATGTCCGCCGCGATGACCGGTTCGTCCTCGATGATCAGGACGTCGGTCGCGAGTTCGGCGTCGATCTCGGTCTGGGCCTGCGCGATCAGCCGTTCGACATCGGGGAAGTCCGTGTCGAGGATCTGGGCGGCCTCGCTGGGCGTGAAGCCTTCGAGCGCGGTCAACAGGAAGGCCTGGCGCGAGCGGGGCGCGATGCGCATCAGCCGCTGGCTCGCATCGCCGCCGTCGGCCGGGGTGCGGTCTTCCAGGCGGGCGCCGGAGGTGCACCAGATGGCATGGAACACATGATACAGCGCCACGCGTGGTGACAGGCGGCTATCGAGCGTCTGTTCGCCGGCGGCCAGCGCTTCGAGGGCCACGCGAACGTACTGGTCGCCGGTGGATTGGCTGCCCGTAAGGGCCCGTGCATACCGGCGCATGTAGGGCAGATGCGGCGCCAGACGAGCAAGAAGACTCATAACCCCTCCCGTTTCAGTTCGTTGTCCGGAGCACACGCCCTCGCCCGTGAGGACGGGGACGTGGCTCCCTCGGTCCGCAAACGCGCCGTATCACTGATGGTTCCCATGCTATCGCGACTGGTCCATCATCGAGAACACTGTTTTCGGGAACCAGATGCGGAGTCGGACGTTGAACGGCCGAAGTCAAAGTTCCAGGAGGGGGCGGGCCTCTCGCCGCGCCGACAGCATGATTGATCAAAGTTCCATGGATGAACAGCGGAAGGGAACCGCTCCGCTTGATGAAGCACGCCTCCGGCAACGCGCCATCGGCGTGAAGCTGCGACAGATGTTCGATGAGGTGGTCAACGAACCTGTTCCCGACGAGTTTCTCGATATTCTGCGGCGCGCCGACAACAAGAGCGGTGAGGGCTGAGATGACAGCCGACACGGACGCGACGCGCCAGCCGCTCGAGGGCCCGGCCCGCGACAAGGTGTTTCAGCAGGAGCTGGTGAAGCTCATTCCCCATCTGCGCGCCTTTGCCCGCACCCTGACCGGCGACGCGACGCAGGCCGACGATCTGGCGCAGGACGCGATGATCAAGGCCTGGGACGCCCGCGCCAGCTTCCAGCTCGGGACCAACATGAAGGCCTGGACCTTCATGATCCTGCGCAACCAGTTCTACTCGGACAAGCGACGCTCCTGGCGTTCGACCCAGCTGGACCAGGAAGCCGCCGAACGCACGCTGGTCGCCATTGATGATCCCGGGTCCCCCCTGGCCCTTGATGAACTGCGACTGGCGATGGCCATGCTGCCGTACGAGCAGCGCGAGGCGCTGATCCTCGTCGGCGCCGGTGGTTTCGCCTACGAAGAGGCCGCAGACATCTGCGGCTGCGCGGTGGGCACGGTGAAGAGCCGCGTCAGTCGCGCCCGAAAGGCGCTGCAGGGCATTCTTGAGACCGGATCGTACGATCGAGACGGCCGCGAGGCCGGCGACGCCATGCGCTCGATCCTCGCTGATGCGGAGCGGTTGAGCGCGATCCGGTGAAGCTGTTTGACCGGTTGCGGTGGGGGGCCGCGACCACGATCAGGGTGCGTCTGGGCGTCGCCATGGCCGCGGCGCTGCTGCCGGTCCTGCTGCTGGGCGCCGGCCAGTCCCTGCTGGCGCTGCAGCGGGAGAATGCTGACCGCCAGGCGGTGCTGCAGTTCGCCGCCCAGCGCAGCGCCGCCACAGCGCGGGCGCGTATGGAGGCTGCGGGCGTTCTGCTTGAAACGCTTGGGCCAGGCGCCATCGGCATGGACTGTTCGCGTCGGCTGACCGACATCCGCCAGCGGTTGCCGGGCTACGCCAACCTGATCCGCTTCGACCGTATCGGCCGGGTCGCCTGTTCGGCCGAAAGCGTTCCAGCGGACCCTGACCGGCGCAATCGCGACTGGTTCCGCAGGCTTGCGGCAGGCGAACGCTCGGTGGTCACCCTGACGCCCGGCGCCGTCTACTCGAGCGCTCCAAGTCTGTTCGCCGTCACAAGGGCCCAGGACGTCCAGTCCGGATTCAGCGTCCTGGCGGCGGTCATCCCCCTGTCGGCCCTCAGCCCGCAACTCGAGGAGCGATCGCTGCCGCCCGGCGCCCAGGTGGCCATTGTCGATCGTGACGGCGCCATGTTGTCGGTGACCGACCGGACGGCCTTCCCGCCCAACGTGAAAGGCTGGATCGACCGCGTGGCGGGTCGGGGGAGTTATCTCGGCTACGGGCTCGACAGGCATCTGGTCCGCCGGGTCTATTCGGCGGCGCCGCTGGTCGGTGACAACCTCTATGTGGTGCTGTCCGCGCCGTCGGCGGGACTGTTCTCGACCTTCTGGCTGGACCCGCTGTCGGGCGTCGTCTTCCCGCTGATCGGATTCATCGTCGCCCTGGTCGCCGTGTTCTTCGCCGCCGACCGCGTGGTGGGCCGCTGGATCGTCTATCTCCAGCGCGTCGCGGCCATCTATGCCCGGGGCCGGTTCACCGTCCGGCCGGTGCAGGTCGACCGCGCGCCGCCCGAGATCCGCGAGCTGGCCGGAACGCTTGACCACATGGCCGCGACCATCGTCGCCCGCGACGCCACGCTGCACGCGAACCTGGACGAGAAGGACGCGCTGCTGCGCGAGATCCATCACCGGGTGAAGAACAACCTCCAGGTCATCAGCTCCCTGCTGAGCATGCAGGAGCGGGCCCTGGCCGACCCGGCTGCGCGCGCGGCGATGAGTGACACCCGGCAGCGGATCACCGCCCTGGCGCTGATCTATCGCGCGCTCTACCAGGGGACCGATATAAAGCACGTCGATCTGAAGCCGTTCCTCGACGACCTGATCGGACAGCTGCTCGCCGGCGATGTCGGGGGTGGACACATCCGGACCGAGGTCCGCGCCGACCGGCTTGCGATAGACCCGGACAAGCTGGCGCCGCTTGCCCTGTTCGCTGTCGAGGCCGTGACCAACGCCCAGAAGCACGCACTGCGAAAAGGTGGCGGGGTCCTGACCGTCGACTTCCGTCTGCACGACGGCGAGGCCGAGCTGACGATCGCTGACGACGGCGGCGGCGACGTTGTCGCTTCGGTCGAGGCGGCGCGAACCGCCGGGGTCGGCCGCACCCTGATGACGGCTTTCGCCCGTCAGCTGCGCGGCAGGATGACCCTTGAGCCGAACACGATGGGAGGGCTGACCGCACGGCTGGTGTTTCCCATGCCGGAGGGGGCCGCCGCCGGAACCTGACGTGGGGCCGCGCGTTCTCATGGCGTGCAACAACCGCCCCGCCTTCCGGGGCCCGAGGAGATTACGCCATGCGTAAAGTCATCATTCTGGCCGTCGCGGCCGTCAGCCTGTTCGCCGCCGCCTGCAATACCGTCGAAGGCGCCGGCAAGGACGTCAAGGCCGCCGGCACCGCCGTCGAACAGACGGCCAAGGACGCCAAGTAGGCGTTCTCCTACAATCGATTTGAAGACGGCCCCCGCCCACACGGACGGGGGCCGTTTTTCGTTTCAGCTCAACGTGTAGCGGATCGGCAAGGACTTGGGCCCGCTGACGAAGCTGGCGAGGCTGCGGCGCGGCGTGCCGTTGAATTCCAGCGATTCCAGACGCGGGAGGAGCTCCTCGAACAGGATCCGCATCTCCATCTTGGCCAGGTGCTGGCCAAGACACAGGTGGGCGCCATAGCCGAAGGCCAGGTGCTTGTTCGGCGTCCGGTCGACACGGAAGGCGTCCGGCTCGTCGAACACGGCCTCGTCGCGGTTGCCGGACGGATAGGCCAGCCACAGCCAGTCGCCCTTGGCGATCTTGCGGCCGCCGACTTCCGTGTCGGCCGTGGCCGAGCGCATGAAGTGCTTCACCGGCGTGGTCCAGCGAATGGCTTCGTCGACCAGGCCCGGGATCAGGGAGGGGTCGGCCTTCAGCTTGGCCAGCTCCTCCGGGTACTCGCACAGGCCCCAGATGGCGCCGGCGGTGGAGGACGAGGTCGTATCGTGGCCCGCTGTGGCGACGATCACATAGTAGCTCATGGCCTCGAAGTCGTTGATCGGCTGGCCGTCGACCGTTCCGTTGGCGATGACGCTGGCCACGTCGTCTCGCGGACTGGCCTTGCGGTCGTCGGTGATCGCCTTGAAGTACATGAAGAAGTCGGCGATCACGCCCTGAATGGCGGCGAGGGCCTCCGGACCCTGCATGGCGCCGGCGTCGCTCTGGCTACGGTTCAGGTCCGGGTCCTGGGCGCCGAACAGCTCCTGCGTCAGCTTGAGCATGCGCGGCTCGTCCTCGGGCGGGACGCCGAGAATCTCCATGATCACCCGCAGCGGATAATAGAGGGCGATCTCGTTGACGAAGTCGCATTCGCCGCCGAGCGAGGCCATGTGGTCGACATGCTGGCGCGCAATGGTCCGGATGCGGTCTTCCAGCTTGCGGATGTTCTGCGGCAGGAACCACGACTGGGTCATCAGCCGGTATTTCGGATGGTCCGGCGCATCCATCTGGACCAGCGTCCGCACCAGATGCGGGCTGCCGCCGGTCATGGCGCGGACCATCTTGTCGCCTTCGATTGTGGTGAAGGTCGTCGGCATGTCCCCGGAGTGGAACAGGTCGTTCTGCCGGCTGATCTCGAGGATGTCGGCGTGTCTGGTCACCAGCCAGAACGGATAGACGCCCTCGAGCTCGGCCTTGCCCAGTGGATTGTTGGCTCGCAGCCAGCGGAAGGCGTCATGGACGCTGTCGTCCGCGTAGGCCGCCGGGTTGATCGCCTGGAAGGCGATGTCGTCTGGAATGCGTTCTGCGCCGCTCATGGTCGTTTCCCGTTATGCCCCGCGACGAAGATGCCGCCGTGACGTCGCGGAAGCAAAGGGGAAGCGGGTGGTTGTCGCGCGTGCGCCGACGCCGCTTGGGGGAGACCGCCCGCCGGATGCGTCAGCCGTAGTCGGCCCTGCAGCGGGCGTAGAGCTCGAGATCGCGGGCGTAGAGGCGTTCGATCTTCCGATGCTCGGCGGCGGAGATATCCAGCTGTTCTATCTGCCGCGTGGCGTTGGTCTGGCCGAAGGTGAGCGGACGACCCGTCAGGTCCGACATGCGCCCGGCGAAGGCGTCGGCCTGTTCCAGCACGCCCCAGCACCAGATGTTCGGCAGAACGGACTCAATTGGTTCGCCGGGTCGCCAGCCGACGTAGGCGCTGGCCAGGTCTCCGAACACCTCCGGGTGTTCCAGCTGGTAGTCGAGAAAGCCCTCGAAGGCGTATCGCCCGGCTGCCTGGGCCGTCAGATGGGCGTCGAAGCGCTGCCAGGGCTTCTTCTTCAGAAAACCCTGACGGGCGTAGTTGTAGTCGGACCTCGCCCGCTCGGCGGGATCCCGCAGCAACACAATGCCTCTGACAGGAAGAGACAGGCCGGACTGCGCGGTGGACAGATCGAAATGGCCGCCGATCAGGAGGTCGCCGGGCTTCGCGGCGCCGTCGATCCGGGCCAGCGCAGCTTCGAGCGACAGCACCCCCCAACGCTTGCTGAGATTCTGGACCTGCGATCGCCAGAGGCGGAAGCCCTGCCATCGGCTGATCCGGGCCTCGCGGCGCAAGGTGTCGGGCAAATAGAAGGAGGCGCGATCCGGAAACGCCTCGGCGACGATGCGCGACAGGCTCTTGGAGCCACTCTTTGGAACACGGATACAGGCCAGCACCGCCTCATCGGCCGTGGAGTCCATCAGGCGGCGATCCGGAAGGCCGGGTTGCGGGCGTACAGGCCCTCGCGGCCGCTGATCGGGCGGTAGGCGTCCGTCAGGCCGAGCGGCGTCTCGCCCTCGCCGAGCACCAGAAAGCCATCGGCGGGCAGGGCCGCGGCCAGTCCCTCGAGCACCTTGGGACGGGTCGCCGGGTCCATGGCCGACAGCACGTTGCGGCAGAAGATCACGTCGAACTTGCCCATGGCCGACAGATCGGCGGCTAGATTCACGCGCCGCCAGCGGACCCTTTGCCGGATGCGCGGCGAGAGCCGCCAACTTTCATCGATCTTTTCGAAGTAGTCGACCAGCATGCGGATCGGCAGGCCGCGCTGGACCTCGAACTGGTTGTAAAGACCGGCCTGGGCCTTCTCGAGCGCGCGCTCGGAAAGGTCGGAACCGTAGATCTCGATCCGCGCGCCCGGTTCCAGACCGACGCCGGCCTCCGCGATCATGGCCAGGCTGTAGGCTTCCTGGCCGGTCGAGCAGCCGGCGCTCCAGATGCGGATCGGCTCGGGGCCGCGCATCCGGGTAAGGGTCGGCAGGATATCATCCCGGAACAGATGGAACGGCGTGCGGTCGCGGAAGAAGGCCGTCTCGCTGGCTGTCATCGCCTCGACCAGCGCCCAGATCAGCGGTTCCTCGCGACGGGCGCGCAGGCCGGCGATCAGCTCGCTGACCGAACCATAGGCCTCCCGGCGGGCCAGCGGCGCGAGCCGGCTTTCAATCAGGTAGGTCTTGGTCGGGTCGATGCCCAGACCGGCGCGCTGACGACACAGCGCCACGATGAGCTTGATGTCGTCCGGAGTCATGCGGCCAGACTCTCACGCGGCAGCAGGCCGGCCTCGGCGAACTTGGCCTGGATGATGTCGCCGTCGAACGGCTTCATGATGTACTCGCAGGCGCCGGCGGTCAGGGCCTCGCGAATGCGGACCGGCTCGCTCTCGACGGTGCAGAAGACGACTTTGGGCGCGCCGCCGCCGGGCTCGGTGCGCAGCTGGCGCAGGAAATCCAGGCCGTTCATCACCGGCATGTTCCAGTCGAGCAGGATCACGTCGGGCATCGCCGCGCGGCACCAGGCGAGCGCCTCCAGCCCGTCGGACGCCTCGGCGACCTCGAAGCCGAGATCCTCGAGGATCCGGCGGGCGACCTTGCGGATCACCCGGCTGTCATCAACCAGTAGGCAGGTTTTCAAGGCGCAGGCGCTCCTTCCCCGTCCGCTGTTTTGCGCCGCGTCGGTTAACGGGTGGTGAGAGCGGGGAGAATTTGCGGGGGATGAGCGCGGATTTGCTACGCCGGCGCCCAGGCCGCGAGCGTGACCTTGTCCTCGCCGACCTCGGCCGCCACCTGTCCGCCGGCGCCCTTGACGATGAGGTAGAGATAGTAGGCCTGAACCCAGGCCCCGCCGACCGCGTCGCCGCGCGGCTCGCCCTTCAGGCCGCGCAGGACTTCCGGCTTCAGCCGCGCGCGCGGCCCGGTCGCTTCCAGGGTGATGGCCGCCCGGCCATCGGCCTCGACCACCCGGACCACGGCGGTCCCGCCCATCGGCAGGGCCCCGGCGCCGATCTGGCAGAGGTTCATCAGAATGCGGGCGGCGGCCTTGTTCAGCGAAGCGACGTCGACCTTCCAGTCCAGCTCCGGCCGCACATGGGCGTAGACGCCCTTTGCGAGGCTCTCCAGTTCGCGGGGATCGAATGTCTCGGCCGACGCGGAGGCTCCGAAGGCCACGCGGCAGAACTGCAGCATGTCGGCCAGCTTGCGGGCGCTCTGGGCGATCAGGGTCATGGCGTCCTCGCGCATGTCCTGGGCCGTCGGGTCCTCAAGCAGGTCCAGCCCCGAGACGATGGCGCTGGCCGGGCTGATGAAGTCGTGACAGAGGCGCGCCGCGATCTGCGCCGCCAGCTCGGCGGCTTCGGGCAGTTGCTCCTCGACGACGGGCGTCGGCGACGGGGCGGCGGGTTCGGTCGCGTCTGGATCGGTCATGGCCGGGGAAATTGACCTGATTTGAACCGTTGGCAAATGGGGCGCGGGCCCCTAACGAGACGCCCATGGACCCCTTCATCGAGCCCGGCGCGCTGGTCCGCCACCCGACGCGGGACGACTGGGGGACCGGACAGGTGCAGTCGGTGGCCGGGCGGCGGGTCACCGTGAATTTCGAACACGCCGGCAAACAGGCCATCGATACGTCGGTCGTGCGTCTGATTTTCGTGGCCGACGACCCGGGAGGCCGCCGATGAGCGACGCCGATATTGGACTTGTGCTCGCTGACATCGTCGAGGAGGCCGGCCGGCTGATCCTGCCCTACTGGTCGCACGGCGGCACTGTGGCTCACACCGCCAAGGCTGACATGAGCCCGGTGACAATCGCCGACCAGGTCGGCGAGGCGCTGATCCTCAAGCGGCTCAAGGAACACTTCCCCGACATCGCCGTGGTGGCCGAGGAACAGGCCGCCGAGTTCGGCACGCCTGACGCCATCGGCGACCGCTTCTTCCTCGTCGACCCTGTCGACGGCACCAAAGCCTTCATGCGCGGCGACCCCAGCTTCACGGTCAACATCGGCCTGGTCGCCGGCCGCCGCCCGGTCGCCGGCGCGGTCTGCGCACCCGCGAGCAACGAGACCTGGTTCACCACCGCGATGGGCGCGATGAAGCGCGCCGAGGGGGGCGCCGCGAGCGCCGTGCATGTGCGGGCATGGCCGAAGGGCGAGGCCGTGGCGCTGATCAGCCACACGATGAAGGAAGAGACGCTGGCCAAACTCTCAACCGAGTACGGCTTCCACAGCACGCTGGCGATGGACAGCTCGGTCAAGCTCTGCCGCATCGCCGAGGGCGGCGCCGATATCTATCCGCGGCACGGTCCGACCAGCGAGTGGGACATCTGCGCGGCCCAGGCGGTGCTGGAAGCGGCCGGCGGGTCCGTCACCGGCTATCAGGGCGCCGACTTCCTCTATGGCAAGGCCGACAAGCGGTTCCTGAACGAGTGGTTTGTGGCGCGCGGCGGCTGAAGAGCAATCCTCCCCGGAGCGTAGCGAGGGGAGGAAGGGGCTACGGCTACCCCCGCAACCCCAGCACATCCTGCATATCAAACGCGCCCGCCCCCCGGCCCGCGACCCACCGCGCCGCCGTCACGGCGCCGCGTGCAAACAGCGACCGGTCGCGCGAGGAGTGGCTGATGGTCAGGATTTCCTCCTCGCCGGCAAACGTGACGCTGTGCTCGCCGATGATGCCGCCGCCGCGCATGACGGAGTAGCCGATCTCGCCTTCGGGGCGGGCGCCGGTCAGGCCGTGGCGGGCGGGCTGGATGACGTCCTTCAGCTCGACGCCGCGACCGCGCGCGGCCGCCTCGCCGAGCATGAGGGCCGTGCCGCTGGGCGCATCGACCTTGCGTTTGTGGTGGGCCTCGAACACCTCGATGTCGAAGTCGCGGGCGTCGAACGCCCTTGCCGCCTGCTGCACCAGGCCCAGCAACATGTTGATGCCCAGCGAGAAGCTGCCGGACCGCACGATGGCGATACGCTGGCTGGCCTCGTCGATGCGGCGGGTCTGGTCCTGCGACAGGCCCGTGGTGCCGATGACCAGCGCCACCGCGCCGCGGCCGGCAGCCTTTTCGGCCAGGGCCACGGAGGCTTCGGGCGTGGTGAAGTCTATGACGACGTCGGCGGCGGCGATCGCCTGATCGATCGTGACCAGACCCTCGCCCTCGACGCCCGGGCGTTCGTAGCGGGCGACAACCACGACGTCGTCGCGCCCTTCGCACAGGGCTGCCACCGCCCGGCCCATCCGGCCGAGCGCGCCGGCGATGGCGATCTTCACGGGAGCTGGTGCGGGCTGGGTCATGGGGAAGGATTAGCGCGACATCCCCCCTCCGTCATCGTCGGACTTGTTCCGACGACCCACGCGCGGCGACTTCTCCGGAAATGGCATCGTGCATGGGTCCTCGGGACAAGCCCGAGGATGACGGCTGCTGTGGCGGGTAAAGTTGGGCGCACGGTTGTCCCGCCCGCCCTCGCCCGTTAGGTTGCGCGCCTCTCAGCACACCGACGCGCGCCCCAGCGTTTCAAGGACGTTCTCCTCCGCCATGAGCGACTCCGAAAAGAAGACCTTCACCGACGAGGAGGCGCTGGCCTTCCACCAGTTCCCGACGCCCGGAAAGATCGCCATCGCGGCGACCAAGCCGATGGCGACGCAGCGGGACCTGAGCCTGGCCTATTCCCCGGGCGTCGCCGTGCCGGTGCTGGCCATCGCCGAGAACCCGGACCTGGCCTACGACTACACGTCCAAGGGCAACCTCGTCGGCGTGATTTCCAACGGCACCGCCATCCTCGGCCTCGGCAATCTGGGCGCCCTGGCCTCCAAGCCGGTGATGGAAGGCAAGGCCGTGCTGTTCAAGCGCTTCGCCGACGTCGACGCCATCGACATCGAACTGGACACTGAGGACGCCGAAGAAATCATCACCGTGGTCAAGACCATCGGCGCGACCTTCGGCGGCATCAATCTCGAGGACATCAAGAGCCCCGAGTGTTTCATCATCGAGCAGCGCTGCCAGGAGCTGCTGGACATCCCGGTGTTCCACGACGACCAGCACGGCACCGCGATCATCTGCGCCGCCGGCCTGATCAACGCCTGCTACATCACCGGCAAGAATCTGGCCGATGTGAAGGTCGTGCTCAACGGCCCCGGCGCCGCCGGCATCGCCTCGATGGAGCTGATCAAGGCGATGGGCGTGCGGCCCGAGAACGTCATCGCCTGCGACTCCAAGGGCGTCCTCTACCAGGGCCGCACCGACGGCATGAACCAGTGGAAGAGCGCTCACGCGGTCGACACCGACAAGCGCACCCTGGCCGAGGCCGTGGCCGGCGCGGACGTGCTGCTGGGCCTGTCGGCCGCCGGCGCCTTCACCAAGGAAATGATCGCCAGCATGGCGCCCAATCCGGTGATCTTCGCCATGGCCAATCCGGACCCGGAAATCACGCCGGAAGAGGTCCATTCGGTGCGCAGCGACGCCATCATGGGCACCGGCCGCAGCGACTATCCCAACCAGGTCAACAACGTCCTGGGCTTCCCCTACATCTTCCGCGGGGCGCTCGATGTGCGGGCCCGCCGCGTCAATCACGAGATGAAGATCGCCTGCGCCAACGCGTTGGCCATGCTGGCGCGGGAAGACGTGCCTGACGAGGTCGCCGCCGCCTATCACGGCCGGCAGCTGAAGTTCGGCCCGCAGTACATCATTCCCTCGGCCTTCGACCCCCGGCTGATCTGGTACATCCCGCCGTTCGTCGCCCAGGCGGCGATGGACACCGGCGTGGCGCGCCGACCGATCGCCGACATGGACGCCTATCGCGCCTCGCTCGCCCAGCGGCTCGATCCGACGGCGGCGTTCCTGCAGAAGATCTCCGGCGCGGTGATGAACGGTCCCAAGAAGCGCATCGTCTTCGCCGAGGGCGAGGAGCCCAGCGTGATCCGCGCCGCCTACGCCTTCCAGGCGCAGGGCTACGGCCAGGCGATCCTGTGCGGCCGCGAGGAGCTGGTGCAGGAAAACATGCGCCTGGCCGGCCTGAACCCGGACGAGGTCAAGCTGCAGATCGTCAACGCCCGAATGTCGGACCGCAATCCCGACTACGTCGAACATCTGTACCAGCGCCTGCAACGCGAGGGATATCTGAAGCGCGACGTGCAGCGTCTGATCAACCAGGACCGCAACAGCTTCGCCGCCTCGATGGTCGCGCTCGGCGACGCCGACGCGATGATCACCGGCGTGACGCGCAGCTATGACCAGGTGCTGGAAGAGGTGCTGCGGGTCATCGATCCGGCCCCCGGCGGCCGGGTCATGGGCATGTCCATCGTGCTGGCCAAGGGCCACACCGTGTTCATCGCCGACACCAACGTGACCGAGATGCCCGAGGCCGACGAGCTGGTCGAGATCGCCTGCGAGGCCGCCGCCGCCGTGCGCCGGCTGGGCTTCACGCCGCGCGTGGCCTTCCTCAGCTACTCGACCTTCGGCAACCCGATGGGGCTGCGCTCGGAGAAGGTCCGCGAGGCGGTCGCCATGCTCGACGAGATGGACGGCGTCGACTTCGAGTACGAGGGCGAGATGCCGCCGGAACTGGCGCTCGAGCCCGAGTCGCGCGGCAACTTCCCGTTCATGCGCCTGACCGGCCCGGCCAACATCCTGGTCATGCCGGCGATCCACTCGGCCTCGATCTCGACCAAGCTGGTCCAGAGCCTCGGCGGCGCGACGGTGATGGGTCCGATCCTGCTGGGCATGAACAAGTCGGTGCAGATCGCGCCGCTGTCGGCGTCTGTGTCCAAGATCCTCAACATGGCTCTGATGGCGGCGTACGACCAGCCGCTCGAGC